>DATFTC010000271.1:0-6624 GCA_035262305.1 Myxococcaceae bacterium | reverse complement strand
TGCGCCTCGTCCATGTAGGCGGTGGAAATGACGACGCTCATGCCGGGGCGCCCTTTGCGAATATCGTCAATGAGCGTCCAGAATTGTTGTCTGGACAGCGGGTCCACGCCCGTGGTGGGCTCGTCGAGAATGAGGAGATCCGGGTCGTGGACCAAGGCGCCGCACAGCCCGACCTTCTGCTTCATTCCGCCCGAGAGTTTGCCGGCCGGCCGTTGCGGGAAGGGACCGAGCCCGGTGGCGTCGAGCAGCCCTTTGACGCGGGTTGGGCGCTCCGTGGCCGACAGTCCAAACAGCCGCGCCATGAAATCGACATTGTCGTAAACGCTGAGCTCCAGATAGAGGTTCTTGCCCAGGCCCTGAGGCATGTACGCAACCCGCGGGCCCACCGCGCGGCGATGCCCGCGCTCACCCATGTCCCCATCCAGCACCATCACCGTCCCCTGCTGTATCTTCTTCGAGCCAGCGATCAGGGCCATGAGCGTCGATTTGCCGACGCCGTCCGGGCCCACGATGCCCACCATGATGCCGCTGGGAATATCGATCGAGATGTTATCGAGCGCTACGACGCTGCCGTATCGGTGCGTAACGTCTTTGACAGAAACCACCGGCTTTCCGCCGACTCCGGCAGACGACTCGAGAGGCGTGGATGACGCTGTGGACGAGATCTCCAAGGTTGCGCCCTAGTCGGTCTTGGATTGGCCCAGCGCGTCGGACTTAGGAGGCAGCACGAGGTTCTGCAGCCAAGGCGGCCAGACGGCAGATTCTTTCACTTTGACGTAGCCAATGCCCCGGACGCCCGTCTTGATGGCCTCGACGTATTGCTTGGCGATCGGTCTGGGCACCTGGATCTTGACCCGGAACATCAGCTTTTCGCGTTCGCTGCGCGTCTCGACCTGCTTCGGAGTGAATTGCGCTTCCGGGGACACGAAGCTGACAAATCCGGCGACTGCGCGGTTGGGATCCCAGTCAACGGTGATCCGTCCTTCGGCGCCGAGCTTCGTCTGGGCGGCATCTTCCGCAGGGAGGAATATCTCCATGTAGATGTCTTCCAGGTTCACCAACGTCAGTGCTTTTCCGCCGGGCGCTAAAACCTCGCCGGGTTCAGCCAGGCGATACAGCACTCTTCCGGTAACCGGGGACTTGAGCGTCGCGTCGTCGATGCGCGTTTGAATCGTCGCCGAGTTTGCTCGGGCGACTTCGACTTGCTGCTTGGCGGTTGCCAACCCTGCTACCGCTTCCGCCTCGCTGGCCTTGGTCGTCTGCACCTTGGTCTTTCGGACGTCCAGCTCGCGCTGCGACCCGGCGCCATCCTGGACCAGTTTCCGGGAGCGTTCGGCCTCGACGTTGGCGAGCGCGACCTCGCTTTTCTGCTTCTTGATGTTCGCGTTGGCCAATGCGAGGCGTTCCTCCGCGGCCGCGACCGCCGCGTTGGACTCGGCGAGGTTAGCCTCGAGGGTAACGGTGTCCAACTGCACCAGCACCTGGCCGGGCTTGACCAGATCGCCTTCGTCAACGAGGATTTTCTTGACCCTCAGCGCCTCCTTTGCAGCCACATCGACAAGCTTCCCCTCGATTCGGCCGTTGCCGTAAGCGATTCCATCGGGCAGGGCGGTTTTGCTTGCCTGCCAATACCGAAAGCCGACAAACGCGACTATCGCCACCGCGACCGCCGCAATGATCCACTTCACAGTCGATTTTGAGATCTTGGCCATGGGAGACCTCCGCTAGTCCTTCGCCGCTGATGCGGGTTTTGTGGTTTCGGGGTCGCGCGGCTGGGATAGCATGTCGCCCCAATTGGTCCGGTCTTTCATTTCGTTTTGCATCTGTTCTGGAATGAATTGCTGGCCTTGGCGCAACTCCCAACCTCCGCCCAGCGCCTTGTACAGCGCTACCAAATTCGTCGCAACGCCTGAGCTCGTCTGGGCAAGGCTGTTCTGCTCCTGCAAGAGGGAACGTTGCGCATCCAGGACGCGCTGATAATCCACGGCGCCCTCTCGGTACTGCACGAGAGCAATCTCCACCGACCTTTGAGCGGCCTTTACGGCGCCTTGTTGAAACGCTACGGCTCTTTCGTCATTGAGAAATCCGATCATTGCATCTTCAACTTCCTGCGCCGCTTTGAGCACGGCGTTGCGATAGTTGACGAGCAGCTGCTCAAACCGCGCATCTTGGACGCGCACACCGTTCTCGATGCGACCGTAGTTGAAGAAGGGCCAACTAATGCGGGGGCCAACCGTATAGTAGAGGGCGTCGGCCGAGAAGGGATTGGCGGAGGCTCCTTTGTCGCTGGCCTGAACCCCGAACGAGCCGAAAAGTGTAAGACTCGGATAGAGCTCCGCCTTGGCAACGCCGATGCGGGCACACTGCGCGGCGGCAGTGAGCTCGGCGCTGCGGATGTCCGGGCGCCGCCTGAGCATCTCGATCGGCACGCCGACGACTACCTTCGCCGGCGCCTTTGGAATTTCCTTGGGTCCAGCCAGCAATGCCTCGACCGTGCCGGTGGGTTGCCCCAGCAGCGTGCTCAAGGCATTTCGTGCCTGCTCGAGCCCTATTTGCAGCTGGGGCACAGTAGACCGGGTGCTCTCCAGTAGAGTCGTAGCCTGCGTCACATCGAGCTCCGAGGTGGCGCCATGGCGGAAGCGCGACTGGGCAATCTGCAGCCCCTGCTCCTGATTCCTGATGTTTTCCTGGGCGAGCTCGACGAGCACCTCGAAGGTCCGAATCACCACATAAGTTCGCGCCACTTCCGCGGTGAGCGTGACGAGGGAGTAATAATAATCGCCTACCGTCGCGAGCAGGCTGGCGGTCTCCGCTTCCACGCCTCGTCGATACTTGCCCCAGAAATCCAATTCCCAGACCGCATCAAAGCCAATTTGGTAATTGAAATAATTGCGATTGAAACTCAGGGACGTGCCCGGCGGCAAACTGCCTGCGAGTGTGAGCGGAGAATTGGCGGTGTTGTTACTGAGCCCCACTGCTTCCGCCTGGCCGAAGACCACCTGCAGCTGGGGATACTGGCTGCCGGTGGCAATGCCCAACTGGGCGCGGGCCTCCACGATCCGCAGGCCGGCAACCTGCAGTGGCAGGTTCTGCTGGTAGGCGAGCTCGACGAGGCGATTGAGCGCCGGATCGCTGAACACCTGCCACCACGCAGGGTTTACTGCGCTCTCGGTCGAGATTTGCGGGTCGCTCTTCGTGCTCCAGGTTTCGGAAGGCTTCGTTTCAGGTTTTGTGAACTTGGGACCCACCGCGCACGCACTGAGCGCCAACAGCACGCCGACCGCCAATATTTCAGCGATGACTGAGGCCGGAAGTGCTCCGCGCGTTTCTTGCTTGGCGGTGGTCATAGAACCTTCCCTTCTCGCGGATGGCAAGCCATGATGTTGGGAAAGCTGCGCGGCGGACAACTAAACGTTGGATTAGCGGAGAGAGAGGGGGCCGCGCGGTTCCACCCTCGGCCGTTGGGGGCGAGAATGCCCGCCCAGTCGACCTGCCCCCGGGCGGGCTCAGCTTTGACCTACTCGAGCAAGATGCAACCGCTTCGCGACCAGGAACCGATCAGAACGCGTGCCTGGAATGAGGCGCGTCCGGATTCCCGTTTATTCGTGTTTGCAACCAGAGCGACGGGAGAGCTGACCGAGTTATGCCGCACCCTTGGATGTGTCGGCCGCGACCCGTTGGGAGTCTGGCACCCTATTTTCGAGGAATTACTCGATGTCGACAATTCCTTAACTGTTGTTGGCTCCGCAGGGCGCGGAGACTCTCCAAGCATCACGGCGGTCAGCGCAGCAAGATGAGAGGCGCGCCACGAATGGTCCTCGGCGCGCCAGGATTGGACTGCCTTTGTAGAGGGCGCGGCTTACCCAAGCGAGACCGCGCGAATGATCAACCTGTTTGGCGTCTTCTTGCGCGAAGGTCTCATTCTTGGAGAAGACGGCGCTGCCAATTTAAACCGGCCAGCGGACGCCATCGAAGCTTTCCAGAAGGCTCTCGCCATCGCCGAGGCGGCGGCCGCCAAAGATCCAATCGACTCCACCAGTCGAAGCCGCGTCGGAAACTCCGGGAACCCGCTGGGTAACGTTCTGCGACACACCGATCCACAGCAAGCTCTCGCGGTGTACGACTTGGCGATCCGCCGCCTCGGTGAGATCCGAAATCGGCTGGCGTCGCGGCGCGATCAGGTCTTGGTGCTGGCGAACTCTACTTATCCTCTCCGCGCTCTTAAGCGAGCCGGCGAAGCCAAACAACGGATCGATGCCGCCTTTGCTATTCTGCAAGACACGAAGGACTATCCCGTCGAGCAGGTTCCGCTCTCCGGCGAAGTTTTCAGCACGCTCCGCGCACAGGCAGACTACGAGGCGGATCTGGGTGAGCCGCGGCGGGCGCTCGAGCTCTACGAGGAGCTTCTGGACAAAGTGATGGCAGCGAAACCGGATGCGCTCAATGACTTACGCGACGCTCCCAAACTCTCGCAAATCTATGAAGCCCTCGCTCAGCTCTATCGCCGGACCGGCGACGCGGTGAAAGCGGAGACCCTAGAGGATCGGCGGCGCCAGCTCTGGCAGCACTGGGACCGGAAGCTTCCGAATAATCCGTTCGTGCTCCGTCAGATTGCCGCGAAGGCTCAATAAGAACTCAAAACGCGAGAGACCCCGCCGTTTCGAGAGTCGTTAAACTCACGCGGCGATTCATCCATTTCCGAAGTTCTTTTGCCGTGCCGTCCCCAGAAGGTTGTCGAGTTGGCCGAACTTCGAAATGGCAACGGCCACATCCCAGGCTTCAGAATAGTTGAAGGTCTTCTTTCGGCCCTTGCGGTTTAGAAAGACGGTTCCCCGGTCGGTCTCCTTTAATATCCAATCCTTGTGTTTGGGACCCGCCCAGCAATGGAGCGACTCCAGCGTCTGCCACAACTTTTCTACGTCCGCAGATGTCACGGTGACAGTTTCGGTAAGGCGATCTTTCGAGGCCCGTCCCGTTACAGTTGTCGTGCGATGAAATCCCTCCCTGTCTCGCCAAATGTCTACTTCCCAGCTAAGTCCGTAAAATCCGTTATCTGCTTTGAGGCGAATTTCTTCAGAACGATCGCTCCAGGCTCGGGCGCCTGCGCTCGAACTGCTCAACAGCAGGGCTGAAAGACAGCCAGTAGTCATTAACAGAGCGCCCATTTTGTCTCCTCTTGCAAGCCCCGGCTCGCAGTCTAAAACATCATGAAACATGATTGTAGACGATAAAGGAATGATATCGGTAGAGCGAGGCGTTTCGGGGTCTTCCACCTCGCCTATCGCACATCCACACCCTTTGACGCAAAGCGCCCTTTAGACTGAAAACTATGAAACTTGAGCACGTGAAAACTCTAAGCCGGTCCACCCGGTGCTCACGTAATTGTTGCGCACTATGTCCACAACGCGGTCCTTGTCGCGTTCGCGCATCTCCTCGGCGCGGCAGACTCGCGATGTCGATGACGAATCGATGGCGGACATCCCTCTTGAGCACCCCTTCGTAGGGCTCGTTGATTCAAGCCTTGCTCAAGGCACGGGAATCTGAGACATCGTCGGGCCACGGAAGAAAGCACACGGAGGACGCGACATGAGCGACTGCATCTTTTGCCAAATCGTCCAGGGCAAGGTCAAAGCGGAGATGGTGTTCGAGAGCCCGGCGGCGGTCGCATTCCTGGATAAATATCCAGTCGCGCGCGGTCACGTGGTCGTCATCCCTACGGCTCACGCCGCAACGCTGAACGAGCTCCCCGACGACGCGGTCGGCAGCCTCTTTCTCGGGGTGAAGACGGTGATGCGCAAGGTGACCGACGCTCTGCGGCCGTTGGCAATGAACGTCGGCTGGAACCACGGCAGGGACGCCGGCCAGCACGTCTTCCACCTGCACGTGCACGTTCTGCCCCGCTACAGCCCGGGAGGTCATGGGGTGCAGGCGCTCGGGGAAGGAACAGGGCGCGTGAACTTCGCCGAGCTGGCGGAAACCATCCGAAAAGCCTGAAGTCATTCGCCGGCACGGCGCCGGCCAACAATCCGTACTCGGTGGCGGTCGCGGACTTCAACCGCGATGGGAAGCCCGACCTCATGGCCGGTTGCGAAAGCTCTCGGGCCCTCGGCGTCTTTCTGGGAAATGGCGATGGGACGTTCCAGCACCGAGTCTTGTTCGGCGCGTGGTTTGTGACGCGGTTTTCGAAGCCGAACCTGCCAGCATCACCGGGGCGATCGCCGTTCCAAATCGCGAAGCACCTGCTCAGCCCGGGGGCCGACGGGGCGATGGCTGTCGATTAATTTGATCAGTTCCGCCATCGACGGTGTCCCGTCCGCAACGAGCCGATACTCGCCGTTTTCAACGGCGAGCCATGCTCGCCGATTCGGCCTGATCCATTCGATTCGATAGCGCTGCCCATCCTGGTCGAAAACTGCACGCAACACATCCTCAGCGTCGAGTGACTCGATATGCCGCACAACATCTGCGATCGATTCATAGACATGAAGACAATTGTCATCTTCGAGAACGACGATCATCCTCGGCGCACTATATCGCGCGCACGCTGGCTCGATTGGCAAAGTATCTCGGTTATTCGGAGCTGCGGGCGTTGCATCGGTAAGGACGCTCTTCTAGAAGTCGTCG
>DATFTC010000270.1:0-9740 GCA_035262305.1 Myxococcaceae bacterium | reverse complement strand
TGATGAAGAACGGCCCGGCCGGGATGGTCGTATAATCGCATATAACGTTCTGCTTGATCGTCGGATCCCCGTTCGGCTGCGACACCGTCGGGAAAAAGTTCCCAGTTGCAGGATCAATCAAAGTGTTGCAGTAGAAGCCCTCCTCCTCATCGTAGTGATTGTCTTTCATCACGATCGAATATGTGCCGTCGTGTTGAAACACCGCCTGAGTGTCGTCCCAACCGAAGTCGTAGGTGGCCATGATGGCACCATTAGAGCCGTTGAGCTTGTAAGCGTGGCCGCGCGACACGTTGTAGCGACCCCAGGCCCCGAAGTAGACGTTCCCATCGGGCAGCACGACTGGTGAAGAAGTCCCGGCGTCATTGATGCGACCTGATCCCCGCGAATTCGTCGCCGGGTCGACACCGAAGTTGGCGCCGAAGCGGCACTTGCCCTTGAACGTTGCAAGGTCCCATGGCGGGTTCGCGGGCATGACTTCCGTGGCGATCGGAATAAGAACGCCGCAGCCGTCATTGAGCGTGTTTGTGAGCGAGGTCGCCCATTTGAGGGTCAAGTTGGGATTCACCGCTACCACGTAAGACGCGCGGTCCCCGCCGGTGGGGAGATGGCCGCGGCTTGCCGTGTAGATGGTCCCATCAGGACCGATCGCGGGCGCGATGTTGAGGCCCGGACGCTGGGCGCCGCAGTTACCCATACGGGTCGGCGTGTCCGTACTGGGAGGCCACGGAAGCGGGGTACTGGGATTAAAGATACTGTAATTGCGCTCGCACCTAGTGGGTGGGTTGACTGAAGCCAGCAACGACGGATAGCTGACCATGCTTACGCTATCGTCGGGGGCGATCTTCACCAGCCAGCTGTTGACCAATCCAGGGAAGAAGCCGATGGTCTGGTCAGTGAACTTGATCGCGTTGTAGTAGACGTTCCCGTTGCTGTCGGCACTGAGCGGTCCAGCCACGAACGTGTTGGCGTCAGTTGTGCCAAACGGGCTGATCCGAGACACGACGCTGCCGTCGCCCCTGTCCAGCTTGAACACGCTGCCACTGAAGCCTGGATCATATACGAAGTCACCTACCAGTACGGCGTGGTAGACCGGTTCCCACTGGGCGAGCTCGATGCGAACGGCCTTCCAGTCGCTCTGGAAATTCCATTTCTCGACCAAGACACCGTTTTCCCAATGCAGCCGCTTTTGGTTCCAGGTCTGGCTGTTCCAATTGGAGATTCCACAATCCGCCTGGCCCGGGGGCGGGTTCCCGGATCCAGGCGGAACGCACTCGATGAATTGACCGGACTTGAACTCCATGAAGACGTCCTGCCCGTCGAGGAGAGGCACCTGATAGTGGACCAACAGCTCTCCACCGGTATCCGCTTCCTCGGCTGCGGTAAAAGGATCGTAGATCACGTCGGCCAATATCGACGTAGCGTCCTGCCCTACTGTCGACACGAAGCTTTGGTGCTGCGGGTTTTGTCCCCACTGCGGCCAAGATCCGGCATCATCGCTCTCGGCAATTGCGAGGCCAAATGTCAACAGCAACCCAGCGGTGCCACCAAGCCCTAAAAGACCAATGCTGCGCCTCTTCATGAGATTGCCCCCTTGCTGATTGTGGTAATTGTCGCCCACGCCACCCCGAGCCATCGTCCGCGACAGCACGCGCCTTCTGCTTCGTTCGTTCGACCATGTCAAGGAACATCTGATCAGATTGTTGACGTTGTACACAGTGTGAAAACAGGATTTCGTGGGAAACCCCTTGTTTGTTAAGCCACGCACTCTGAAACTGACCGTTCTCACGAAACTGACCGTTCTCAAGGATTAACGAATTGTGAAACTTCCGACGATTCAGGAGGAAAACGATGGAACAGGGCACCGCAACCAACGAGGACAACAAGCGCTGCGCCGTAGAGCTCTTCGCACGCTTCGACGCAAGCGACATTCCGGGCGTGCTTGCCTTGATGAGGGACGACGTGACGTGGCGCGTACCAGGGAAGCCCGAGCTGTCGCCAGTGGCCGGTATCTACAACAAGGAGCGTTTGAAGCGTCTCTTCGAACGGATGCTCGCTCAGCTTGAAGGCGGCCTTCACATGACGGTCCTTGGCATTCTCGCCGAAGGCAACGACGTGGCCGTTGAGGTTGAATCGCAGGGCGATCTTCGGAACGGCCGCAAGTACCGACAGCAGTACCATTTCTTGATCACGTTCCGCGACGGAAGGATCGCTTCCGTGCGCGAGTACCTAGACACGCATCACGCGTTCGATGTTTGGATGCGGCCTTGACGAGCGACGAGTACTTTGTACGAGCCGAGGAGCTCTCGGCAGTTGTCCATCTCGACGTCAAGCTCTGCTAAAACGTGTATTGCACTCCGGTGATGAAGGTCGGCCCGACACTCTGTTCTCCGGACAGATGAGTTGCGATCGGCAGCTGCGCTCGAGCGGTCAGCCAGAGCTCGTCGTAGAGGTTGAACTTGACGATCGGCACGGCTGCGAGCACGAAACCGCCGGTGTTTTCTTGATATTCACCATTCCGGACGTCTCGCGCGGCGTAGCGTCCGTCCAAGCCAACACCCAATGAAAGACGTTCGATAATTCGGTATTCGCCCGCGATACTCCAAAGAAGCGCGGCGCCGTATTTATATCCATGGCCATTGGTCAGCGGAAACTTCCCACTGACGCTCCCAAAAAAATTCCAGGGGTCCTGGCTAAAGGCATACAGAATTCCTCCATATGGACCAAATGCGCCGGTTCCGAGTTGAGCGTGCTCGTCGATTCGTTCACCGTTCGCCTGAGCATCGTTTGAGCCGGTCGGCAACGAAGACCCGATGGACACTCCGAGCCGGTGCCAGCTGAAGCGATCAAAGTCCTTGCGATCGAGCGCGAAGAGACGAATGCCCAGGTCGACATCCCCAAGCCCGGTCGGTTGGGTCCTCGTTGGGTTGAAGTCCGCCGTCGAGTCAATCGGCGTTCCCGGCGCGGGGACAAACCACTCCCCGAAGTCCTTGTAGACGATCGGAGCTTGTATCACCACGCTCAGGCGTCCCCACGGACTGAACGCGACGACGGGGCGAAGGGTCATTTGTGTCAGCGTTTCGATGAAGTAGGGATTGTCGTCGCTCCGGGCTTGCGCAGTGAGGTACTCATAGTGGAGCGCAATCTGCACTTGCCCCGGATCCAATTTTGCAGTGCCTACAGGGGCAAGCGGATCCCCAGACTGGCAAATCGAGCATCCGAACACCGGCGAAGAATAAATGCCGTGAATGATCACAGCTATTACGGCAATCGCAATCGATTGAGAGCGATGCGTCGAACGATTCATTTCACTAAGCACAATTACACGCTCCAATCGGCTGCAACCCGGCGCAACCATCTGAACGCGACAACAACGGCCGCTTTCACCACCGCGCCTCATGGCACCGAGATGTAAAACGCTACATGCCCGTGCGGCGAGGTCTCCAGCAGCTCTGAGCACTCATCGTAAATGTGGAATCGGATCGTCCATTGCCCAGCGGCGTCGAATCGAATTGGGCCGATCCTGTACGTGCCCGCTGGATTCTCGGTACTTTTCTGACCCGAGTTGGGGCCCGGATGCATGTCGTTGAGGAAAACCTCAAGCGAAGTTTTGGCGACGGGCGCGGGCATGCCATCGGTCTTGCGGGTCACCATCGCCGTGAAGTTCACGTCTTGATTTTCGTAGACCGCCGACGATGAGAACTTTACGTGGTACTTGCAGTTGTCGTCATCGCCCTCGGCATTGAAGAGAGTTGGGCCATAAACGACGGTGGTGACGTCTCCACCCTCGGGGTGACAAGCGACCGGATCTGTCTGCTGCACCCGGGTACCCCCATCGGGGAGTGTGCAGTGCTGGTCGAGGGCGCCCATCACCGTCCCTCCGGCCGGCCCATTGCTCGAGCATCGGGCAACTGCAACCGCGATAGCGGTCACGATGAGTGCGGGGATAGGGTGTTTCATGAGCTCCTCCTTTTCGCTGCTAAAACGCGCAAGTTTCCGCCCGACGCTGATTTCATGCGGACAATCACGGCGGCGCAGCCTTCTCGGCCGATGTCTTTGAAAACCATCGAACCCTCCTAAAGCTAGAGAGTGGAACCGGCCTGAAAAAACAAATATGGGTAAATCAGGCGCTAAGCTTTTGGAGGATGCTTTAGGGGAAAGATGAAGATCTCTGGCGGTTGCAGGGGAGAAAAGGGTACCGGCTCTTCGAGTGGAGGTGGCGGGATGAGCGTTGGACGTTCAGACGTCGAGACCAGTGCGATCAAGATCAGGTCTGGAGGAATCGTGCCGCATCGGGCGCGAAGGCAAGGCTGTTGAGAGCTGGAATCCGCAGCGCGGTGCGACTTCGCATGGGGGTGGCATGGCGGAGGCGTTGAACCATGGGCTGGCACGTGATGCGGGCAGTCACAAGGGACTTCGGGTCCGTGTGAGCACGCGCATTGGCTGGCCATGAGCGGCGACACTCCGTAGCCCAGGTGGATGCCGACCACGAGCAGGGCGACAAAGGCTGACGAGCGGGTGGCTCTCCCGAGGCCGCGGGCGCCGCTAGCCATTGAGTCCTTTTCACTGAGCACGACCGCACCCGCCACGAGGTGCGCTGCCGGGGAGGCCTCCGCCGGTTTTCGATTCGACGGGAGTGGGATCGCCAGTCGCACGGCCGGGGGTATATCCCACAGCCGATCCGCACGGAAGTGTTTCCCGATAACCCAGGCGCGATGAGCTCGTTCGCCACTGTTTTGTAGGCCACAAACCAACGCCGCAGCGGGTGTGCCGAATCGGAAGAAGGAGTTTCGTGGCTTTCTTCAGCCATGATTCTCGCAATATTTGCCATGCGATTTACCGACCGCGGCGAAGCGGCGACGACTCGCGCGGATTAGCTTACCCCCGCATCCATCATTTCTGGTTTAATGCGCGCAAGCGGAGGGCGAAATCAACCAACACTTGGTCCTCGACGGCGACAGAACCTCCGGCCTTGTGCAAAGGGGCAATTCCAAAATCGCTCTGTTTGAATGAAACTTTGCCGAGGACGACCTGCTCACTGCCCCGGTCCCAGGCGCGAACAGGAACTTGCAGCGAGCGTGTTACGCCGTGAAGCGAGAGCTTGCCATCGGCGGTTCCCTCCAACTCGTCACCGTGCTGCGCCGTAACAACGAACCGCTGGGCGGAGAACACGATTTCCGGAAACCGCGTGGCATCGAGAACATCGGCGCTGATTACTTGCTGATCAACCTTGGCCCGGTCCTCGGCCGACAGCTTGGGCTCCATGTCGCGCAGCGAAGAGGCCGCTATGACAACGTCAACGTGAAAGGATTCGTGATGAGAAGGGTCAAAGTGGACGGTGACCTTCCAGCTCTGTGGAACAAATAGATGGTCGTGCAGAAAGCCCGAGAACAAGCCCGCCTTGTAAACGTGAAGCGAAAGTTCGCTGCGTTTGGGATCGAGCTCCCAAGTGTCTGAACTGGCCTCGGCAATTCCTGCAGAGAGTAATAACGCCGTTATCCAGGACGTCACATGATCCCTCGCAATGTCTAACGTCGCTCGCAACTCACTGCGGGCCGCTTCTACCCCTTTTGTTTCATATGAGCGAGCGCGCTCTTGAGCGTCTCAGCGCTGCGTTGAAGGGCTTGACGCTCGTTCTCGGCCAATTCCGGCTCGAGAATCTTCACCACGCCCTCTCGCCCGAGCACGCTCGGCACCGAGAGCGTCACGCCGTAATTCGGATTGTAGGAGCCGATCGGAATCACGATTCGCTCGTCGCGCAACACCGCCTCGGCGATGCGCGCGGATGCGATGCCGATTCCATATTGGCTGGCCTGATTGCCCTCGATGATGGCGATGTTCGCGTAGCGAACTTCGCGCTCGATGCTGGTTCTGAGCTCTTCGCTGTTTTGACCCGAGCTTCGCAGGGCCTGGAAGACCGGCACTCCCGCGACGCCGGCCGTCGACCAGACGAGCACCTCCGAGGTCCCGTGCTCGCCAAGAACTTGAGCGTGCACAGAAGTGGGATCGACCTTCAGCCGCTGAGCCAGGTGAAACCGAAATCGCAAGCTGTCGAGAAACGTGCCGCTGCTCAACACTCGCTTGAAACCGAAGGAGCGAACGAAGTCGGCGAGAGGGTCCGGCGGATCGGTGACGACTAGGATTACCGCCTCCGGGGCAGCCTGGAAAATCGAAGGAAGAATGTCTCGGTAAACGCCGAGGTTGGCGTCGAGCAGTTTGAGCCTGCCGGTTGGATCAGCGCGATCGGTCGCGCCTCCCGATTTCTCATTCACACCGGCGGTAACCATCACCAGCGCAGAGCCGGTGAGATCTGTGTAATCGCCATCGCGAATATCCACTGGAGGCGAGAGTGACGCGCCGTATCGCAAGTCGGTCGCTACCGCCAACGCGCGCTTACGGGTTCTGTCCACGATCACGATTTCGCGCGCCGAGCCGCGGAGGACGAGCGACATCAAGCACGCGGAGCCCACTGCTCCGGCCCCCACCACGCCAACTTTCATTGCTCCGGCCATGTCTTCTCTGATCCGGCAGCCCGCAAAGAGCGTCGGCTATTTACCCTTTTCGATTGGGGTGTAGCTGAACTTTTGGCCCCCGAGGCTCGCATCGACTATCAGCCCGCCCTTGGCGGCGGTGAAGACCGCGACTCCCCATTGGTAGTTGGCATTGGCCGCTGCCCCCGAGGCCAACACGACGCCGCTTACCTGGCCGGAGAACGCGAAGTTGCCTGATTTGAAATTGGAGAGCACTTGCTCGGTCTCGAAGAAGATGATCTCCGCATAGGCTTCACCACCGAACTGGAAGCCGACAGTTGCTTGAGTGAGCGATGCGTGACCCACCGGCTCCCCGCCCTCGTAGAGAATACCCGACCCGTGTGCACCGCCAACTATGAATGCGCCCTTGCCGACGCTTGGAAAAACGGCGTAGCCGACGCTGTCCTTGAAAAAGCGATCGAGAGCGGGGTCGGTCTTCTTAAACCGGGTGACTGTCTCGTTCGCGTCGCTCACGTCATCTGCATACGTTTTGCCGACGATAGCCAGGCCGGCGATCAACACCGTTGCCACGCGTTGAGCAATTGACATCGAATTCTCCTGAACGCCTGGTCTCTCTGCGTTGTTAAACGTTACAGGTTGCCTCGGGCTGCGAGCCAATCGAAGACATTGACCTGTGCAAATCAAAACATTCTCATTGGACTTGCACGCTGCGGGTGATCCAGCCAACTCCGCCGCGGCCGTCGCGGATCACCACCCAGAGCTGGACTGAACCGATGGTGCTTGGCGCAGTGTAATCGATGGACGAATCGGCCGGCTCGCCCGTCGACGTCTGGTCTGTGGATCTCAGCGAAGCGAGGTCTCCGTCGGTGGCGAAGAAGGAGAAATTGAGCGCCTCCAGTCCATTGCCCGTGTCTTCCTTTGCATCGCTCGCCGGCACCGGTTGCAAACGGACCTTCAGTCCCGCGGCCAGAACACCGGATCCATTCTCCGGCAACTCAACGCCATTGACGAGAAGGCCGGTGAGGGATGGGTTGCGGTTGATCGGCGCGCCGGCGCCGCGCAGCGGGATTTCCGCGAATCCGTCCAGCTCCCCACCGCCCGCCCTCGCCGAAAATCCCGCCACTGCCGTCGTCCCCGAAGCAAGGGTTGCAGCCCGTTGTTCGTCGGTCAGCGGCGTTCCATCCGCGGTGCGGTAGAGCACGTCCCAGAATGGCTGCGTGCTCGGATCGGCGAGGTCGAGCCGCGCGACCCCGTTGCCATTCTGCGGCAGCGCGATTCCGTAGCTGCCCGGGCAGTCGAGCGATGCAGGAGGCGGCAGGTTCGCCGGAAGCGGACAGAGCGCCCACTGGAGCTCGATTGCCGCGCCCGACGGCTCGATCGCCAACGCGGTGAGCGTCACCGCGGGCAATGAGTCTGCGACCACCAGCTCCGCGGGATTTGACTGCACCGCCAACACCCGAAGCTTGTCGATGATGCTCTGCTTGGGCAGGTTGTTGCTGCAACCGGCGATGGCGAAGGAAACGAAGGCGAGAAGCGCTGCGCGCATCAGAATTCTCCTTTCACTCCTATGCTCGGAAGGATCGGCAGCCCCTCTACGTACTGGCGGTTCGCGTAGTCGTACGAATACGCCACGCTTTCAATAGAGCGGCGGTTGTAGGCATTGAGCAGATCCAGGAACACGTTCAGCGTCCAGTGGTCGAACGTCCAGGTCTTGTCGACGCGGATGTCGAGCTGGTTGAACGGCGGGAGCCGCGAGCTGTTGGTCAGGCCGTAGCTGGCGACGTACGAATCGGTGGACGCCAAGTATCTCGAGCCGAGAACCGGGGCGTAGACATTTCCGCTGATGAGTCGGAAGCGGCCGCCGATTTGCCATCCGCGCGGAAGCTTGTAGCTGATGACCGCGGTGACATTGTGCGTCTGATCATAGTCGGCGAGCCGCCACGGCTGACCGCGCGCATTCTGGCGCTCGCTCCTGGACAGCGTGTACGAGATCCACCCGAAGAGCCGATCGGTCAGCTCCTTGCGGAGGAGGAATTCCGCCCCGTAGATGCGGCCGACGCCGGCGTTGTCGAGATTCTCCGGCACGGGTTGGCCGTTCACCACCACGCTCGCGTCCGTGCGCACCGGAATGTTATCAAGCCGCTTGTAGAAACCCTCCGCGGTGAAGAGCACGCCCTGGACCGGCCGCAGCTCCATTCCGAACGATGTCTGCAACGCTCGCTGCGGCAACAGGTCCGGATTTCCAAACGCGCGCGTCATGTCGGCGCCCCGCGAGCCCTGCGTGTAGATGCCTGCGCCACCTTTGAGCGCGAACGCCTCCCCAATCTCCCAGCGAGCGGCGAGACGCGGTGAAACGGTGTAGCTCGGCGATTGCTGTTGCGTGTAGTGGAAGGCGTCGAGGCGGACGCCCGGCGTCAGGGTGAACCCGTGAAACAGCGTCAGCCTCAGCTCGGACCACACCGCGGGATTGAATCGGTCGGCGGTGGTTTCCGGCTGGTCGACGATGGGCTGATCGGGGCGGAAGGTGTCGCGCGTATCACCTTCCCGCGGGATTCCGTTTGACGGGGCCCGCACTCGGTAGTTGAAACGGTCGTTGTTCACGTCGAGCCCGATCGAGCCTGCAACCACTTCGGAGAAGCGGTAGCTTGCCGTGCTGCGAACCGCGGCCTGCACTTCGTTGACGCGCACGTCGGTGCGATTGGCATAACGCTCGTCGGTGTACTGCGTGCCCACGAAAAGGCTGGTGTCGAGCGAAAAGCTCCCCGAGTGATATCCGTGCCTCAGGCGGAGCTGCGAGAACTGAAGCTCGCTGAAGGCATCGCCGCTGCTATTCGGATCTGCTTCGGCAGGACGCTTGATCAGCACTCCGAGCTGGTCGTCGCTGACCAGCCCCAGCAGCGAGAACGAATGCCCGCTTCCGGGCGGAGTGTAGTCGAGCCGGACCTGTGCGTCGTAATACTGCGGAGCGGTGGTGAAGTTGAAGCTGTCGCTGGAGACGGACTTCAGCGCTAGGTCGACGAGGCTGCGCCGGCCCGCGATGGCGAAATTGAGGCCCTTGACGCCAGCGTTGCCCTCGAGAAGCGCCCCGGCGTCGATGAGGCTCGTCTTTGCGTAGCCGTGTAGCTCGTCGCGCGCGGCGCGGCTCTTGATCTCCACGATGCCTCCTGTGAAGTCGCCGTGCTCCACGCCGAAGTTGCCGGGGAGGTAATCGATCGCTCCGATCAGGTCTGAGTTGAAGGTGCTGGTCAGAGC
>DATFTC010000269.1:0-15769 GCA_035262305.1 Myxococcaceae bacterium | reverse complement strand
TGGCGTGGATCGCGATGTCGGAGGCCTGGCCTGCGAACCCGCCCATCGGCTGGTGGATCAGGAGGCGCGAGTTCGGCAGGCAGTGGCGCTTACCCTTGGCGCCGGCGCACAGCAGGAGCGCCCCCATGCTCGCGGCCTGGCCGACACACAGCGTCGAGACATCCGGCTTGACAAACTGCATGGTGTCGTAGATGGCGAGGCCCGCCGACACCGACCCACCCGGAGAGTTGATGTAGAAGAAAATGTCCTTGTCGGGATTTTCCGACTCGAGGAATAGCAGTTGCGCGACGATCAGATTGGCCGAGTTCTCCTCGACCGGGCCGACCAGGAACACCACCCGCTCCTTGAGCAGCCGCGAGTAGATGTCGTAGGCGCGCTCGCCCCGGCCGCTCTGCTCGATCACCATGGGGATCAACCCCAGGTCCTGGGGATCGTGACGGGATGGTGGGAAGGAAGCCTCCGGCGACGCGGCCGTCCGTTCTTGCCAGATCATGCTGTTCATGCCGTTTCCCCCATCCGCCCTAGGGGCGAAATGGCTTGTTCCAGCGGCGAGGACTACAACTCGGATCTCTTAGGTTTTTCGGCGCCACGCAAACAGCATAGCTCACAATCGGGACCTGAATGCGTTTCCGGATGGACGGCTCGCGACCGGTCGGCTAGTAGAGTACGCGCACGAGAAAGCTACGCAAGAGCGGCTCGTCTATCGCGACGAAGAAGAGGCAGCGAAGGCGGCGAGGCGCGGACTGTGGAAGGATGCGAAGCCGGTGCCGCCGTGGGAGTGGCGGAGTAAGACGATGCGCGAGCGATCGCTCGCGGCTGCAATCAGTTTGTTAAATCGGCGTAGAGTAGGTTTCGCGGTCGAGTAGCGGCGTACCCCGCACGCACATTGACATGGCCCACCTACCCGCGCCTTCTGCGGCTGCCTGGACGCTGCTCGTGGCGATGCTTTCGAGTATTCCGAAAGATCGCATGGCTAAGCGGGTGCTGCCGGATCAGAGCTCCCAGTTGGCGAAGACCATGGAGAATGAAAAGTAGCCCTCATCCGAGGCGAAGGAGGGTTAGGCAAGATGTCCATAAGCAAAGCACAACATCACAAGAACCGCATCCGCCGGCAAGCATCGCGCAAGGCCGCTCAACGCTCCATCTGATCGGCGAGCTTGCGAGCAACCTCACCTGCGTCCTCGCCCGTGGTGTCGCGGGTAACGGGGAGCTGATCACCCAGCACCTCGGCGTGTTCTAGCCGTCTTCCGCCAATGCAGCTCGCGAGCTCGATGACGTGTGATCGAACTTCGCACAGCGAACGGCAGCATCCACCGAGATCGACACCGCGCCGCCGCGCGGACGGTCGATCAGGTCATACGGCTCGCCCGTTAGGGCTTCTTGCTGGGCGGGTAAACGGGCGTTTTGGCCTGCATTCCGGTAAAAGGCGGTGCTGGAACGGCGGGCTTTTTCGGTTGCTTGGGTTTCTTTGGTTCACGATTGCTTCGCTGTTGACCTTTCGGCATTCGAGTTCTCCTGAAAGGATGCACATCATCGCATTCACGGCCCGCCACGAGCAGAGCCGGTGCGCCAGGCCATGTCAGGCGGCGATCGCCAGCCCGCGACATCTTCCGCCATATGTATGCCAGCGTACAGAGTGCCTCGAGCCAGCGAGGATGATCTAGCCGTCGCCACGGAGCGAAGCGGCCTACCGCTACGGGCTGCGGTCAGCAGAAAGGCGGTGGCGCGAGCGACGTAAGAGCCGCTGTCGTCGCGACAGACTGCGCTGGTGAGCACGCAGCGCCCGGCGGTGCCGGTGATTCTTTCAACCACACGCATAGCGAGCATCCGGAGAAGAGAAACAACGGCCCGGGGTCGCTAGTCGAGGGGCGTGGGAGGTGGGAGTTCTAGCGCCTCGACAGCCTGAACACTGTACGGCCTTTGCCAGCGGCCTACTTGCCGCTGGAAGCCGTAGGGGTCAGGCGTCGGTCGTCCCGCGGTCGGCCGGTGGAGCGGGCGGTTCCGCGAGCCGTTCTTGCTGGTCGGCAAGCTTTCGCCGCCGCTTTTCCTCCTTCTTCTGCTTCTTGACGAGGTCTCTCTGACGCTTTGCGAACGCATAGTTGGCTTTAGCCACGTTGGATCCCCTGCGGTTGACTTACCGTTGAGAAGAATGCCAAGAATAGGTCCTTTCGTCCTTGCTCGTTCGAGGCAACGCGAAGGATCGAAGGTCCATCGCGTCGCATGAGGACTTGCGCGTCCGACGCGCCACGGGGCGAAGCCCGTGTCCACGAGAGTTGTGTCCATCAGCGCATATTGGTCCTGGCTGAACTGTGGCTGGAATTGATCGGTTTTCCAGGTTGGCAAGATCCCTCGAGCCCACGAACACGCGGGCGGCCCTCTAGCCCTTGTGCAATCGAAGCTACAGGGCTTTCAGATTCACCGCGGAGGATTTGCCGTTGGGGGCCCGCTCCACGTCGAAGGAAACCTTCTGGTTCTCGCTGAGCGTGCCGAGGCCAGCGCGCTCGACGGCCGAAATGTGCACGAGCACGTCCTTCGCTCCATCGTCAGGTTTGATGAAGCCGAAGCCCTTGGTTGCGTTGAAGAACTTGACGGCGCCGGTAGCCATTGCTCTCCTCGAGGCTGGCGTTGCCACGCGCGATACTGCCCGTGGCATCAAACACCTATGGGAGGAAAACCAGGAGTAGCAGCGGGAACCGGCGCCGCAGGCGGACCCAGCGAATTCGACGAACGGATTATGGGCGCGTTGCCGCCGTTTGCAAGACTTAACGAAGCCGGATCCATCGATGAGGATCTCCTGCGGTACAAGCTTGGGTTTGCGCGAGGTCCGAAAAACGTGAAGCGCGACACGCCCGCCCGCTACTGGGCCGGGATCTCGTAGGACGAGGTCCTGCGTGTGCGGCACGACTAGCAGGACCTCGCGCGGCGTATGATGCGTGAAGAGCGGCGGGCGACCGCACTTCGCCGGTCTACCGCAGTCGAGGACTTCGCCGAGGCTCCATCATGCGAGACGATCGCCGCCGAAGCGGGCTAGCCGTGCTGGGCGAGTTTCGATCGAATAGCGGGCTGACCGGATGGCGCGAGTAGTTCACCGCTGCGAATGGAGCGGTTACCCCTGCTCGAGGCTGGCGCAGTCGCGTAGCGCGTACTGCGCCGAGCACCATGCCCGAGTGTTTCAGACCCCCAAGCCGGGCGACAGGCGCATAGGCATCGGACCGCTGACCAAGGAAGCTATCCAGAAGGCGCAGGCACGGCGCAAAGCGAAGTTGAGGAGCGACGGCCGTAAGTGAGGCACCTCAGGGGCGTTGGCTTATGGTTCTGGAGATCGGATCGAAGCTGCATACGCTGCTGGTCGAGCAGAATGCGGCGCTGGTCGCCCGCGCGAGAAGTGATCACAGAACGTTCAATGTCTACGAGGTGCGGGGCAAGCGGTTCATCATCGTGAAATCTGGCGCGGAGGTAGAGCAAATCTTCGTCCCGATCCAGACAACACCGCCGGGGGACGCCGTCGACACTCTGCGCAAACTGCTCGACGCTGGCTGAACCGCGCCTAACCGTTGGGTTCCCTCGTCGCTGCGCTCCTCGGCGGCCCGTTACGCGCGACGTTGAACGTCTGCTTTTCCGCGACACTGAGTGTCGCCTCAGGGTCGGTAGGAGCATTTCGATCTACTGAGCCAGCTGACGTTCGCGCAGCTTTTCGCGCCAGCTGGCGTCGCAGATCTTCGGAAGTCGGCTTCGGAGATTTGGTCACCGCGTGTCCGACATCGAGCGCGCCCGGTATCGCTGTGGGACCGGTCATTCCCGACGTGGTCTTTCCCAGCGCGTGAATAGCCGCTTGTGGGCCGAAAGCCGGCCTTCCTTTGCGACACGCGCCCAGAGAGGAGCCTGTGATGAACACCGACAAACTGACGAACCCGACGGTAAAGGCCGCCATTGACGCCTTGCAGAAGGGCGACCAGAAAGCGTGGCTCTCGCTGTTTGAAGTGGATGCCAAGCTATTTGACGATGGTAGCCCGCGTAGTCTCGAGAAGTTCAGTCAGGAGGCCCTCGGTCACGAGCGGTTCACTTCCATCGATCGCGTCGAGAACCACGGACTCGATCTGACGGGGGACTTTCACTCCGAGCAGTGGGGTGATTTCCGCACCTATTTCAGGTTTCAGCTCTCAGCGACAGGCAAGATCAAGCGCCTGGACATCGGACAAGCAGAGTGATCGCGAGGGACGGGGTGGGTGTCGTCTTGGGCGAAGAGGGTGACCAAGCTGATTCAGCGATGCCAGAGCACGATCTCGAGTTCGAGTCCCCGAGCTGCTGCTCCTGCTGCTGCTGCAGCCTCCTCAGCAAGACGCGCATCGATCCTGGTAGACGATGAACGAGGACCAAGACATACAGCAGCGTATACCGGCCTGGCGAAGCAGCCGGACGAGGTGCAGGATGATATGTTGCTGATCGCCCATTACAAGTTCTCATGACAGAGAAAGGCCACGCCCGGACGTTCTCGATCGTCGATCAATCGATCTTCACGCCGACCGCCTTCACGATCTTGCCGCACTCGCGTGGATTCACGACGAGCGGAAGGGGGAATCGTGAAGCGGCCGAATGTGCCGGCCGTCGAAGCGCGCCGCTTTCGCGGCGCGACATCGCGGCGCAAGATCGTTCGGGAGTTTTTCGGGACTCTCTCCTGCGTTCCCATGCGTTTTTCTGCAGGAGTCCCGAATCCATCCTCGCTAACGCATTGATTAATCTCTTGAACTGTTCCGATTACCTGGCTACGAACCAGGGGGTCGTGGGTTCAAATCCTGCCGGGCGCGCCAAAATCCCCGCCGATTCAGAGTGTTAGGCTGCTCATCGCGCAGCCGACTTTGTTTGATCGCTAAACAATTTAGGATTTTTCGGGACTCGTCCTCCCGAATTCGAGGTCTTTCCATGAAGGGACCGCAAATACTCCGAGCGCAAACAACGATCTAACCCGCGAGAACCTGGTTTATCCCCAGAGGATCGTGGGTGGCGCGCACCACGGAACGCGCCTCCGATCTGGAACAGGGGGCAGAGCGGCGTGGACGCACCGCTCTTGGGCTGTGTGTGAATCCGCTTGCAATACTGACCCCCTGAGGGGCAGTTTCCGCGTCGAAATCTGACCCCGGTAGTCAAGCGGCAAGTACGGTGATCCACAGGCCGCGCGCGCTCGTGAAGCGCCAGGCGCCGCGCAAGGGCCGCTTCGACCTCAACGGAGGCGATCCGCGAAGTGCTCGCCCTCACGGACGACGAGGTGCGCCGCAATGACGTCCTGGTGGGGACTTCGCTCGACGCGGACCTGTCCGGTATCGATGAGGAGCCCGGAGCATGTAGTGACGGCCGAAATCTTCCCAATTCTCATTCACATCGTAGAACACCCGAACATCGCCGATCCGCAGCCGGTACTGCGGCTGCATCATCAACACGTCGTCCGAGACATGCATCGTCGTCAGTGTCAGATGCAACGGCAGGCGAGGCTCAAGGCACTGGTGCACCTCTGACTGCAGGAGATGAACCAGGTCAGTGATACAGGAGCGAGCGCCCAGCTGCCGCGGATCTCCGCCGCGGTGAAGCGGAGCTGTTCGCCTCGCCGGCGCGGGTTAGGCGCGCCGGCTCGCTCGCCCCCACGCCGCCGGAAGCCGGCGACACATTTCCCCCACGCATGCATGCCCTGCCGATTTCTCGTTTGAGAGTCGCGGCAAGCGGATGCATCATTCGCCGGCCGGGCACCTAACTCAGAAATGGATAATCTCTCGAGCATCACATAACTTTGCCTGCCGGAAACATATGGTTTACAGGGCGCGCTCATGATGCACGCCGATGGCGGGTCTGGCTTTCGCGCCGACGGCCGCGAAATGCCGGACAGCGAAAAGTGAGGCAAGACGTCATGCGGATCGAACGCCTGGTTCCCTGCCCGGCCAAGGAGCTGTGGTGGGCGCTCATAGAAAACGCCGAGGCGACCGAGCGCGGCGTCATGCTGCGACTCGCGCCGCCCGGCGGGGTTGCCCGGGTCGCCGGGAAAGTAACGCGCTACGAATCGCCGACGCTCCTCGAGTGCTGTTGGGACGGGAACGTGCTGCGGTGGGAGCTCGAGCCGCGGTGCGAGGGCACGACGCACGTCGTCTTCACGCACGGGCCGGACACCGAGCACTTGCTCGCCTGCCTCGACAGTATCATCGCAGCCGGACAAGAGAGGTCCTCCGGCACCTGTGAATTGAGTTCCTCTCTTGACTAATCCCATCGCTCGCACTTCTTTGCCTCGGGACTAGCCGAAGGTCGGTCACGGCCGAGAGCGGACGCTCGGGAGATCAACCTGGCAAGGCGCTGACGTTGACGTGCCGAATTGGGTTAGATCCTCTGGGTCACTGATTTCTCTTCACCGAGGGACAGCCACTCAGGCCTTGGATGGCAGACGCGTACGCGTGCAGTGCTTGGATTGCCGACGACGGCGAGTAGCGTCTGACTGAGCTCGGCCAAGCGGACATTTGCGACTGCTCAGGCGACCCTCGCCACTAACCGGAAGCTCGGGTCGAAGCCGAGCTCGCGTCGCGCCTTGTCGGTGGACAAATATCCGTTCGGTTCAGCGATATTGTAGATGCCGCGCCGCGCCTTCTCGATCGCCAGCGAGGAGGCCGAGGCCGCCGCGTCGACGTGCAGCGATGGTATCTCCGCGGCGTCGGCTCCAGTGCCCGGCCCATAGAGATGTCCGTAGCGGAGGACGATGCCGTCGATCGGCGGCGATGCAACAACGAGGCGCTCCAGAGTTGCGACTCCAACCACTGTGACCGCGCGTGCACCTTCTGCATGGATGTCGAGCGGGTCGTCCTCCAAGTGAGGCTCCGGTCCCGGGGCATACACCCACGCGATACTTTGCGCGATGAGCTGACGCGCGCCTCCTTCGAGGGCCGCCGCGACGAGGTTTCGGGTTCCCTCACGTCGCATTCGCGCGTTTCGCCGCGTTCCTTCAGCCATCAGCGTCGCATCGAGACCCGGCGGTAGATCTGTGAGCTGATGGATGACGATCTCTGGTCGAGCCGAAGACAATGCGCGGGACAGCGCGGACGCATCGAAGACGTCGATGACTATCGGCTGGACACCCGCGGCGCGTAGTGCATCCGCTTTGGTCGTCGAGCGGGTCATGCCGATGACATCGTGCCCCGCACCGATCAGCAGCGGCACCAAGCGCCTACCAACGGCCCCAGCGGCTCCGGCCAAGAATATTTTCATGATCCCAACTCCATATCCAAAATTGCCAGAGAGTCGCGTTCCCGGATGCCGATGACAGTTACTGCTCAAGCAGCGAGCCCGCCAGCGCTGCTCGCAAACGCAGCGAAAAGGAAGAAGCACGTCGACGGAGCGATCGCAACAGCTGCGAGCGCGACGACCCCTGCGACGAGCGTTGACAGGATGATGCGTCGGCTCTCGATCAGATCGGCCGTTGGAACGAGCAGAACGAGGCCGACGGCATCGCCCAGCACGGGCACGCTTGCAACGAGGCCGACTGCGTGCCGCGAAAACGCCGGACGATGCGGCGATAGCAGCCCCGAGCGGCTGCGCGGCATAAAGCGGCAGCAGCACGATCACATCGAGGGCGGCGGCATAGAGCAGCTTCGAACTCGCCCACATCGCAGTGCCAGGCGATGTAATGGCAAGCGGAGGCATGTCGCGCAACAAAGCCTCATTGCTCCGTCTCAGATCGGCCTCATGAGGTTGGCTCTCCCGACCCCCTTTGGGGCGATGTAGATCGCGAGCAAGACCGCTGGCTCGGTCGAGCTGGCGTTGCGTGACATCCGATGCACTGCACCCGGGGGTTCCCACCAGGCATCTCCGGTCTTGAATGTCTGCTCGAGTTCGTCGCCGACCTTCGACGCGATCGTCCCGGACACGACGAAAGCCATCACGCCATTCGCGTGTAAGTGCGCCGGGGAACCTGCTCCCGGCGGATAGGTCACCTCGACCAGCGTGAGTTCGCGCGGCGGCTCACCGGGAAGCTGCTGTTTGATGACATCGCGCCGGCTCGAGGGGCTCGCGGTCGGTCCCTGCAGAACGGACGCCGCTCCACTGAGCGATGAGCCGGCGCCCAACAGCGCGATAAGGGAAAGACGATTGAACCGTCTTCTGCTCATGGAAGGCACAGTCACTGCAGTCTCCTTTGGATTCCTCGTCGAAGTTCCATTGCAGCCTCGACATGGCGCTAATCTAAGCGCCATATGGTCTACTTACTAGTGCCATATGGCTATAGAATGACTAGGCCATGATCACCACGCCGGTCAAACGCAAACTCACCCTCGCCCGCGCCGACGCGGTTCCGCTTTACCGCCAAATTTACCGGCATTTCCTAGAGGCGATCTCAGTGGGGCAACTACGGCCCGGCGATCGCCTGCCGTCCGCGCGCCGCCTCGCCGAGGAATTCGGGACTGCGCGCGGGACGATCGATGCTGCGTACGCAATGCTCGCGGGCGAGGGCTATATCCTCACCCGTGGGCCAGCCGGCACCATCGTATCGCCGCAGCTCGGCGGTCCGAAAATCGGCAGCGGCTTGGCAAAGCGCCGCGCAGAGCGCACCGAGCAACATCCCGTCAGCGCCCCTAGGCCATTTCAGATGGGGCTGCCATCTCTGGATGCGTTTCCGCGTAAGCTGTGGTCACGCGTCGTAGCACATCAAGCCCGCCAGCTCTCGCCAACCGACCTCGCCTATCCGGACCCCGCTGGCTTTGGGCCCTTGCGAGACGCCATTGCCGCATATGTCGCCAGTTCTCGCGGCATTACCTGCACGTCGCGGCAAATCCTGATTACGAACGGGTACCAGGATGCACTGGGCTTGATTTGTGACGTCCTGTTCCATCGCGACAGCAAGGTCTGGCTCGAGGACCCCTGCTACCCACTCGTGCGCAACGCGCTCGAGGACGCGGGTGCGAAATTGGTACCGATTCGCGTCGACGCCGAAGGACTGCGCGTGGCTGATGGCGTTGCGCGAGCGCGGCGCGCGCGTCTCGCGGTGGTCACTCCCTCGCATCAAAGCCCGCTCGGTGTTGCGCTCTCGCTGCCGCGCCGTCTTGCACTACTGTCGTGGGCAAGCGAGATGGGGGCGCTCATCGTCGAAGATGACTACGACAGCGAATTTCGTTATGTGGGTCGTCCATTGCCGGCTTTGAAGAGCATCGATCGCAATGAGCGAGTCCTGTACGCCGGAAGCTTCAGCAAGGTACTCTTTCCCAATCTGAGGCTCGGCTATCTCATCGTCCCTCATGAGCTGGTCCCCAGTTTCATTCGCGCCAATGAACGCCGAAGCTGCGGGGCGTCCACGCTTGGCCAGCGCGCCGTCGCCGCGTTCATGACCGACGGTCATTTCGCTCGACACGTTAAGCGTATGCGAGGCCTGTATGCGCGGCGACGCCAAGCGTTGGCTGAGGCGCTATCTGCCGTGTTTGGCGATGGTGTCGAATTGGATCTGAAGCCGGGAGGGATGCACCTAATCGCGCGAATTGACAACACTGCCTCGGACGTCAAATTGGCGAGGCTGGCCCAGATTGCCGGACTTGCGGTGGAGGCGCTGTCTCCCCGCGCCATAACGCACGCGTGCCGGCAAGGGTTTCTACTCGGATTTACCAATGTCGCCGAGGGAGACGCTCGAGACTTGTGCGAGCGGCTCGAGCGCGCCATAAGCAGTCAACTCGGGCGCGCGAGCTCGAAGTAGGTTTTGCAAGCCGACGTGAGCGCGGTGATCATCGTTGCCCGAGCAACGTTTTCGGGCTGCGCCGAGTATCGATGCGAGAGTCGGAATACGTGCGCTGGAAAAATTCGCGGCCGAACCTCTGCGCAGCGAGGATCAGCCTCGTTATCCTAGCCAGCATTCTTGGCGGGCTCTTGCCTCGCCGAATCACGTGCTGGAATCCAAGGAGTCAGTGTCTGGTCGAGGATGCGGCCAACAGGTTCGCATGGAGGGCTTCCGTTTCATCGTCGGCCGGGTACATGCATTCAACTCGAAGTTCCTCGGCGGCGATGGTTTGGGGAGTCCCGACGGTCGTGACCAGAGAAAAATACTTCATCATTGTGCCATCCTTGACGAAGCTCATCGGAATCATCGGCAACATGCTGAGTCTCTCCGGGGCCCTCCAATCCGACTGGACATCCGGATAGGCAAGCAAGTCCGTCACCAGATCCTTGGTCTTCTGATCGACGATATGGCCCACGGCTTCTCGGTGAACACGCTGAATTAGAGTCTTTGCTAGGGTCTCCCAATCGGCGACAAACGGCCGCATTCCCTTCGGATCGAATATCAGGTGCAGCATGTTGCGCGGCGAAGGCCGCGCGGACATATCAATGAAGCAGTTGAAGAATCGCGGAGCGGCATCGTTTGTCAGCAGAACGTTCCAATAGCGGTCCATGACGATCGCCGGATACGGTTCGTGCTGAGCGATCATTCGCTCGAGCGCCTTACTGATGTTTTTCATTTCGTCTGAATTCCATGCTGCCTCCGAATACAGCGGTGCATAGCCAGCGGCCAGCAGCAGCGCATTTCGCTCGCGCAACGGAATCTCCAGTGCCTGCGCAATACCCATCAGGGTTGACCGGTTTGGAACACTCCGGCCGCTCTCGATGAAGCTGATCTGTCTCTGTGAAATCCCGGTATCAACGGAAATGTCGAGCTGGCTCCGGCCGCGAACTCCGCGCCATTGTTTGAGAAGATCGCCCAGCTCATTCTGCTTTGGCAGCTTGTCCATGGAGATCCTCGACGGCCTTCGTGCGATCTGGCCTTGCCTGTGAGCATCCAAAATGCCCCCGGGGGTCAGGCCGGGGGCTCTTGTCTCGTGTATCACCCAGATGACGACTTACCTGGCGCTCCAAGCGTAGGGTTCGAAGGCGGCCTCCACGGGTGGCCTGGTAATGTTGCCGGTGTAATTGGTGATTGTGGACGCGGCGACCACGGCGATCACTTCCAGCAGGTGAGCCGTCTCGAAGCCCGCTTGCAAGAATCGAGACACATCCAAGTCCTCGAGCCGGCCGCGCTTTTCGATCAGGGTTCGTGCCAGCATAGACAATGCCGAGATCTTCGGGCTCCGCGGAGTCTGGCGCTCGCGGATCGCCTGCACGTCCGCTGGCTCCACGCCCTCCTTCAGCGCCAATGCGGTATGGAACGCAACCGCCCAGGTGCAGCTGTTCGTCACCGCATTCGTGAGCAGGAGGACCTGAATCTGCTCCTCGGAAAAACTCCCGCCGTGAACCTTCTGGAATAGGCCAGCCAGGCTGGCGATCAACACAGGGGATGTCGACATGGCGCCTGCGACATTCGGGATCATGCCAAAGACCCCCTGTAGCATCTGCAGTGACGGCTTGGACTCTTCGGGCGCGGATTCGATAGTGTGAACGGGAAAGGTTTGCATCGTTCGACCTCAGTAGTAGCGGAAGGGATTGGAACGGGTTGAATGAGTAGCCCCTCGTTCGTGGTCGAAACAATAAGGTTGGCCCGTGGGGCCAGCAATTACATGCAATGTAATAGAGCGGGCTACGGACGTCGCCACGACGTCAACGGCCTTACCCATGAATAGCAGTCCGGAAGTCCTGATCATAGGTGCGGGGACGGGGGGCTTATGCCTTGCTCACGGGCTTGTCGCATCCGGTCTCACCGTCCGCGTGTTCGAACGAGATAGAACGCCCATAGATCGCCTGCAAGGCTACCGTCTCCACATCAGCGCGACGGGAAACCGGGCGCTACAGGCATGCCTGCCAGCCGAGAATTTCGAGCGTTTTGTCCGCGCATCGGCGATCGCTAACACGGCTGTGACCTTTCTCGACCACAGACTGAACCGACTGCTTCAGATCGATATTCCGCCGGTCGATCGAAGCGCTCCTGAAAGCGAGCGGCCCATTAGCAGGATCTCGCTACGTCAGATCCTCCTGGAGGGTCTCAAGGACGTAGTCGTCTTCGACAAGGCGTTCGTCGAATACGAACCGACATCTGGCGGTCGGGTCTCCGTCCGGTTCAAAGACGGCTCGACGGCCGCAGGCGATATTGTCGTGGGTGCGGACGGAGCTAGCTCGCCCGTACGGGCGCAGTTGCTCCCGGAAGCCCGGCGTCTGGATACAGGGATTGCCGTTTTATCAGGAAAGTTTTCGCTCGACGACAAAGCGCGGCAGGAAACACCCTCGGCCGTATTCAAGGGTCCGACCCTGGTCATGGGACCGAAAGGCTGTTTCCTGTTTGCGAGCGCGGTCGAGTATCCGCCCGATGCCCTGCGCTCGTACGATCGCGATGAATATGTGATGTGGGGCTTCTCTGCGCGTCGCGAGTTGTTGGCTTCGCGCCTCGATGTCGCGGAGCTTTCGGGAGATCAGATGAAGGGGCTCGCCCTCACGCAGATGGAGGAATGGCACCCGGCTCTGCGCCGGTTGGTTGAACGGGCCGACCCGGCCACGATGACAGGCTTCGAAGCCAAATCCGCCGAGCCAGTTGCACCGTGGAATACGGGCGCAGTAACCCTTCTCGGCGATGCTCTGCACAATATGACCCCATTTCGAGGCATGGGCGCTAATATGGCGTTGCGCGACGCCGCGGCTTTGCGCGAGGCGCTAGTGTCTATCGCTAAGGGCCGAGTGGAGCGAGCAACCGCCCTCGCGGCCTACGAGCGCGAGATGATCGAGCAGGGATTTGCGGCCGTGAATGCGTCGCTGGCGGAGATGCGGCGACTACACGCCCGTTCACCGGCGAGTCGGTTCTTGTCGAAACTAATGTACCGCACCGTCGACGTGGTGCAACCGCTCCAAAAACGGTTTCGCGGCAAGCGCTGAGTAGGCTTCGGCGACCGCTTCTGACTGAGATGACTGTCTCCTTCGATGTTTGAGATCAGGCAATCGATCTCCACCAGAAAGCCGCTGTGGAGCAGCGCCGCGGCGGACTTGAACAGGCGCACGCCATAGTCCGCGGACTCCAGGAGATGTTCGAGCGAGCGCAGAATGCCCTCATCGTCGTCCACCACTGCAACCGTGAAAAGGCGATGCGCCATGGAGTCCTTGCCGTGAAAGGACAGGCCGCGTGGCAGCGCCGCGGGGTGGGGCGCCGATTGATGAGTGCGGTCGACGACGAAATCTCACGGCGGGGCGCGCCGACCCTCGAGGGGGTAGTGCTGACGACCAACCGTGGGATGCTCGACTTCGTGCAGCGCCTAGGCTTCCGCGTCGAGCCGAGCGAGATTTCGCCGTTGTTCCGGCGCGTGGTGAAGTGCTTCCGGAGCGGGTAACGGGCGGTATTGGAATCGGACCAGCGTGTTAGCGCTGCCAACTCCGAAGATCGAATCGTGGACCGGCACTGGAAGGTGACGCCGTGATGCTCAACAGCGCTCTGTGGGTGAGTTCGGCGGCCCGTCGCTGGGTGATGGTGACGCCTGCGGTCGCGGCATTGATCTATCCGATGCTGCTCGCCGCCGTGTACCGCGGTGCCCATTCGCTGTCTGCTGCGACCGGCTCCACGGTACTGCTAGGTAGCGTAGCACTGGCAGCATCGCTGGTGATTACCTTCGCGGTTCCAGCGTTGGCGTTGGCCGTGGCGTCGGGCCTCGGCACTACTGAACAACCAACGATTGGAGAGGCGCGGGCTCGCACATTCGCTCATCTGGTCTATGCATCTCCGCCACTGTTCGTTTTCCTTGGTGTCGTGGCGGGTCTCGCCGGCTTTCCTAGCGGTGATCAGGTGATCTGGTTCGTGTTGTGGGCTGCCGTCATTACTGCGGTCTTCATCGGTGCAACAAACGGAGCACCGACCCGAGCCTGGCCGCGGGCACCTTCGTGGCTACTCCACGTCCACGGCGTGGGCGCGGCAATTGTCATTTGCGGGTTCGTATCGCTGCACCTGTTCAACCATCTGACCGGGTTTTGGAGCGCGGACACGCACATCGCGGTGATGGACGTGCTACGTAGGTGGTACCGCAGCGGGGTGATCGAACCGCTGGTGGTGGCGTTTATGCTGTTCATGGTGATCAGTGGCGCACTGTTGCTGCGTGCGCGGCTTAGTCGGCCGGCGGGCTTTTTTGAAACGCTGCAGACGGTGACTGGGGCTTATCTCGGGATCTACATCCTCGGCCACATGAACTCGGTATTCATCTACGCTCGCTTGAGTGCAGGGATCGAGACGGACTTCTGGTTTGCCTCCGGAGGAAAGGCCGGTCTGCTGGGAGATCCCTGGAGCGTGCGCCTGCTCCCGCACTACGCACTCGGTGTGTGGTCGGTGGTCACACACGCCGGCTGTGGGCTGCGCACTGTGCTGCTGAGCCATGGCGTCGCCGAACGGGCCGCTGATCGCGTGGCCGGGTGGATCAGCGCGTTGGGTGCGGCCTTGGCGATCCCGATCATCCTCGCGCTGGTGCGAATTCACATCGGCTGACGCCGTTCCCGCCGGTTACATCGAACCGGCGGTTGCTCTTACTTCGTAATCCTCGCAGTGCAGGGTGGCTCGGCGCACCCCGGCCGGTACGGAAATCGCGGGAATCGCGCGATCCGTCAGCGAGCAGTCAGTCCGCCGATCGCAAGCTGTGGCGAGACCGACTGGCCGAACGGGAATACGCGGAAACAGGATTTCTCGCTTGAAGAAGAAACGTCACGTCTGGAAATATCGGAACGGGCGCATCATCGAGTCGTTACCCGAGGGAGGAATGAACGGCGAGGGCGCGGACACGACGCCGATGAAGGTCGGCTTCCCTGTCATCGACGTCGCCGCGGGGGTGCTCTCCGCGCTCGCGATCACCGCTTCGCTCACCCGCCGAGCGCGCGATGGAGCGGGACAATACATCGATTCGTCGATGGTGCAGGTCTCCCTGACGCTCATGTACCCGATGACGAGCGCCTGCCTGACGACCGGCAAGGACCCGGAGCGCATCGGGAACCGCGGCTACTCCGGCAGCCCCACGGCGGACACCTATCGGTGCACGGACGGCTGGCTCGCGACAGCGGCGAACACGCCGGCGCAGTTCAGGAGGCTCGTCAAGGTCCTCGAGCTCGAGTCGCTTTGCGAAGATCCGCGCGCGCTCGACCTTGAAAAGTTCAACGCGATCAACGGCGGCTTCGTGGTCGCGCGGGATTTCGAGTACCTGCGCGAGAAGCTTAGTGCTGCGTTCGCCGGCCGATCCGCGGCGAGTGCCGAAGTGGCTTTGAACGCCGTGGGCGTGCCCGCTGCGCGCGTACGGACCGTGGGCGAATTCCTGGCGGAGGCGCGAGGTAAGGTAACGCTGCCGGTGTTCGAGCTGCCGAGCGGGGACGGATCCGTGAAGACCGCTGGCCTGGGGTTCGAGCTGGATGCCGACGGCGGAGCGCTCGCCCGCCCCGCGCCAGCGCTCGGTGCCGACAACGAGGCGCTGCTCCGCCCGAGCGGGCGAAGCACGACGCGCGTAACCGCCTGATGCGCCGCGGTGCGATGTGCGTTACCGCCTGGCCCGAGTTGGTGCGCGCTGGGCCATGAGTTCACGCGACAATTGCCCTCGGCCCAGTGTAAGGAGGGCTGACCGCTCCTCGTTCCAGTGAGTGGCAGCGAGGAGTTTTGACCGCTCCTCGTCCATGAGCCAGTGCAGGAACCGCGTGGCCTCGGACACGCCCCAGTAGAAGCGCTTGCACTTCGCCAAGTAGTCGTCGAGGCCGTCGAGCGTCTTGCACGTTTGCAAAGCCCGTAATGAGCGTGAGACCAAAGCTGGATATACGGTAAGCGGCCATCGCGCCACCATCAAATTGCGTTCAGATGTACTCCGAAATCGAGCTCCAGAATCGCCCCGGTCAT
>DATFTC010000268.1:0-27395 GCA_035262305.1 Myxococcaceae bacterium | reverse complement strand
TCCCTCCGCCACGGACGCACGAATCTCGAGCCACGCGTCGGGTGCTCCCTCCGATCCCTGCTTTGGTGCAGAGGCGCGCGTCTTCAAGCGTGAACGAATGATGCCGATCGGGTTCAGTCGAGCCTGCCTTGCGGTCATCGGGATCGCCTCACGTTTTGCCACCGTAGCAGCCCCACGCTTGCATCACATCTCTCACGCCACCTTTCGCTCGGTGCTCGTCCCGGCACCGCCATCCAAGAGGCATTCCAAAAAGGATTTTGAGCCAAAAGAAATTCGGCCGGGCGGGTGCCCCAAATGCTTCCGAGCGCCGACGCTCAGCTTATCGCTGCCGATTGCTGGGGATCTGCTGTCAGTTCCACTTGAGCCCGCGCAGCTGATCGAGGTTTACGTTGCCTCCCGACAAGACCGCCGCTACGCGAGAGCCAGCGGGGAGTTTCACCAGCCCTGCAAGCAACGCGGCAACCGGTGCAGCGGCGGCGCCTTCGACGACCAGCTTGCAGCGCTCCATGATCCAAATCATCGCGTCGAAGATCTCGCGATCCGGCAACGCGACGATCTCGTCGACGAACCGCTGGACGACCGAGAAGTTGATCTCGCCCACGCGGCGCACGCGCAGCCCGTCGATGATCGTCTTGCAGTCGATCGTCTCAAGCCGGCCGGCCTCGATGCTCTTCTTCATCGCCGGGCCATCGGATGACTCGACGCCGATCACCCGAATCTTTGAACGGAACCCCTTTACCGCCATCGATACACCAGAGATCAGCCCGCCGCCGCCGATGGGGACGATCACCGCATCCACTTCGGGCCAGTCCTGCGCGATTTCGAGGCCGAGCGTGCCTTGGCCAGCGATCAGCTGCTCATCGTCGAACGGATGCACGTAGGTGAGCTCCTGGGTTCGAACCAGCTCTTTCGCCTTCTCATTCGCTTCGTCCCAGATCGTGCCGTGGAGCACGACCTCGGCGCCGTACGCTTTGGTGGCGGCGATTTTCGCCGGCGTGGCGTTCTCCGCCATGCACACCACCGCGCGAATGCCGTGAATCCTAGCCGCGAGCGCTACGCCTTGGGCGTGATTGCCGGCCGAGGAGCAAACAACCCCGCGCCGCTTTTGCTCCTCCGGCATCAGCGCGAACTTGTTTAACGGCCCCCGGATCTTGTACGAGCCGACGCGCTGGAATAGCTCCGCCTTCAACCGAACGTCGAATCCCGTCCGCTCGCTCAACTGCCGCGAGGTGAGGAGCGGCGTGCGCTTGATGTGTTGCGCGATCCGCGCCCGCGCTTTCTCGAAATCCTCTAGTGTCAAAGTGAACATGTGCCGATGTTACAAATGTTCACGCCACCTGTCGCGTAGCTGACTCCGCGTCTGAAGCGACCGGCGAGCGCCTTGACTTCGCTGGGCCCGACATGTTCTGCGGCCCCCACCGGGCCCGCCGATCCAAACGGCCCAAGGGGGAGAAAACATGCGCTCATTCGTGATTGCTGTTCTAGCTACGACGTTCGTTGCCCCAGCCGTAGCCCGTGCCAACGAAGAGGAAAAGGAAGCGCCCAGCCATCTCAACGAAGCCACCGTCGCGCAGCTCCAGGCGATGATGAGGTCGGGAGAGCTCACCTCGGTGCAGCTGACGCGCTATTACCTGCGCCGCATCGAGCGGCTGGACCAGCACGGCCCAGGTGTCCATTCGGTGCTCGAGGTCAACCCTGATGCCCTATCGCTCGCCAGGGAGGCCGACCGGCTCCGACGAATGGGCGATGTGAGGGGACCGCTGCACGGCATCCCGATCCTGCTCAAGGACAACATCGACACCGGCGACAGGATGCAGACGACCGCGGGGTCCTTCGCGCTTGCCGGTCAGCCCCCGCTGGCCGACTCGACCGTGGCCGCAAAGCTCCGTGCGGGGGCGGCGGTGATTCTCGGGAAGACGAATCTGTCCGAGTGGGCCAACTTCCGTTCGTTCTTTTCCACCAGCGGCTGGTCGGGGCGGGGCCGGCTCACGCACAACCCATACTCGCTCGATCGCAATGGATGCGGATCCAGCACCGGCTCAGCGGTGGCCGCAGCGGCCAACTTCGCCGCGGTTTCGATCGGGACCGAGACCGACGGCAGCATCGTGTGCCCGGGGAACGTCAACAGCGTCGTGGGAATCAAGCCGACCGTCGGGCTGACGAGCCGGGGAGGCGTTGTCCCCATCTCGCACACTCAGGACACCGTGGGTCCTCACGGGCGCACGGTGGCTGATGCGGCCGCGGTGCTCGGGGTGATCGTCAGTACCAGCGAGGATCCCCGCGACCCCGCGACAGGCGACGTGCCGCTCGGCTGGAGGGGAACGGGCAGGATGCGGCCTCCCATTCCCACCGACTACACCCAATTCGTCCGTGCGGACGGCCTGAACGGCGCCCGGATCGGCGTGGTGCGGCCGACCAGCTTCCTCAACAACGCCAGCCCTCAGATGATGGACGCCTTCGATGCGGCGGTCGCGGCAATCCAAGCAGCGGGGGCGACGACGGTGAACATTCCCGCCTCGGCGTTCCCCGGTGCGGCGGGAGAGCTCGAAGTTCTCCTCTATGACTTCAAGCTCGACGTCCGGAGCTACTTCGACACGCGCGACGGCGTCCCGATGGCTCACCAGACGTTGCATGACGCCATCCTCTTCAACACGGCCCATGCCGACATCGAGATGCCGTTTTTCTTCCAGGAGATCTTCGAATTCTCCGACCGGATGGATACCAGCGGCCCAGACCCCGCCAACAATCCCCAGCCTCAATTCGGCGGGAGGACCTACAACGAGGCACTGGAGATCGACCGCCTCGCCGGCGTGGGTTTCGACGCCGTGCTGATGGACAACAACGTCCAAGCCATCGTGGCGCCCACCGACGGTCCGGCCTGGACGACGGATCTGATCAACAGCGACCACTTCCTCTTTGCCAGCTCCGGCATGGCGGGCGGACCCGGTTTCCCCATCGTGCAGGTGCCCGCGGGCACGGTGCTCGGCATGCCGGTTGGGATCAGCTTCATCGGAACCGCGTTCAGCGAGCCCATTTTGATCCAGTTCGCGGCGGGGTTCGAGGCACACACGCACGCGCGAATAGTCCCAACCTTCGCAGAGTCACTGCCGGTCGACCGTCCCGACCACGACAACGGTGCCCAAAAGCAACCAAGCCGAACGCCGGATCGCAATTTCATGCAGCGTGAAAAGGCCCAAGAAGTACATCGTCTGTGATTTTCGCCGCGCGGCGAGATGCATCACAGAGCGTTGCGCGTGCATATCGCCCTGGGCACTGGAGGTTGCGGAGAATAGCGCTCGGCTGATCAGAAGTCGTAGCGAATTCCCAAATTGATACCCCAGCTCCCTTCGGAGCCGGTGGCATAGCCGTAGTCACCGGCCACCCGGTCCGCGTTAGCGACGCCGTTCTTTGTTCGTTCGTTGAGAATGTTGGTGAGCTCGGCGGTGAGAGCCACATGCTGTCGAAGCAGTGGATAGACGTCATAAGTCAGTTGCACATCGAGCGAAGTACTTGCGGGCACACGAACCTCTGACATGAGGTCGACATTGTTGCCGCATGCCGTTGTCCAGGGCGTAAAATTTCCTTGACCGGAAACATTCCCAGCGCAAACACCGGTGTCGGTGCCTCGTGGGCTGCGGAGCCTGGTCCCACCGCCGGAGGCCGACGAAACCTGGAATTCCTTGCCCTCGTGATTCGTGGACAGCCGCGGTCCGCCGCTGTTGTGTTGGGCCCTCAAACCGACGATCAGACCGAAACGAAATGTGTAGCTGGTGGCGATGCTTATACGTTGCCGCTGGTCCTCTTGTAGGTAGCCATTGTTGAACTTCACTTGCGCCGGAACGCTGTTTTCCGTGCTGCCGTAAAGCCAAGAGAGGGTGTAGTGACCCATGAAATACCAATTTGGCGTCGGCCGACCTTGGAGTGCGAAACTGATGCCGTGATACTTCCGAATATTTGTGCCTGGGGTCGTGTAAAAGTCGATGGTGTGGTTTACACCGTCACGGAAATCGACAATGCGAAAGCCGGTGTGGTCCCAAATTCGGTTGATCTCGACCGTCCCCCAAATGTTGCTCATCTGTTTCCAGGTATATTGGATTTCGGCCACTGTATTGATGAAGATTTCACGTCTGAAACTTGCGCTCAATTGGTCCGAATGTGGAACCTTGGCCTGCTTATCGATCGCCAAGCCCCCCGCTCCTCCACTCTGATCTAGAAACTCCCATTGGTTCGTGGTCCTGTTCCAGCGATCTCTCGATCGAAAGGCCTGGTAGGCAGAGTCGTAATTGGCCGCGGTGTCGAACGGGGCAACGTCGTTGCTGCGACCGTAATTAGCGGAAAGAATCGTTTTCTGATCTCTGGTGATGTCTAAGACAGCGCCTATCCGCGGGCCGACCGCGAACTGTGAGTTGAATACCTGACCATTCGTGAGCACGGTTCGCCCATAGTCGAGGCGAATTCCCGGCATGATGGCGAGCCAACTGTTCAACCGCCACTCATCCTGGAAGAAGAATGCAGGATTGTAGTTCACAATACTAAACTTTCGATCCGGTATATAGGTCCGTGTATCACAGCCAAGCGTCTTTCCGTTGTCGGGGTCGCACACGCCGTCCTCTAAAGGTCCTCCGTTTCTGTCGGCATAAGTGTAGAATCCAGGCGTGTGGATGGTCCGGTGGTCGGTGAGCATTCTCAGTTGAAAACCGGTTCGAAGCGCGTGCTCGCCGAGCCAGTGACCGCGTAAGATCACCTTGGGATCGATCTGATAGTTGAATCGGTGATTGCGGTTAACGTCTTGATTGCCATTGTACCAAATGCTCCCATCGTCGTTATTCACATGGGTGGGTGACTCTCGATCGTAGGTGCAGTTCTTGGGAGAAAACTGATCACAGTAGCCGTAATCGGCCGTGCCATAGATGGGTTGAGGACCTTCGTGTTGCCAGTATTCCTTCATTCCAGAGTCGACTCGAAATTCGAAATTAGAGCTGGGGAAGTAGCTATAGGACAGGGTGATGTTGTATCCGCCTTCATCGGTATGATCGCGGTAGAGGCTTAGACGGTCATTCCACGTTACGGTGTTGTTGAGAAAGCTCGGATCGGCGATGAACGACGTGGTTACCCGTTGTTTTGAGTCCGGCGCCCAACTGAGCTTGAGTTGAGGCCAATAGTAATAGTTGTACTGCGGCACCTTGGGATAATTGACCGGCGGTCCCTGCAACCTGGCGATCTGTTCGTAGCGGTACTCGAACGTAACGTGAAACCAAAGTTTATGTTTGAGGATCGGCCCACCCAGCCAGACTGCATCATAATGGGAGTAACTGGAGGCGACCGGGTTGCGATTGAACGGCTGGTCGAACTCGAAAGCCTGGGAGCCTTGCGGGGTGCGTCCACTCAAGGCGGAATTGGTTACCCAGATGGAGGCGCCGCCATGCCAATCATCGGAGCCCTCTTTCGTAATGGTGTTGATCACCCCGCCCATTGAGTTGTATTCGGCGCTGAAGCCTCCGGTGATGACCTGTTCCGCTTGCACGCTCTCCACCGAGATCCGCTGCCTAAACATTGAGCGCTCAATCGGATCGGTGGTCTCCAGTCCATCGACCAGATAGCGGTTATCGGTCTCACGTCCCCCGTTGATCACAGGGCTTCTAACGCCCAGTCGGACGGCGGGGACTTGCTCTACCCAATTACGGAAATCCCGACTCCCGGGAATGTACTTTTGCGAATCGGCGGATACCACCGCTCCCGTTTGGCTCGAGCCCGGATTCGTTACCGGGCGTTCCTCGACCACCGTGGTGGTTTCGACTTCCGCCATTTCCGCGGACCATTTGATTTCGAGCGGCGAAGTGACACCCGGGTCGACTAGGACGGCGCGGGTAATTGGTTTGACACCAGTGTAGCTGATCGTCACCGTGTAGTGCCCGATGGGAAGATTGGGAATTAAAAACTCTCCATTCTCGTCAGTGGTGACGATCCGTGCATTTCCAAGATTAGGAGACGTCGCGGTCACGGTTGCGCCGGGCACCGGCAGATCGGTCGTGGCTTCCAACACTCGGCCGCGAATCTGTCCCACTTGTTCACCCGCACCGTATGCAGGGGGCGCGTTGGGTACGCACACAAGGAAAACCACCGCCAGCCCAATTCGAATTCTTGATTGAACGCGCATGGCGAATTCCACCTAATCGACTTGGGGGCAGTAAAAGTACCGGGGGGAGCCAAAGCGTGGATTTGTGTCGACGGTGGGGTCGAGCGCACGAACATCCACTGCGCTTTGGGGAAGCTCACTGACCGACTTCGGCGCCTGCGTGGCGGGGCGTCCGGCGTTGTACACGCGAACTTCGCAGACCGGTGAATAACGATCGGAATCGCTCCGCGCGAATTCCAGCACATCGCCTCCCGTGCCGGGCGCTGCGGTTGCATTGCACAAATTCAAAACCGGGGCGCTTGTTCCACACTGAAACACCGACGGACAGGCCCGAGCTCCACTTGCCGTGCAGGTCTGACACCGGTCGCTCGCGCAGACCTGACCCGCTGGGCAAATCGTGCCCGCGCTTCCGCACGAGGGTCCGTCCATTAAAACCCTGTCCGGCACGTACAGACTCTGCGTTGCCATTTTGGCTGTCTGTACTTGCAGTGTCCGATTGCCCACTGTCACCGGGACCGTAACCGGTTGCGTAGGGATGTAACCGCCGTCGATGTATGCGAGGTAGTACTGTCCAAACCAACCCCACTTCTGGACGGCCTGGCCTCTCGAGTAGCGAGGATTTGGCGTTCCGTCAGCGAGGTAGCGGTCCGTCAGCGATCCCAGCTCGCCGACCCGATACACTCCGGCGGACGGATCGATGATTGCCCAAAGGAGATAGTTGTTGTCGAAAGCAGGCGTACCCAAGACGCTGTTCAGCGTCCGCTCACTCTTGAGGCTTTGGCACGGCTGACCCGCCGCGCTTACCGCGATCTCGCCAACGACCGGGACATAGTCGAACTTGCTGGCTTGGCCGGGCACTTCGGTTGCGATTGGCAACAAAGTGAAGATGTTGCCTTGCTCGTCGAGATGCACCTCGTCTCGTTCCTCGTTGTATTGGTAATTAGGTGGCGGGGTGCACTTCGGAGTTGCCGGAAAGGGACTGGGCGGCGCTGGATCGAACACATAGGCATTTGGCGCGTACGGCCTTCTGCTCCCCACGGAATCCAGGTTGACCACCGTGAGATCTCGATAAAGCAAAAGGGGATCTCGCCCCTGCACCGCTTGGCCGGCTGTAAAAGGGAAGGAGTAGTACCCTCGAGGCTGGCCATTGATGAAAGCCCGAACCTCGGTGAACGTTCCACGGCCGGACACGTAGCCGCTCACGTTGGGGTCCCCATTCGCACCCTTGTAGGGAGCGGCAAAGTTAGCCGCGTCAAGCGAACCTGCGTTGAACTCGCCTTGCTGGTACGAGTACGGATTGCAAGCAGCAGCAAGAGCAGTGACTACGAGGAAATGATGAAGAGGCCGTTGAACAGACGCGAGCAAAGCCATCGAAACCCTCCTCCCCCTCCAGGATTCCTTCCCCTCTTTGTCAACCCATGCCGAACCAGGGGTTGAAGGACAATCACATTTCAAGATGCAAAGCAATCGTTTTAGATTTTGAAACAGTGATGCGAGCGCTAGCGAACAGTCGAGCGAGCGGGTCGGGCTCGCGGAATGACCGCCCAATCGGGCTCTCAAACCAGGCGGCGATAAATCAGCAGCGCGGCGGAATTGATCTGCCGATGATGGCTCACCCCGAAAAGAGGTTACGCATCAGGAAGGTGAGGTTTGCCGGTCGCTCGGCCAATCGGCGCATGTACCAGGGAAACCACTGCGGTCCGTAGCTTATCAACACCCGGACCCGGTAACCGGCCTGCGCCAGGCGCAACTGCTCCGGGCGTTGAATTCCGTAGAGAAGCTGAAACTCCACCGACTCCTTGGGGATCCGCAGCTGTTGCGCAAGCTCCTCGATCTTTTGGATTAGCCGCAGATCGTGCGTGGCGAAGCCGACTCGGGTTCCGGCCTTGCGTACCTCCGGGTCGAGAAACCGCTGCCCAAGGCGAAAGTAATTCGCGTCCACGTCCTTCTTGCGCGGATAGGCCAGCGCCGGAGGTTCGCGGTAGGCGCCCTTGACCAGTCGGATCACCGGCGCGATCGGCAAAAGGTCGGCGAGGTCCTTCTCCGTTCGATACAGGTATGACTGCACGCAGACGCCGACGTTCGCGTGTTGCGCTCGCACTCGGCGATACAACTGGAGCGTCGCGTCGGTGTAAGCCGACCCCTCCATGTCAATCCACACGAAATTGCCAAGCTCCTTGGCGCGCTCGACCAGGCGCTGGACGTTGGTGAAACAACTGTCCGCGTTCAAGTCGAGACCCAGCTGCGTAAGCTTGACCGAGATCACTGCATCCAGCTTCTGCTCCTTGACCCGATCAAGCACTTGGAGGTAGTGGCGCGTCACCGCATCAGCTTCCCCCGCGGCCTTCACGTTCTCCCCGAGCTGGGTGAGGATGGTCGCGATCCGGCTGTCTTGGAGCGCGCGGGCGGCCTCGAACGCTTGCGAGGCATCCTCGCCGGGCATGAAGCGCTGAACTGCCTTGCGAACGAAGCCGTACTTCGGCGCCCGCTGGGCAAGCCATTGATTCTGTGAACCGGCGAGTAGAGCGCGTCGAATCATTTGCGCGCAGGGCCCTGTCGGAAGCCGCCTGCCGCGGCCAAAATTCCAGGCACTTTTACTCGCCCGACACCTGTTTTCACAAATATCGCGTTACAGGTTGCGGAGGTTCGTCCACAGGTTCACCAGATTGTTTGTGAGCGTATTGCTGAGTGTGTTTGTCAGCGTGTTGGTGAACGCGTTGGTGAACAGATTGTTCCCGTTGGTCAGCGTGTTGCAATCGAAGCTATTGCACAGGCCATCAAGGCTGTCGTCACCCGGATCTCCGCCCACCACCCGACCCAGCCCGTCTGGAGTCAGGTTCCTCAGCCGCTCACGACTGAGAACAAGACGCTTTGTTTTTCTCATTTGTCCCCTCATGAGCGGGACTCAATAGCTGAGAAGGGCGCCGGCTACAAGCAACATCTCGCAGTCCGCTGCACCCATTTGTTCGATTAAATCGAAATCAGCCTCAGTGCCCCTGCAGGCGCTTCTTTGCCTCGGCTGCGAGCGCCTCAAACTGGGCATCGCCGCGGAGCGGCCTGAGATCCTCATCGGTGTCGAATGCCCGCAAGTTCGAGCCGCTGAGCCCGTGATCGATCGCCTGGCGCAGGTAATCGAGCGCCCTCTTTCGGTCGCCCTGAAGCGCGGCAACCGTTCCCAGGCTGTAGAGGCTTTCGCCCACTGCCGGGTGAGCCGGCCCGAGCACGCGGCGGCGAATGGCGAGTGTCTCCAACTGCATCCTCTCCGCTTCATCGTAGCGCCCCTGCCTTGCCTCGAGGTTCGCCACCCCAAACATGGTGGCCAAAATGTGGGGATGCTCGGGGGGAAGCACTCGGCGCTGTGTCTCTAGGACTTCGCGATACAACTTCTCCGCCTCGTCGTACCGCCTCTGCAGACTTTGGTCCTCGGCGAGCTTGTGCAGGATCCGCAGCGTGTCTGGATGTTCGGGCCCCAGTGCGCGGCGACTGAGGTCCAGGGCTTCACGAAGAATTTTTTCGGCATCGGCGAATCGCTTCTGGTCGAGGTAGACGACCGCCAGCCCGCCCAATGGCTTGATCAAGTCAGGATGCTGCGGCCCCAGCACGCGGCGAGTGATCTCGACTACCTCCAGGAAAAGTCTCTCCGCCTCCGAGGAGTGTCCCGCTGAGCTCTCGTCGTCGGCGAGGTTGTGCATCGACTTGAGCGTTGTCGGGTGCTCGGGCCCCAGTACGCGCCGCTGGATCTCCAGCACCTCACGAGCGAGCTTCTGCGCGGATGCGTAGTGGCCCTGCGCATTTTCGACGATTGCAAGATTGTGCATTGAGTTCAGCGTTTCCGGGTGCTCGGCTCCGAGCGTGCGGCGGCGGATCTCGAGAATCTCGCGGTTGAGCTTCTCGGCTTCCGCGTAGTGCCCTTGCACTTGCTCGGCATATGCCAGGTTGTGCATCGAGGCCAGCGTGCGCGGATGCTCGCGCCCGAGCAGTCGGCTGCGGATGTCGATCACCTGCCGTTGAAGGGCAGCGGCCTCCGCGTACTTGCCCAGGTGGTGCTCGACGATCGCCAGGTTGTTCATCGAGTCCAGCGTGTCGCTGTGCTCGGGTCCGAGCACTCGCCGGCGAGCTTCGAGCACCTGTCGGTGGAGTTTCTCTGCCTCGGCGTAGTGCCCCTCGTCCTTGACGATGCTCGCCAACACGTTCATCGAGCGCAGCGTGTCGACATGCTCAGGGCCGAGCAGCTTACGCCTCGACTCCACCGACTTTTCCTCGAGCGGGCGCGCCTTCGCATACAGCCCAAGGCTCTGGAACACGCGTGCCATCGCGTCCATCAGCCGGGCCTGCACCTCGGGATCGCGGGTGAGCCCGCCCTCGATCTGCTTGGACGCCTTGTCCAGAATTTCCCGCGCGGTGATGTTGTTTCCGCGCGCCTCGCTGGGATCGGACACTCTGAACATCTCGGTCATAAACTGCGAAACGCGCTGCGATGCCTCGGCTTCGCGGTTGGCGCGATCTCGCTCGCTTAAGATCCGCCGAACGCTGATCACTGACCCGACTGCGGCGAGGGTAAAGAAGACCGCCACTGCGATGAGGAGCGGCTGGTTTCGCCTCGCCCAGCGAATGAGCAGGTCCCGAGGCGAATAGCGATGCGAGAGCACCAGCTGGCCGGTCTGGAACCGCCGAAGCTCTTCCGCCAGCTCCCGCGCCGTCGGATATCGATCCGCCGGTTGCGACATCATTGCTTTATTGACGATCGCCGCGAGCTCGCTCGGCACAGCAGGCTCTACCTGGCTCAAGGGCGTGTAATCGCCTCGCGCCACTTTGGGCAGGATCTCCACCGTATCGCCTTCGTACGGGGCCCGCCCGGCCAGTAGATGATAGAGCGTCGCGCCGAGGGAAAAGACATCCGCCCGTTCGTCGATAGGCAGCCCCTTGGCCTGCTGCGGCGACATGTACGCCGGGGTGCCGATGATCGCGCCGAGCGCGGTGCGATCGGCACCGGCTTGTACCGCTGTGCTCTGGGGTGCTTTCGAATCCGTTCGAAGATTCTTCGCCACCCCCCAGTCGATGAGCAGGGCCTCGCCGAACTCGCCAACGATGATGTTGCTCGGCTTCACGTCGCGATGGACGATGCGCTGCCAGTGCGCATGCGCGAGCGCGTCGGTGACGGCGATCACGTTCGGCAACAGCGCTGTCCGGTCCGCCAGCGTCTTGCATTCGTCGATCAGCTCGCGAAGGGAACGACCCGACACGAGCTTCATGGCGTAGAATTGCCGTCCGTCCGGCAGCTGACCTCGCTCGTAAACCGGCACCACCGCCGGGTGCTGTACGCTCGCAGTGAGCAGCGCCTCCGCCTCGAAGCGCCGGAGCAGCTCCGCTTCTCGCGACCTAACTCTGTCGAGCACCAGGGCAGGATCGAGCTCCGGGTTTGGTACACCACCTTCAGTGCTGGTGCGACGCGCATCGTCTGTCGCTGTGGCGTCGCGCTCGCCGGAGAGTTTCTCGCGGCGCGCCGTCGGCATCGAATCCTGCGACGGCAACAGCGTAGTGGCCCACTTCGTGTCCGCCGGGTCGAGCTGCTCGTCTCCTTCTTCCAACAGGACTGACTGAGGAAGCACTTTGATCGCGACATCGCGCGCAAGGCGGGTATCGCGGGCGCGATAGACCTCGCCCATGCCGCCGCGACCGATCAGGCTGACAATTTCATAGGATCCGAGCACGCGGTTGGGCTCGAGCGCGCCAGAAGCAGGCTCGCCGTCGCGTTCCAAGAAGCTGCCGGCGTCGCCGTCCGCCGCGAGCAACGCCTCTACCTCCCTCTTGAGGGTTGCGTCTTCGCCGCAGGCGGCCGCGAGGAACGCCGCACGTCCCGACGGCTCGCGCTCCAGCGCGGAGTGGAACAGCTCCTCGACTCGGTGCCATCGCTCCTGTCTCATTGAAGCCCGCTCGAGGCCGCGCATCGCATGCCCGCGGAGCTTAGTCAATGCAAGCGACGTGCACTGCGATTGTCGTCGCATCGACAAGGGGGCGCTTCTCTCGATTGCTTGCCTCGAAGCGCGAAACTAAATACTCCAGTTGCCACAGTTGTTCGCCGCGGGCAACGCATCGAAACAAGGGAGAAACATGAGCGATGAGTCGGCACGCCTGCGCGTGGTTAAGTGCGAAGGCGCCGAGCAGAGTCCGCTCGACGAGGCGCCCTCGAACAAATCACTCCTCGGCGAGTCCCTCCAGCGCGAGCACCTGTTTCACTTGTACGAGAAGGAAGGCCTTCGTTCGCCGCTGTCTTCGATTTCCATGGCTTCCGCGCTGATTCTCAAGAGAGGCACCCTTCACGATCCTGACGCGAAGACGGTGGCGCGCATCGCGAGCAGCGCGGACCGAATGCCCAAGATCATTTCGCAGCTGCTCGACTTCACTCGAACACGTCTGGGCGGCGGCCTTCCCATCAATCCGACGCTGACCGATCTCGCTGAGGTCTGCCAAGAAGTCATCGCCGAGTTCGAGACCGCGAACCCCGATCGCGTGCTGTGCCTCGATTCGGACCTCGACACCAAGGGACTGTGGGACCGAGAGCGGCTCGCGCAAGTGGTGACAAACCTGATCGGAAATGCCATTCAGCACGGCAGGCTCGACGGCTCGATCGACGTGCGCTTGCGCGACGACGGCGATGCGGTGTGCCTGCTCGTCCACAACGACGGCTCGCCCATTCCGGTGGACCTGCTTCCCTCGATCTTCGATCCATTTCGCCGTGGAAGAAGGCGCGCGACGCAGAAGGCGGAAGGGCTCGGGTTGGGGCTGTTCATCGTGCGTGAAATGGTCCGGGCGCATTCGGGGGAGATCAGCGTGCAATCCACCGAGGCCGAGGGGACCACGTTCACGGTGAAGCTCCCTCGCAGGTCGCTCGACTTCTAACGCACTGCGTGATAGCCCGTGACCGCTCAAATGCGAGGGGCTCGTGCGTCTGCTTGTTCAGCACCGAACGGCGTACCGCTACCCACGGCCGGCGGCCCTGGGACCGCAGCTGATTCGCCTCCGGCCGGCGGGCCATTGCAAAGCAAAGATTGAAACTTACTCGTTGCGCATCGCTCAGCCGTGCGAGCTGCGCTGGCAGCAGGAGGCCGACGGCAACCGCGTCGCGCGGGCCACGTTTGCGAAGGGCGAGCGATTCGAGGCACTGGAGATCACCGTGGAGATGACGGTGGAGATCCATCCGGTCAATCCCTTCGATTTCTTTGTCGACGAACGCGCCGAGACTTCCCCGTTTCGCTACGCGCCCGAGTCGCTACGCGAGCTGCAGCCCTACCTCGAATCGGAGGCCGAGAACGCCGGGCGCGGACACGCTCTGCGCGCGTTCCTCGATGAGCTGCCGCGCGAGGGGCGTACCGTGCCGCTCCTCGTCGAGCTGAACCGACGGGTGAGCAAGCGAGTGCACTACGTCATCCGCGACGACTTGGGTATCTTCGCCCCGGAACGGACGTTGGCCGAGGGCCGGGGAAGCTGTCGCGATTCGGCCGCGCTGCTGATTGCGGTCTTGCGCGCGCGCGGGTTTGCGGCGCGATTTGTGAGCGGGTACCTGGTGCAGCTCACCGACGAGGGGATGGTCCCCAATGAGCCGCGGGGCGTCGGGCGCGACGTCGTCGACCTGCACGCGTGGACCGAAGTTTTTCTGCCCGGAGCGGGATGGATCGGATTCGACTCGACCAGCGGCCTCCTGTGCGGCGAGGGGCATATTCCGCTCGCTGCGACTGCCAGCGGCGAGCTTGCCGCGCCTCTCGAAGGCACGAGCAGCGAGGCCGCCAGTCAAGTCTCATTCAAGACCACCATCGCTCGCTTGGGCCACGAGCCGCGGCCGACCCGTCCCTATGAGGAAAAGGTTTGGCAGGGGTTGCTCGCCGCCGGCGACATGGCCGACGAGCGCCTCGAGCAGCTCGGCGTGCAGCTCACGATGGGCGGCGAGCCTACCTTTACGTCGCGCGAGCATCCCGAGGAGCCGGAGTGGAACAGCGAAGCCATCGGACCCACCAAGCGCAGCCAGGCTCTGCGCCTCGCGGCCGAGTTGCGCCGGCGTCTTGCGCCGGGCGCGGCGATCCTCGAGCGGCCCGGCAAGCAGTACCCCGGTGAGAGTTTGCCGCGCTGGGCGCTCGAGGTGGTGGCGCGCGCCGACGAACAGCCCGTCTGGCGCGCCGATCCCCTCCCTGGGCCGGGGCGCGTCGGAATCGAAGAGGCGAGTCGAGTCGCCAGCGCGATCGCGCGTCGGCTCGGCATTTCGGAAGCGCAGCCCGCATTCGAGGATCCGTGGCGGTTTCTGCAGGACGAGGCGAACCTGCCGGTCGACGTCGATCCGCTGCAGTCGAACCTCGACGATTCCGAAGACCGCCGCCGCCTCGCCCGCGTGCTTGGCCGCGGGCTGGGCCGCGAGGTCGGGTTTGTGCTGCCTTTAGCCCGGCGCGAGCGCGCGTGGACCAGCGAGCGTTGGGAGTTCCGCCGCGGACACCTCTTTTTGGTGCCCGGCGACAGCCCGATCGGCCTGCGACTTCCGCTGCGTTCGCTCCCCGACGCAGCCCAGCCCGAATCGGCGCGCCCCGAGGACTTGGCCGGCTTTCCGCCAGATCCACGCCGGGCCCTCGGGGATAAGGGGCAGCCTCGTCGGACCACTGCACCGCTACCGCCGCGCCGCCAGGCGATCCGCACCGCGCTTTGCGTCGAGCCACGCGAGGGCACAGTGCGCGTTTTTTTGCCGCCGCTCGATACCGCCCAGGATTTTCTCGACCTGCTGTCGGCGGTGGAGGAGGCCGCGGCGGCGGAAGGCGTGCCGGTGGCGCTCGAAGGTTATCCGCCGCCGCCCTCGCCCGAGCTGTCGCGCTTTTCCGTGGCGCCCGACCCCGGCGTGCTGGAAGTCAACTTGCCGATCACCCACCGCGTTCGCGACCACGCCGAGCTGATAAATGCGGTGTTCGACGCGGCTCTCCACGCGGGCCTGCACGCCGAGCGATATCAGCTCGACGGCCGCGTCGCGGGCAGCGGAGGCGGACATCATCTGACGCTCGGCGGCCCCTCTCCGCTGCAGAGCCCGTTCCTCAAGCGGCCCGACCTGCTCGCGAGCTTGCTGACATTTCTGCAGCACCATCCATCGCTTTCGTACCTCTTCATCGGATTGTTCGTCGGCCCCACCTCGCAAGCGCCGCGCGTGGACGAGGCCCGCCACGAGTCGCTCGCCGAGCTGGAGCTCGCGCTTCACCGCGCATTCTCGGAGCCTCCGGGCAGCGCGCCGCCCTGGCTGTCCGATCTGCTCTTCCGACACCTGCTCGTCGATCTCACCGGCAACACGCATCGCGCTGAGGTGTGCATCGACAAGCTCTTCGATCCGGCGACTTCCCATGGAAGACAGGGTCTGATCGAGCTTCGCGCCTTCGAGATGCCGCCGCACCCGCGAATGGCCGCGGCGCAAATGCTCCTGATGCGATCGCTGATCGCGGCGCTCGCCGCCCAACAATATCGCGCGCCGCTGGTGCGCTGGGGCCAGGCGCTGCACGACCGCTTCCTGCTGCCGCATTGGCTCTGGCAGGACTTCGAATCGGTGCTGGCGCACGTGAGCTCGCGGGGCGTTTCCCTCGACCCGGCAGGCTATCGGCCCTTCCTCGAGCTGCGCTGCCCGCTGGCGGGGACGATGCGCTGCGGCGAGGTGGCGATCGAGGTGCGCAACGGCCTCGAGCCGTGGCACGTACTGGGAGAAGAGCTGACGGCCTTCGGTACCTCCCGCTACGTGGACTCGTCGCTCGAGCGCATCGAGATCAAGGCCACCGGACTCGTGCCCGAGCGCCACGCGGTGCTGGTCAACGGCCGCGCGCTGCCTCTGCGCTCGACTGGAAATGCCGGCGAGGCGGTGGCGGGGGTGCGATTTCGCGCCTGGGCTCCGCCGCACTCGCTGCAGCCGCACATCGGAATCCACCATCCGCTGCGCATCGACCTGCTCGATACCTGGGCGCGCAGATCCCTGGGCGCATGCAGCTACCACGTCTGGCATCCGCAAGGGCGCGCCTTCACCGCCCCGCCGCTCACGCGCTTCGAAGCGGCCGCGCGCCGCGCACAGCGCTTTACCTTCGACGGGCCATCACCGTACCCGTTGGATCCCCTGCCGCTTGGCGCTCATCCCGACGCGCCCTACAGCACCGACCTGAGGCTTTTTCCGATGGACCGGCCGATGCAGCAGCCGGAGGAGGAAGAGCGGCTGTGAGCGAGGCCCGCGATCTCGTCCGCGAAGCCGTGGCCGCGCAGGACGAACAGCTGCTCTCGCGCGGACTGCGGATCTGGATCGGCGGCGAGCCCACCTTCACGCTGCGCTCCTCGCAGGAGCCGGCGTGGCTCTGCGCGGCGGAGGGCGCGGACAAAGAGGATCGTGCGCGCGCGCTTCTGCTCGCGCTGATGCCGCGCCTGTCGCAGACGTCGGCCTTGTTCCGCAGCGCCGGACGCCGCTATCCCGGGGAGGACCGGCCTCGCTTCTGCTACGGGGCCTACTTCAGGCGAAACGGCGCGCCCGTTTGGGACGGTCCGGCGGATCCCATGCTCGCGCTGCCATCCCCTGCGCCGCCCTGTGGCCCGGACGAGCTGCGCGACGCGCTGGCGGATGAGCTGCGGCTTCGCGGCGCGGCGCCGGTTTCGTTCGCCGGTCCCGAGGGAGAGCCGCGGCTCGCCTATTCGCGAAACGCAGGCGCCGCGGATCTTCCGGAGCTGCGCATGCGCCCATCGCCTCACGCCGAGGGCAAAGATGCGCCCACTTTCGACGAAGCTGCGTTGAAGGGCCTCTTCGTGTTGGCTGTGCGCGGGGGATCGCCCCTCGACGTGGAGCTGCCGGGGTTTTCGCTGGTGCGCGACCTCGCGGCGTTCCTGGGCGCCCTCGCCGCCGCGGCAAAGCGGCTGAAAATTCCCTCGCTCGTCCTGAGCGGTTTCGCGCCGCCGGTCGATGAGTCGGTGGCCTGGCTGACCGTCACTCCCGACCCCGGTGTGGTGGAGGTCAATCTCGCTCCAGCGCCCGATCTGGCGACGTTCTTCGACTGGACCCGCGCCGTCTTCGCCGCGGCGGAGGAGGCCGGCCTCTCCGCGGAGCGCTTCCGCTTCAACGGCCAGGCTGCAGACTCGGGCGGAGGCGGACAACTCACTTTTGGCGGTCCGTCCCCAGCGGAGAGCCCGTTCCTCCTCTTTCCCAGTCTGTTGCCAGGGCTGGTGCGAGCCGCGGATCGCCATCCCTCGCTCTCCTATTGGTTCTCTACCGATTGCGTCGGCAGCGCCTCTCAAGCGCCGCGCGCCGACGAGGGCGTGCGCGAACGATTCGAGGAGCTGGCGGTGGCGCTGGATCGGCTCGACCTGACCGAGCCGACCCCCGAGGTGCTCTGGGGCTCACTCGCGCCGCTGCTGGTGGACTCATCCGGCAATCCTCACCGAGCGGAGATCAATGTCGAGAAGCTTTGGAACCCGACGCTGCCCGGGCGAGGCCGGCTGGGAGTGGTGGAGCTGCGAGCGCTGCGCATGCAGCGGACGGCCGAACAGCAGGTGGCCATCGCGGCGCTGTTCCGCGCGCTCTTGGCGCGGCTGGCCATCGATCCACTTCGCGCGCCGCTGGCGGATTGGGGGCCGGAGTTGCACGATCGTTTCGCGCTTCCGCTCTTGCTTGAGGCTGACCTGCGCGCGGTATTGGCTGACCTCGCCGCGCATGGCTTCGGCCTGGGAGCCTTGGAGGCGCTGCTGCTCGAGCCGCCGCGGCCGCTCGCGCGCGTGGAGTGTGGCGAAGCCTCGCTGGAAATCTCGCCCGCGCTGGAATTTTGGCCGCTCTTGGGCGACTCGGCATCCCAGGAAGGCCAGGGCGCGAGGCTGGTCGACTCGAGCGCCGAGCGCGTGCAGCTGTGCGTCTGCGCGCCCGATGGCGACCCGGGTGTTCTCGCAGCTTGGGGCTGGGCGGTGCCGCTTCAAGCGGTAGACGAGCGCCGGTCCGTCGCGGGCCTCCGCTACCGCGCGTTTTCCCCGAGCCCGGGGTTGCACCCAGGCCTGCTGCCGCACGATCCGCTGGTTTTTTCCTGGTCGCGCGGCGGAGAGGGCGTGTCGATCGCGCTGCATGGGTGGCGCCCGGGCGGCGGCGCGTACGACGGTCTGCCAAAGGACGCGGTCGAGGCCGCGCGGCGCCGCGCCGATCGGGTGGTCGTGCGGCGCAGGTCGCCCGAAGCGCCTCCGCGCGAGGTGCCAGCCGAGCATCGAACGCGGTATTGCGTCGACCTTCGGCGCCTCCCCGTCGCGCGAGGTGCAACATGAGCCAGATCGCCTTTCAATCTTCGGCCGTCGAAATCGCGGCTCGCTCGGTCAGGCTCTTCGACGGTTACCCCTTCTTAGGCGATACCTACGACGAGCTGCTCGCTCCCGACGGCGCTCCGCGCCCGGCCTTCCATCGCGCGATGGAGGTGCTCGGTCGCAAATCGCCCGACGAAGTGCGCCGCTGCCAGGCGCTGGTGGACCGGGCGCTGCTCTCGCGCGGTGTCACCTTCTCGGTGTACTCGGACAGCCGCGGCACGGAGAAGATTTTCCCCTTCGACGTGCTGCCGCGGATGGTTTCGGCGCAGGACTGGAGACACATCCGCACCGGGCTTGAGCAGCGAGTGCGCGCGCTGGAGCTGTTCCTCGCCGACGTTTACACGTCGGGGCGTATCTTCGCCGAGAACCGCATTCCGGCTGAGGTGGTGCTGGCCTCTCGCGGCTACCTTGCGCAGGTGGGCGGCGTGAGGCCGTGGGGCGGCGTGCGCATCCACGTGGCGGGCATCGATCTGATCCGCGACTCCGCGGGCACCTGGCGCGTGCTGGAGGACAATTTGCGCACGCCTTCCGGCGTTTCCTACGTGCTGGAGAATCGCGTGATGGCCAAGCGCGCATTTCCCGCCGCCTTCGACCGCGCTCGGGTGCATCCGGTCGAGGACTACTCCGCGCGGCTGGGCGATGCGCTGCGCTCTGTCTCGCCGGAAACGCAGGCGCCGAACGTGGTGCTGCTCACGCCGGGGCCGTACAACTCCGCCTTCTTCGAGCACGCTTTCCTGGCGCGCACGATGGGGATCGACCTCGTGCAGGCCAGCGACCTGTTCGTGGATGACGACCGCGTGTGGCTTCGCACCACGCGGGGACCTGCGCCGGTGCACGTCATCTACCGCCGGATCGACGACGCGTTCCTCGACCCCGAGGTCTTTCGCCCCGACAGCCTGCTCGGAGTGCGCGGGCTGTTCCGCGCGTGGCAAAAGGGCAACGTCGCGTTGGCGAATGCTCCGGGCAACGGCATCGCTGACGACAAAGCGGTGTATCCCTACGTGCCCGAGATGATCCGCTTCTACCTCTCTGAAGAGCCGATCCTCGAGCAGGTGCCCACGTTTCTGTGCGCGCGCGACGACGACCGCGCGTTCGTGATCGACCACCTGCACGAGCTGGTGGTGAAGGCGGTGGACGAGGCGGGCGGCTACGGGATGCTGATGGGACCGGACTCCACCGCCGAACAGCGCGACGAGTTTCGCCAGCGCATCCGCGCCGACCCGCGCCGGTACATCGCGCAGAAGCGCATCGAGCTGTCGAGCTGCCCGACCTGGGATGGCAACCGCGGTTGCCTGGTGCCCCGCCGCGTCGATCTGCGGCCCTACGTCGTCTCGAGCAGGAGCGGCCCGTGGGTGCTCCCCGGCGGGTTGACGCGGGTGGCGCTGGTCGAGGGCTCGTACGTGGTCAACTCCAGCCAAGGCGGTGGCTCGAAGGACACCTGGGTGCTCAAAGTATGATTTCGCGCGTCGCCGATCACTGCTTCTGGATGGGCCGCTACGTCGAACGCGCCGAGAACGCCGCGCGAGTTCTCTCGGCCACCCATGGCCTGGCGCTGGACGGCGAGCTGCCCGCGCACCAGTGCTGGTTGCCGGTGCTGATCGTCGCCGGAGAGCAGCCCGCTTTTTACGAGCGCTTCGGTGCTTCGGCGGCAGGCGAGGAGGAAGTCGTCCAGGACTACATGAGCTGGGACGAGAAAAATCTCTCCAGTCTTTTGCGCTCGGTGGGTGCGGCGCGGGAAAACGCGCGCTCGATCCGCGATCTGCTCAGCATCGAAGTCTGGGAAGCGGTCAACGAAACTCATCTCTGGCTGCATGGACAAGACGCGCGCAACGAGTACGCCGAGAACCGCTTCGGCTTCTACGGCCGACTGCGTTGGCACACCGAGCTGGTGCTGGGGCTGGCGCGCACCACCATGCTGCACGATCAGGCGCTCGACTTCGTCGGATTGGGCGTCCTGCTCGAGCGAGCGGGTTGGACCGCTCGCGTGCTCGACGTGCACCATCACGCGCTGCTCAGCGAGGGGCTCGGCGATCGCGCCGCGGAGACCGGGCTTTGGCTTGCCATCTTGCGCGCATGCTCCGGATACGAGCCTTTCCTGCGCCACGGGCGCGGGCAGATCTCGGGGCTCGCGGTGGCCAATTTCCTGCTGCTCGAACCCAAATTTCCGCGCTCGGTTCGTTACTGCGTACAAGGGGCGGGGGAACGGCTCTCGGTCATCCGTCCGCCGCAGCGCGATGAACTGCCCGGCGGTCGTTCGCTGAAGCGGCTCCTGAACCTCGATGCCTGGTTGCGGCAGCTCGAGCTGCCCAGGACGGACCAGTCCGCGCTGCATCAGGTTCTCACCCAGGTAGTGGATGAAACAGCAGCCGTCTGCAACGTTCTCGGGGAAGAGCTCCTCGGCCAGCCGCCCGCTGCTGCGCCCACCGTGGCAGCCGAAAGAGCCGGCTGAGTCGGACTGGAGTGATAACCCTTGCAACGTGGATCCACAGCGCGGAGAGACGGTAAGGATGCCTAACCTCCTGGCGATCTCGTTCGAGGGCGACTTGGCGCCATCGTTCGACTTGCGGTGCCTGGCCCCGGGCCGCAAGCCGCCCGACGGTTGGGGCATCGGCTGGTACCCGGGCAGTGAGCCGGCCGCTACGGTAATGAAGGAGCCCGCCCCGCCCCACGGCAGCATTCGCAGCGAGCTGGTGCGCGCGTGGGAGCACCTGGCTTCCTCCCTTTTTCTAGTTCATATTCGCTACGCCACCTGGGGTCCGCTGAGCGACGCCAACACCCAACCGTTCTGCCGAAGCTATGGCGGGCGCGACTGGTTGCTCGGGCATTCGGGCAGCCTCGATCACCGGCTCGTTCAGGAGGAGGGCGCGCGCTTTTTGCCCATTGGCAGCACGGATACCGAGCTGATCTTCTGCGAGCTGCTCGGCTGGGTGGCGGCTCACAATTGGCGCAGCATCGGCGAAGTGGACCTCTCGGCGCTGCACGACTGGTTCCATCGCCTCAATGAGCACGGAGACTCCACGCTCGCTTTCACCGACGGCCATGACCTCGTGGTCTACGCGGACCGAAACGGAAACGGGGACGTCTTCCTCTGGGAGCTGACCCCGCCTTACGACCGGCTTGCCCTCGGCGACAGCGACTTGGAGGTCGACCTCACCAAGCGCGGCGTGAAGAGCCGCAAGGGCGTAATCGTGACCAGCACACCTCTGGAGCCCAGCCTGCCGGTGAACGGCGCGGAGGTCGCCAAGCCCGCCTGGCGCAAACTTTCGCCCGGATCAATGGCCGTGATCCGCCAGGGCGCCCTGCGCACCGAGTTGAAACCAAACTCGACGCCCGGCACAGCCTCCGCCGAGCTGACTGCAGGGCAGGGTGCGCTGCCTACGGAGCCAGGCGCTCCTCGCGTGCGCCCGCCGCTGCACCTTTTGACGCGCGAAACCAAGCCGCAGCGACTGCAAGTGGAGCACCGCACGGTCTATCGCTATGCGACGCCCGTCGAGCGCAGCACGCACCTGCTGCGACTGGAGCCCGCGCACGACTTATTGCAGAGCAAGCTGAGCTACCGGATCGACGTCTCCGTCGACGGCAAGCGCACCGAGTTCGAGGACGTTTTCGGCAACCGCGTCACTCGCTTGGACATCGATCAGCCCTTCACTGAACTGGCAATCGTCAGTCGCGCGCTGGTGGAAGTGCGGGATACCAATCCGCTGGCCTTTCGCTCCCGCCTCCACGCCAGGACAGCCATCCCCGTGGTGTGGATGCCTTGGCAGCGGCACATGCTGCAGCCCTACTTGCTGCCGCCCGAGCTGCCCGAGACGCAGCTGCTCGAGTTGACCGACTACGCGATGAGCTTCGTGCAGCGAAACGACAGCGATCTGCTGGAGACGCTGCTGGACATGAACCTTTCCATCTTCAGCGAGTATCGCTACGTCCAGGGCGTGACGAATCTGGCGACCACGCCGTTCGATGTCTACTCGACGCGGCGCGGCGTGTGCCAGGACTTCGCCAATCTGTTCATCTGCCTGGCGCGGCTGCTCGGAGTGCCGGCGCGGTACGTGTGCGGTTACGTCTACACCGGCCCGCAGGGGCAGAACCAGGCCCGCTCAGAAGCTTCGCATGCCTGGGTGCAGTTCTATCTGCCCGAGGTCGGCTGGAAGGGCTTCGATCCAACTAACGGCGTGGTCACCCAGACCGATCACGTGCGCGTCGCGGTCGGCCGAGCCTACGTGGACGCCACCCCCACGTCGGGGACCATCTTCGTAGGGGGCGGTCGAGAAACGCTCGAGGTAGAGGTGCACTGCGAACCGGCGCCGACCTGAACCGTACGAGATCGCTCCAAGTCAACGAGGGCAAGTCGCAGCTGCTGCAAATCTTCCAACTGAGCTGAGCCGTTGCCGACAAACCGCGCAGTGCGAATCGCTTCGAGCAGCTCGACTTTCGGAAAAATCCGCGTCAGTCGATGAACGAACTTGAGCGTCCGGAAGGCGTCGAACCAGCCGTGAAGGTGGCGCAGCATTGTCGCTGGGTCTCGGGAGATGCGCTGGGCGTGGCGCAGCGCCGATAGGTACCCGAGATTCACCAGCTCGCAATGGAGCTGCTGGGCATCGACGCCTTGATGCATTTGCGCGGCGGATTTCAAGCACTGGATGGGATCTTCGCGCCCGCGATCCGCGCAGAAGAGCTGCAGCGCTGCCAAAGCGATCTTCAGCTGCAGAAAAACATCCGGCGCGTAGACTCGGTAGGGCTCGCCTTTCGCCGACGCGGCGAGGATTCGCTTCAAAGCGGCACCCGTTCCGAATGGCACGCGATGGGATGAGCGACCGCGAATCATCAGCGGCGCGCCGTCGAGCTGCAAGATCGGCCCCACCTTGGCGAGCTTGTTCAGCAGGTAGAAATCCTCGCCGGCGTCCCGCCGAGGGAAGCCACGGACCTTGGCATAAGCCAAACAGTGAACAGCCAAAATGCTCCCCAGGGTGTGAAACGCGCAAGGAGATCCTGCGTAGTCCAGCCCCAGCACGTAGTAGCGCAGGAACAGCTCGTAGCGGTGCATCGCATCGGCCAGCTCCGGAGGTGATTCAATCCGGTGCCAGAAGGGATAGAGGAGCCCCGCCGGCGCCTCTCCGTCGAGCGCGAACGGGACGCGTTCAAAGTAGGCGCTTGGCAGCTCGACGTCCGCGTCCGTTGTGTGGATCCACGTCGAAGTAAGCTTGCCCTCGGCGTAAAGTCGGAGCGCGATGTCGCAGCCGATTTTCCGAGCAAGGCCAACCCCCTGGCCCTTTGGCAGTGACCTTGGACCAGTTCGGTCGACGCAGAGCAGCGCCCCCGTTGGGTGGCCGAACCAGTGAAAGTGAGACGGACCCCTTTGCACGAATTCAGACCCGTACTCGCGACGAAGGTGCCCAATCAGCTGCTCGCTGCGAGGATGGACCGATTGCGGAGCGTCGGCGGGCGTGTTGACGACGAGGATGCTGAGAACCTTTCCGACCGGACCAGAGGGGATGCTTCGCAGCGTCCGAAGAACGCTGTCGCCTTCATCGTAGGCGGGAATTGCGATCGCATGGCCAAACGTCGTGCTCGGTGTCTCGACGGCGCGCCCCTCCGGTTCCAAGTGCCGAGCAAGGTACTTTTCGAGGGCCGGGATCATTCGCAGAACTAGTGCAAGGTTGGGCGAAGAGGCAGCTGACGCACAATCCCAGCTTCGGCGTCGAGCAGCGAATCCAAGCGCGCGTCGACGACGCCGGGTTCAAAGTAACGGCGTGCCAATTCCAAGAAGAGCTGGTGATGGTGGGCTTCGGATCGGGTGAGCTTTGCGTAGAGCTCTTTAAGTCGGCCGGGGGCCAATGCCTCAGCCACCATTCCGAAGCGCTCGCATCCCCTGGCCTCCACCACCGCGGCGACCAGCAGCCGGTCCATCAAGTAGAAGCTTTGTCCGCGTCGAATTTGCTCGCGCAGCTTCAGGACGTACAGATCCTTCTCGTCGGCTCCCAGCCGCAGGCCGCGGGCCGCTATCTGCCGATAGACGAGTTGAAAGTGATCGAGCTCCTCGCGGGCCAACTGGATCATCGCCGCCACAAGCTCGCTGCGGTCCGGGTAGTGCGCGACGAAGGAGAGCGCCGTCGCCGAAGCCTTGCGCTCGCAGGCAGCATGGTCCACCAAAAACTCGTCGAAGTCGCCCATCACCCTCTGAAGCCACTGGGTCCGTGTCGGAACGCGCAGGATCATTCGATGGGCTTTCCAGAGGCAACCGAGTGAAGGGAGCTACGAATCGGTTCCGGTCAAGTCGTCCAGCAAGTGTTCGAGTGAAAGACGCGCCCGGCGAACACGCTCGCGCCACGCTCGCGCCAACAGGGTCCCCAGTCCGGCAGCGACCGCTCCCCCGGTGACCGCGGTGCACGCAGAGCTGAAAAGCAGCGGGCCGGCACTGGCCGCATGCTGGGCAAGCTCGGAGAACCCGATGGCTGCCAGCAGCAGCGCGGCAAACGCTGAAGCTCCTCCCAAGGCGAACGTCGGAAAGGTGTATCCGGCGCGCCCGTCGAGATGAGCGTCGAGCGAGACAATTGAGCGCTCTCCCGATAAATCGGCGGCCCGCACGTCGCTGGTGACCTGGACGTGGTGAAGCTCGCCTCGCCCGATCAAGAACCTTCGTACAACGCGGATGACGCTGGCCCGCGCGCCGCGCTCAGGCTCCCAGACGGTTCTCGAGCCCCGCCGTTCCACGACCTCGAGGCACTCTTCTCGCAGAATGCTCTGCAGTTGGGACTTCGCGCGCTCCGGATCCATTTGGGCTACGCGCGCGGCGGAGGTCGAGCGCGGCCCAAACAATCGATCGAGCAAGTGGGCTCGGTGGTCAGCTCCCAAAGTGCCGAGCGAATATTCGCGGAGTGCCTTTTGCACTGCGTCCGGCGAGATGCCGGCGTCCGACGCAATCCGGGCCAGGTCCTCCACGGTCAATGCCGAACCGCCGGGGAGGCGCTCGCCTGCGTCAATCTGAACGGCCCTGCGCAACACCGCTTGGACGTCGCCGAGGGTAAGCGCGGTGGGCGCTTCCCGCGCCGTCGTTTCTTCAGGTTGAATCGCCTGGGCTGGGGCGTTGGCGCGAGTCGTCTCCATCGAGCGATTGTCTATCCCGGGCGCCTTATTGCTTCAACCTGACAGCGGTTTCACAGTGACCTGACAACTGCCATTTCGTAGTGCGCACGTGAGGTTGTCTACTTCAAACCTCCGCGCTATTCGCTGCTCGGCGCAGGTGCGGTCGAGGAGGGCGCGGGCTTTCCGTCGATCGTCTTCGGTTCCATCAATTCGATCCGCGTTCCATCCGGATCAAAAAGATTCGCTTGCCGTTTGCGATTTGTGCCCACGCGAACTTCAATCGGCTTAACGTACTCCTTGCGCGCCGGGCGTGCATTGATTGTGGCGACGGCCTTTTCGACGTCCGGAACCATCAAACAAAGATGATTCTTGCCACCCCGCTTCTCGGGCGGCGGCAATTTCGAGTAGAGCATGAGCTCCAGATAGTCTTCGCCATCCGGGACGCGCATGTTGACCCAATCCAATACGCGCCCTGAGCTGCTCCCGCGCCAGAACTCACCGAAGCCGAGAATATCGCGGTAGAGCTTCATCGACGGCTCGAGCGAGCCCACGAGGACTCCCACGTGCGCGATATGAGTGGAGATGCGTCCCTCCGGCATTCGCTTGCCCTTTTCTCGCGCCGTCCAACTGTCCGGTTGGTACTCGACAATCTCTACCGTATGCCCATCCGGATCCTTGATCGTGTAATTGAAATTCCCCGTCTGTCCTTTGCCGACCGTGTCGGGCACCGCCACTCCACCCGACGCGAGGTACTCGCGCATCTTGCGAGCGTCGTCCGTATAGAACGCGATGTGGTTGAGCTGCCCGTCCTGCTTCGCAAGCTCGGCAAACAGCTCGATGTATTGGTAGTCGTTGACCTTGATGAATGCGATCCGATCCGCTCCATTCTTTCCCTTGAGCGAGAATGGCTCTTCGAAGCCGAGGAGATCCTTGTAAAAAGCGCGCGTCTTCTGCAGGTCGCTGACGTAAAACGCCATGTGCGCCACGCCGAGGATTTTAGGACGCTTCACCTCGCCCCCGACGGCCCACCGCGCGGGTATCAGAAGCAGAATTGCCAGCCATTTGATGGTGCTTTTCATACCGGCTCTTCCACGTTTCAGACGATGTTTCAGATATCGCAGGATTACCATAGGCGAGCGCTCGCTGGTGCACCAAGTTTTACGTGCGCAGCTTCACCGATGCCTGGGTAGCGCCTGCCTTGAACGAAACGGGCTTTGCCGCTTTTGACAAATCGCCGCCGTCGATCGTGATTCCCCGGCTGCTTGCGCCTTCCACCTGCAAAAAGACGGCGCTGGGCGTGAGGGCGCGCGCGGCGGAGAACAGAACATCGCGCGTGTCGATGAGGCGAAGCAGCGATTCTGCCTGCGGATTGCCTTGCGCCCCGAAACCATTCACCGCAGCGTCCTCGACGCGATCGAATACCAGCGCCGGCCGCAGCTCGGGCGCGCTGACTTCGAAGCGCACGTTGCTCAACGTCAACCCCCGAGCGTGGCGCGCGTAGATCGCGTACGCGGGCAGGACGCCGGTTTGGTAGTACTCGCCGGTGACCGTGGGCACGTCGCGAACCGCGGCGTCCTCGGCCGTGCCGCCCCCTGGGAAAGTTACCTGAACGTCATTGAAGCTGATGTTCTCAAGCACTCCGTCCCCGGCGCGGTTCAGCGCAATGCACGATTTGATTTCACCCGGGTTGTATCTGCTCTCGAAGGGCACCTCCGCCAGCTGCACCGGAACGGTGACCGTCGCTCGAATCCCACTGAACGATATGTTGCGGACAATTCCCGGCCTGCGTGCGTGCGACTCCTCGACTTGTGCGGCCGGAGCGTTGGACTGAGTGCTCTGCTGATTGCTCTGG
>DATFTC010000267.1:0-2238 GCA_035262305.1 Myxococcaceae bacterium | reverse complement strand
CTTGGTTCCGGTAATTCTCTGGATCGAGGTGGACTATGCACCGTCGCTGGCGTTTCAGCTTGGCGTCTACCTTCCGATTACGGCCGTGGCCTCGATAGCTCTCTTGCAGCCGGTCAAGGGCGCCGTCGTGGGGCTGCAATGGTCGCTGAGGATGCACGGCTTCGGCGCGCACCCGCCCGACGAACTCCAGGCTTGAGGCAGAAGGTGCCTCAACAAAACGATGTCGGAGAAGCGGGCGCAGACGCCAGCAATTTCATTCGCAGCATCATAGCGTCTGACGTCGAGACCGGCCGCACGCGCGTCGTGGTCACGCGCTTTCCACCCGAGCCGAACGGCTTCCTCCACCTGGGGCACGCGAAGTCGATCGTGCTGAATTACGAGCTTGCGAAGGAATTCGGCGGCCGTTGCAACTTGCGCCTCGACGATACGAACCCAGCAAAGGAGAGGGTGGAGTACATCGACGCGATCAAGCGTGACGTCCAGTGGCTCGGATTCGATTGGGCGCAGGGCCTCCACTTCGCCTCCGACTACTTCGAGCAGCTCTACGCGTGGGCCTGCCATCTCGTCCGCATCGGCAAGGCCTACGTGGACGACCAGTCCGCGCACGATATCAGAGAGGGTAGGGGGACATTGACGAGCCCTGGCCGGAACAGCCCGTTCCGCGACCGCAGCGTGAAGGAAAATGCTGAGTTGTTCGCGCGGATGCGCGCCGGCGAGTTCAGGAACGGCGAGCGGGTGCTCCGCGCGAAAATCGACATGGCGTCAGCGAACCTCAACCTGCGCGACCCCGTCATCTACCGTATTCTCAACGCCAGCCATCCGCGCACCGGAACGGCCTGGCACATCTACCCGAGCTATGACTTCGCGCACGGCCAGTGCGACGCCATCGAAGGGGTGAGCCACTCGCTGTGCACCCTCGAGTTCGAGGACCACCGACCTCTCTACGATTGGTTCCTCGACAACCTCCCGGTGCCATCGCGACCCCGACAGTATGAGTTCGCTCGCCTGGGTATTACACATACCGTCCTCTCAAAACGCGCGCTGACGGAGCTAGTGCGCGACGGCCACGTGGCGGGCTGGGACGACCCGAGGATGCCGACGCTTGCAGGCCTGCGCCGACGCGGCGTGCCTCCCGAGGCGGTGCGTCGGTTCATACGCGGCGTCGGAGTTTCGAAGGCCAACAGCACAGTCGACGACGGTGTCCTAGATGCAGCGATCCGGGATGTCCTTAATGAGCGGGCTCCCCGACGACTGGCGGTGCTCAAGCCGCTCAAAGTGATAATCGAGAACTACCTTGCGGGCCGGATAGAGGAGTTCGACGCGCCAAACCACCCGGCGGACCCGGCCTTCGGGACGAGAGTCGTCAGGTTCTCCCGCGAGGTGTACATCGAGCAAGACGACTTCCACGAGGCGCCACCACACGGTTTCCGGCGCCTCGCGCCAGGCCGCGAGGTGAGGCTCCGCTACGCCTACCTCGTCACTTGCCATGATGTCGTGAAGGACGCAGCAGGCCGTGTGGTCGAGCTACGCTGCGCCTACGACCCCGACAGCAGGAGTGGCGCCGGCGCCGGCGGACGAAAAGTCGGGGCGACAATCCACTGGGTCAGCGCCGTGGATGCGTTGCCAGCAGAGGTCAGGCTCTACGGCCGGCTCTTCTCAGCAGCGAGTCCGAGCCCGACGGACCTCGCAGCCGACCTCGACCCACATTCCATGCATACGCTACGCGGCTGCCTCGTCGAGCGCGCAACCGCCTCCGATCCCCACGGCGAGGCGTTGCAGTTCGAGCGCCAAGGCTATTTCAGCCACGACGATGATTCCCGCCCCGAACGGCTGGTCTTCAATCGAACCGCCTCGTTGCGCGAGAGCCCGGGAAAGCCGCCGACAGCGCGCCTCGACCTTCTCAGGAAAGAGACGGTGGTTTCCGAAAACACGCGATTATCTGAATAGGCGAAAGCCCCTGGTTGTACTTACACGGATCGAGATCAATTGGAGGCTGCAATGAAAAAGTTGATTGCGCTTATTGTTGCGGAAACGCGGAGAACAGTCGGTTGGCTTGCACGTGGCGCGGCAGCGCAGGTTCGTCGAGTACTAGCGAGCGGCAGCGACCTTGGATCGGTCACGCAAACGACTACCACCATTTACCGCGGCGCACCCAGAGGCGAGAAGCTGGCCAGGCTGCGCGTGGGCCTCATTAGTAGCGACGCAACACGGTTTCTCCGAAAGTGACCATGTCGGGGT
>DATFTC010000266.1:0-22078 GCA_035262305.1 Myxococcaceae bacterium | reverse complement strand
GGCGGACTTTTCGTCGTAAGCGATGTCGCAGGACACGGATGAGGACACTGCGGTGATTCGCTCGCCCAGGGGCGCATCGAAGATGGCGGTGAATGTGTTGTTCCCGTTGTCTGGATTGACTTTGAGGTCTTCGGCGCGTGCCTGGACGGACAGCGCTAGGCTGGAAAGCACGAGGACGGCGGAGGCAATTCGGGCGATGACTTTTGGGTGGGCTTGGTTCATGGCTGGTAAGTGTGGTTGGGGTTGAAGAGCGTTACAGCATCTAGGTACGCGTCACGCCGAAAAGCGTTACAGCCCAAGCGCCGCTGCATCATGCGGCTAGTTCGACGCCCGAAATCAGTCCGCTGCTGATCCACCGGCGGAACCACTCGCGGATGCGGAGGTGACTTCCGCGGGATTCAGCGGCAAGTTGTTCACAGACCCATCCCAGCGGACATCCCTGTTGAAGCCTGAGCAAAGCGGACCATTGGGGACGAGTGACCGCCTTGACCTGAACCCAGACGTCATCTCGATACACCAACAGCCACTGTCGTCTGCGCTGCGGAGCGGCGGGCCGCGACTTCGCGAAGATGCGTCTCCAAAACGATGCGACGGCCCATTCGGTGGTCAGCAAACGAACCGTCGGATCCAGCCTAAGTCGGGCGGAGCTCCAGTCGCCTGCGCCCACAGAAGTCAACGCGGAGCCGCGCCCTCGCGGAGCGAGCAACGAGAGATGAATGCTCCATTCCAGCGACGCAAGGTCCGGCAAAAATGGAAACTCTTCTCGCAGCTCGCGGTCGAGCGAGAATCTGCTGAACGAGAAGCCTAGATCTGCCAGATTCGGCGACCTGGACGGATGCTTGATTAGGTACTCGGCGGCGAGCCTCTGAAAACGCCCCGCGCCCAATATCTCGCGAACGCCAGGAAAATCTGCAGCGAGCGCGTCGTGGAGGCGCCAGAAGTACCCGGAAGCATAGATCCCGACCCGGGCGACGCTCGACGCGGTCGGCGTTGCAACGACCATCCCGAGTTGCCGCGGCTTCGGCTCGGATTCAATCCAACCAGCGTCCACCTCGCCAGCTTGCCCCGCCAACGCCGCATCCACGCCGCGAGGATCGGTGATTATCCAGCGAAGCCAGCGCTGCAGGTCAGCCAGCGACGGCGCGTTGAGGGACGGCGCGTCCAAGAACGGACTCCTGTATTCGACGAGCGCGGGCAGCTTCCTCGAGAAGCTTCGGGAGGCTGGGCAGCTTGTCGTCCCATTCGATCAGCGTATTGACGGGGCCAAAGCGCTCGATCGCATATTCATAGAGCTCCCAGACCTGACGCGACACGGGCCGATCATGCGTATCGACCAGCAATGCTCCCCCATCGTCGTGCCCTGCGAGATGCAGCTGTCCTACGCGACTTGCCGGAACCCCATTCAAGTACTCGCGCGCATCAAATTGATGGTTGGTCGCGCTGACGTAGACGTTGTTGACGTCCAGCAGAATTCCGCAGTCAGCGCAGCGCGCCACCTCGCTGAGAAACTCCCATTCCGTCATTTCTGAATGCATGAAGGTGAGATAGCTGGAGACGTTCTCGAGCAGAATTTGCCGCCCCAGCACGTCCTGCACCTGCGCCACCCGCTCGGCGACGTGCCGCACGACTTTGGAGCTGTACGGCAGCGGCAGCAAATCGTGCAGGTTTTCACCGTCGACGCCAGTCCAGCACAAGTGATCCGAGACCCAGGCAGGCTCGATTCGCCGCACCAGCCATTTTAGACGGCTGAGATAATCGAGCCGGATGGGATCCGTCGAGCCGATGTTGAGCGAGACACCGTGCAAAACAACCGGATAGTTCTCGCGCACCTGCTCAAGTATCTCCAGCGGCCGACCGCCCTCGCCGCCCCGGGTGCCCATGAAATTTTCGGAAATCACCTCGAACCAAGGGACTACAGGGCGCGTAGTGAGCACGTCCCGATAGTGGCGGGGTCGTAAGCCGATACCCACGCCGAGGTGCGGCAGCCCAAACGCCGGCGATTCAAGTCTTGGTGCCATCGGCCAGGACAGCTCGGTTCACCGCCGGTCGCACACCGGCGATATTCAATCGCACGCGGTACACGGCGGTTCGCGCCGTCATGTACAGCGTCCGCCCGTCCTCATCGCCCCACGCCATGTTCGCCGGCAGCTGGGTCGGTTGAATCATTCCCAGATGTTTTCCCTGCGGGGAGATAATCCAGACTCCACCCGGGCCAGAAACGTAGAGATTTCCAGCAAGATCGACTTTCATTCCATCCAGCGCCTCTTCGCCGGGTGCCGACGTCATGTCGAAAAACACTTTGCCGTTCGAAAGGGCCCCATCGGGCGCGACTTCGTAACGCATGACAATTTTCTTTTTTACGTCCCAGTTGTCGACGTAGAGGTACTTCTCATCCGGAGAGAAGGCGAGGCCGTTGGGCCCAAGCAAGTCTTTGCTAACCAGATGTAGCTTGCCTTTGAACAAACAGAACACGCCGCTGTACGGCAGTTCTTTGCGCGGATCGTCGTAGACCTTGGGAAGGCCGAAGGGCGGATCGGTAAAGTAGAGCGCCCCATCGGACCGATAGACGAGATCATTGGGGCTGTTCAGCCGTTTACCTTCGAAGCGATCTGCAAGCACGGTCACTACGCCATTCTTCTCCAGGCGCGTCACTCGCCGATTTCCGTGCTCGTTGACGGTGAGTCGACCCTCGCGGTCCAGCGTCAAGCCGTTCGAGCCGGGCTGATGATACTCGCCGATGTCGAAACCTTTGTACCCGCTCTTGGTGCGATAGATTGAAACCTGTCCATCGGGCGTCCAGCGATAAATGACGTTGTTATTGGGATCGCTGAACAGCAGGTACCCGTCGGGGTGCCAAACGGGGCCCTCGGTGAATTGAAAGCCTTCAGCGATTTTTTCGATCGTCGCGCTTGCCGGCACGATCTCGTCCAGGCTTGGATCCTTCCGCACGATGGTGCCTTCGCTCGGCGCCTTTCGCTCCACGGGTTTGTAGAAGTCCAGCGTGGCTGACTTGATCCAGATGAAGTTGTCTGGGCTTGCGGAAATGGGGCCATTCATTCCGAAGATCGCCAGGCGAATGAGCTGCCCTGGCTTCGCATTTCGAGAAAGGATGACCCGGTTTGGCGCGTTGAAGCCCTTGACCACCTGGCCGCCGGCTTGTCCAAGAACCAGGGGCAGCTTTCCATCGACCCAGACCTCGGCGTAGTCATCGATCACGACCTCGAAGGCAACTGCGGCGCCGGTCGGGTCGAAGCGACCAATGCGCTCCGGAATGGTGATGTTGATTCGGTACCAATTGAAACAGAGCTTTCCGGTCGACCGGCGTTGCTCGAGCGTCGCGGCGTCCAGCACCTCCCATTGCGAGTCATCGAAGTCGGCCGCGCCGGCCTTCGGGAGGTAGTCGTACGTCTTGATTGGCGCCCCGGAGGGCTTGAGATCAGGGCCCGGGCCCTTGGCATCAACCTCAACGATGCGCGTATTGCTGTATCGCCAAGTGCCCTTAACCAACCGCGCGCCTTCGCGCGTTCCGAGGTCGACGACCGCATCCGGCCGGCCTGCCGGCGGGTCCATCACCGTCGGTGCAGGCGCTGCGGCGCTCCAGGCGAGGCCTAGAAGACTTGATATCAACGCAAGATGATTCATGTCCTTCCCTCGACTGAGCGAACCTTGACCACGTAGTAGTTCAGCGGACCCGTGACCCGCTCGAACCAGTGGGGCACTCCGTTTGGAACAACGATGACGTCGCCTTTGCTGATCTGTCGGGTTTCGCCACCGCGAATGGATGCACCGCGAATCTCGTCGGTCTCGACCGTTTGTGGATCCGCCACCGTTCCGCCGGTGACCAGAGTGGCGGACCCGTCTACGACGTAAATGATGTCCGTATCTTTGGTATGGATTTCAACTTTGCCGGCTTCTGTCCGGTGGCTCGCGTGAATCTTGTACGTCCCCACCTCGAGCAGGGGCATTCCCTTGACAAATGCGGCCGACACCTTGTCCTTGGGTAGGTAAGTCACTGCGGCGGTCGCGACGCTGCCGCCCTTGCCTCGCGCCAATGCATTCGCACCGGCGATCGCGAGCTCCTCGTCCTGCTGCGCGCTGGCGGCGCCGCTGACTCCGATGCCGCCAACGATTTGCCCGTCCACCACGATTGGCACCCCGCCCTGCAGCGGCGTAAAGTCCTTGAGCGCCACCATCGCAGTCCTGCCCTTGCCGATGATGTCTTCGAACGCCTTGCTGGGCCGCTTGAAAAGGACCGCAGTTCGGGCCTTCCCGATCGAGATGTTGGCGCCGGCTCCAAAGGTGTTGTCCAGGCGCTCCAGGGCCATGAGATTGCCGCCGTCGTCGACGACGGCAATCACGCCCGTCGCATTGCTTTTTTTCGCCTCGGCGATCGAGGCGGCGATGGCTTGTTTGGCGCCATCCAGCGTCAAGGTCTTCTTTTCGGCGATCTGCGCCTGCGCCGCCTGGCTTGCCGCGATCGCCACCGAGAGCACCGCCAAAAGATGTTTCATGTTTTTCTCCTTGCGTGGACAATTCCTGATCGGCCGCCGGGACGCTTAGCCCTTTGTCGGGGTCAACGAGCCACCCTCGATCGCCAGGCAGGCCTCCTTGGGGATGGCGAGCCACCCCTGCCCCTTGCAGGAATTCTCACCCGCACACTCGTGCCCCACGCCGCTGCACTGACCAGCTCCCTTGCACGAGTTGACCCCGTAACAGGGAACGACTTCCATCTTCTTCAGCTTTTCCGCCGGAATCTTCTGCGCCTGAGCCGGCAGCACCGCCGCCAGAATTCCCGCCACTGCTGCTCCGAGCAACGCGTTTCCGATAGGATTCTTCATGTTATCTCCTTATGGTTTGTGGTTTTACCGGTTTGCCGAATCATGTTTCAGCGAGACGAAAAATCGTTACAGTGAAAGATGTGACCGCGTGAACGAAGACCTCCTCCGATCAGCCGAGCGCGGGCGACCATTTGCAGCGATGGCTGCCCTCGAGATCAGCCGACGGATTTGGCGAGCTGCGGTACCGCTTCGGAGGCATCGGAGCGAGCAGTTGCCTTTTGCGTCAGCGAGAAGCTCGCGTCGCTTAATGCTTCGGCCGAGCGCGTCTGTATTTGTGAGAGCGAACGTTCGATCAGTAAATCCAGACTCCAGTCGAGCATCACCCGCACCTTGTTGCTAAAGCCCACCAGCTTGGCGAGATAAAGCGTCCGCCAAACCAGCCACGCAAAAAAGCCAGAAAGCTTGACCCCGAGCAGATGCACCGCCGCGAAATGCTCGCCGACGGACACCAGGGAGCCAAAATTGAAATAGCGAAATGGCTCGGTTTCCTTTCCGGAGAGCAGGCGGACCAAATTGCGCGCCGCATGGGGACCTTGCTGGAACGCAACTTGACCGAGCGGCGGGAGGGGCCGCCCGGTCTTTTTGTCGACGAGGAAAGCAGCGTCGCCCAGCGCAAAAACATTATCGAATCCCTCGGCGCGCAGGTCCGGCTTAATCCGAATCCGGCCCGATTCATCGAGCGGGAGCCCGCTTCGAGCGAGAAGCTCGGAGGACTTAACCCCGGCACACCAGATGCAAGTTCGCGTGGACACTCGCTCGCCGGTCTTGAGTGCGACGTGACGGGGCCCGACCTCCACCGCTCTGTTGTCCAGCACGATCTTGATTTTCAACCGCGAGAGCTGTCGGGAGGCAACATCCACCACCTTCGTGTGCCAACCCGGCAGGAGCTGATTCCCGGACTGAACGATCCAGACCTCCGGCCGAGACGGATCGATTTCGGGGTACCGGGCGAGTAGCACATGCTCAATGAGATCGTGTATCTCGGTTGCCACCTCCAGTCCGGTGGGACCGCCGCCGATGACGACGAAGCGCAGTAACTCCTTCTGAAGGGCAACCGAGGTCGATGCTGCCGCGCGTTCGAAACAATCAATGGCATGGTTGCGGACGGCGACCGCGTCGCCCAACTCGCGCATGAAAAACGCGAACCGATCAACGCCGGGGGTGAGAAAAGTATTGGTCGTCGAACCCGGCGCTAGAATCAAGTAGTCGTAGGGCACCTCGGTGGGTAGACAAGACTCACCGCCCATGTTGTCCACCTCGAATTTGGCGGTGACGGTGTTGATCGCCGGAGCGATGCTCTCCACGGTGGCGTTGCGGAATCGGATATTCGTGGTTTCAAAAATTCTGCGAAAGGGATAGGTCACTTGCCGTGTCTCGATCGCCCCGACTGAGACGCTCGGCAGAAGCGGAGGAAAAAGAAAATAATTGTTCTTGTCTACCACGGTCAGCTCTAAATCTCGGTGATGGCCGAGCGCCTTATCCAGCGCAACGGCAGCGTAAAGGCCTCCGAAGCCGCCCCCGACGATCACCACCTTCACTTTTTTTCCGCCGTTCCCGCGCCAGCGACGGTAGAGCCACATCTGCCTCAACGGCAAAAACAGCATCCACGCCAAGAGAACCCCTTCGATGATGCTCAGGGGGGCGAGAAAATGACGCGCCCAAGAGCTCACCGGCACGAGCAGCCAGGTCCCGACATCCATCACCGCCAGGCCAATCGAGAGCAGGCTGAGAAGCTTTCGAACGCGGCGGCGCATCGTCGTCTTGCGAAACAGAAACTGCGCCACTGATAAGATGATCAACAGCCCGCCGTAGTGGGTCAGCAGCAGCGCACAAAAAACCATCGGATGACCCCACGCGACGTCTGCCAGCTGAGTGGCCCACTCGTACATCGACGCATCGTGCGTGAAGAGCCAGCCCACCAGCGCGCGAGCGATTCCCCAGCTGCTAAGGAAGAGCGCGGCGCCGAAGATTGCTGCCAAGGACGCGATCAGCTTTCGCCAAGTTGCCATGTTGGTGAGTCGGTAGGCGTCCGTGGCCGATTGAGCGGACATGGTCTACTCCTGGCAAAAAATGCAGTGGACGTCTTTGACGTGGTAAAGCTTGGCGCATCCACCGCGAGTTGAGAGCGATTGATAAAGACTGGCCGCCAAAAGCATTCCTAGCGGAGGGGCGATGAAATAAATCCACAGGCCAGTCAAATCTCCGGCAGCCAGGGCGGAGCCGAAGGTGCGCGCCGGATTCATGCTCATTCCAGAAAACGGCGCCTCGAAAGCGATGTACACCGCGACGAGGGCGCCCGCGCATAGGCCCGCACAGCTTGCGAATTTGGAGCTCGATACAAACAGCACAGCGAGCATCAAGATGGCCGAAATAGCAGCCTCGGCGGCGAACGCCACAACAACGCCATTCATCCCCGGGGCGGTCACGACGAAATTGGGGGGCTGATGCGCAAGCCTGGCGCCCAAAAGCACCCAAGCGATCAACACTCCGGCAACGCCTCCACCGAACTGCGCCAGGACGTAGAATATCGCGTCGGGAAATTTGATCCGGCCGAGCCTCAGGAAGGCAAGAGTGACCGAGGGATTGATGTGAGCTCCGGACTTCTTGCCCCAAGGCGAGTAGATGATCGCCACCGCGGTCAGCCCCATGGCAGATCCCATCAGCGCCCGTCGGGCAAATTCATCACCAAGGAGTTGGCGAACCACAGAATCAGGATGCTCGAGGATGACTGCAAACAGACACGCCGAGATCATGAATGTCGCCAGACCTCCCGCCTCCATCAAATACAAACGCCAATGCGATCGGAGGGCGGACATCATCGAGCGGCTCCGCTCGACAACTCAGATGTTTTCGCACCGGAACGACTCAAGGGCAGCTCAGCTGTGTGCTGAGCGGTCGCCAGATCCACTCTCAGCAAGTGGAGCATCTCGGCGACACTCCAAGCCTGCGCTGGCGCACCGACGGGGCGATAGGGAGGCTCGGCTTCGAAGATCTCCGATATCGTGCCCAGGCATGCATCGGCGAGGTGATCTTCAAGTCCACGCAGGAGGCTTCGGCAATGCGCCACATTTGCGGCACTGTTCCCAAACGCGCGCAGGTAGGCGCGGATAAAGGGGCCCAGCAGCCAAGGCCAAACGGCGCCTTGATGATACGCGCTGTCTCGCTCTACGACTCCGCCTCGATAGTGAGGCAAGTAGCCCGGATCTTCTGGGGCGAGAGTTCGCAAGCCGAGCGGAGTGAGCAGAGCCGCCTCCGCTGCCCGCACCACCGCGACCCTTTTGGCCGGCGCAAGCAACGGGAATGACAAGCTCACCGCAAAGAGTTGATTCGGGCGTAGCTTCGAATCAGGGCCAGTCGGAGTGAGCACGTCGTATAGACACTTGCGTTCTTCGTTCCAGAAGCCCGCCTCGAACGAGCGCTTCACGACCGCCGAATCACGGCCGTAGGCGGCGGCGTCCTCCCGCTCGTTCAAGGAATTCGCCCATTGTTCCATCAACTTCAGAGCGTTGTAATAGAGCGCGTTCACCTCCACGGGTTTGCCGTGTCGCGGGGTGATAACGCGCCCGTCCACCTTGGCATCCATCCAAGTCAGCTGCGTTCCTTCTCCGCCGGCAATGAGCAGCCCATCGGATTCATCCACACGGATTCCGTGGTGCGTGCCGCGCCGATGCCAGGTAAGGATTGACTTGGCCGCAGGATAAAACTCCTCGCGCAGGAAGTTTGCGTCTCTGCTCGCTTGCAAGTAGGCGTTCGCCGCTTGAAACATCCAGAGTGTCGCATCGGCGGTGTTGTATTCAGGGCGCTCGCCGCGATCCGGGAAACGGTTGGGAATCAGCCCCTGGTCGAGGTGCTGCAAAAAGCCGCGGATTACCTGCCGCCCCTGGTCGAGCAGGCCGCGAGCCAACAGCAATCCTGGGAGCGCGAGCATCGTGTCCCGGCCCCAGTCGGTAAACCACGGGTAGCCCGCGATCACGGTTGGCTTTCCATCCGCGCGCGTGACGATGAATTGATCCGCCGCAGCGGACAGGCGCCCGATGGTTGCGTCCGAGGACGTCGCCCGCCGTCGCGAGCGCTCGGACCGTTCCAGCCGTTCCACGGTTACGCCATCAAAGCCACGATCGTCCTCAAACGAAGCGACAATCCAGGCCGACTCCTCGGGAGACAGCTGGAGGTGAATCGTGCCCATCCGATAGAGATCTTCCCGGAAGTCGAGGCCGCGATTCAGCTCTTCTAAGTATTCGGTGTTGTAATGCCAGGCCCCGTTTCGTTCGAAAGGTATCCTGGCGTCGACGTATCGCAGATGCAGCTCGGGCATCCCTGGATAAGGGCGAATGCTCAGCGTTCGAATTCCGCGCCGCTCGTCTTCGCGAACGGAAGTATCGAAGCTGGAATTCGACTTGCCGAGCGAGTGGTAGTCGCGAAACGCCAGAAATGGATGTACCCGGAGGCGGCACGGCCGCGTGCATCGGTATTGAACGACGACCGTCTGTTCGCCGTGGACGAGAAAGATTTTCTTTTGGAGGCGTGCGCCGCCAACGTCGAAGGTCCAGATCGGGAACGGATCGAGCCGAAACTCGACGAGGTGCCGAAACCCGGTCGGGTGAAGCGCGCCCGGATACTGGTTGGTGCCCAGGGCGACGTCGACTCCCTCGATCGCGGCCGTCTCATCGAGCTTGGACAAGATGAGGAACCGCTCGACGGGAGGATGAAGCGAGGCGATGAGCAAACCGTGATAGCGGCGGGTGTTGGCACCGGAGACGGTTCCCATCGCAAACCCGCCGGTGCCGTTGGTCTCCAGCCATTCGAGATGGGACGACCGATCGAAGTCGATGCATCGGTCCCGCTCGACTCGGATGGGTGCGAGCGCTTGGCGCTCCTCCGCGTTCATCGTCTGTCTCCCTCCCCTCTAGAGCGAAGCAACTTCGCAGAACACTTTGATTGCGCCCTTGGCCGAGGTGAGCTTCTCGAACAGCTCGGGCCAGTTCTCCAACCCCTTCACCGGGTGGGTGAGCAGCTTCTCCATCCATCCCGGATAGGCTGCCTCGGCGTGAGCCATGTCGCGCACCCCCATTTCGAAGTATTCGCGCCCCGCGTTGACGGTTCCCACCATCACTTTGTTGCCGAGGACGAAATCGAGATTGATTCGATCTGCGGGAATCTCGATCTTCTTGTCTCCTCCCGTCACGCTGGCCAGCACCAACACGCCGTTCTTGTTCAGGGATTGCATCGCGTCGAACACCAGCGGCGAGTAACCGGAGCCCTCGCAGATGAGATCGAACGGACCGTGCTCCGCAGCAGCATTGCGCAGAGACGTCTGCGTTGACGACAAATATCGCGCGCCCGTTGCTTCGACCAGGTCAGCATTGACGTATGGCTTTGGCGTCTTGCCAAACGTTGTTACCTGCAATCCCCGCAGCCGGAGCACCATCGTGGCCATCAGGCCGATAGGGCCTGCGCCCATGACCGCCGCCCGCTTCGGCCGCCAGACCCGCAGCCGGCGCTGGATCTCGTACGCTTGGGCTATCCCTTTTTCCACCACGGTCAATGGCTCGAGCAGCACGCCGACGCGCGCCAAGCGCACCGGCACCGGAACAATGTGGTCCGCGTCATCCACGTAATATTCGGTGAGGAAGCCGTGCAGCAGGTTGATGCCCCGCTCGAAGTAGATGTCGTCGGTGGTCACGTCCGGAGTGCCGATCGCGTCGTAGATGCTGGTGCCCGGGCGGCGGACGGTGGCCACCACGTAGTCGCCGCGTTTGAGCTCGGTGACGTTCTTTCCTACTGCCTCAACGCGGCCGAAGCTTTCGTGTCCGAGCACCAAAAAGTCGTAACCTTTTGGCGCTGCGCCGTACGCCGCTGCATTGATCTCCCGATCCGTGCCATCCACGCCCACCCGCAGCACTCGAACTAAAACCCCCCGACCACCCGGGATCTCGTCGCACGAAGGGTTCGGCAGCTCGGCCAGATGAGCGCTGTTTGGTTTACCGGGGACGACTGCGATCGCTTTCATGCGCTTCTCCTGACCGACGGTTGAGTGCTCTTCAATTGTGACGACGGCTGCTTCCGAAGAGCAACGCGCTCCTCCTTGCTCTGCTGTATCAATTTGGCCACCAGCGCCGTCCAGCCGGTTTGATGGCTGGCGCCGACCCCGGAGCCACAGTCCCCGTCGAAGTACTCGTAGAAGAGCACTACCTCCGAGAAGTTTGGGTCGCCCTGCAGCTTAGGGTGATTGCCGTATACCGGCCGGCGGCCGGACGCGTCGCGGAGGAAGATGCGGGTTAGCCGGCGCGATAGCTCAGTGGCGACTTCCGCCAGCGTGGCGTAGTGCCCAGATCCAGATGGCAGCTCGACCTTAAATGTATCACCGAGGTAATGGTGGAACTTCTGCAGCGATTCGATGAGCAGGTAATTGACGGGGAACCAGATCGGGCCGCGCCAGTTCGAGTTGCCGCCGAACAGGCCACTGCCCGACTCTGAAGGCTCGTAGCTGACTTGATAAGACATGTCGTTCAGCTGCAGCATGTACGGCTCGGATCGATGTTTTTGAGAAACCGACCGAATGCCGTAGGGCGAGAGAAATTCGGTCTCATCGAGCATCCACTGCAGCACCCGCCGGAGCTTTTCCGGGTCAACGATGGAAAACAGCCGGCGCCCGTTGACTCCCGGCGTTCGCATGCACGCGACGCCGGCGGTGATGTCCGGGCGGTTGTCGATGAACCAGTCGAGGCGGCGCGAGAAGGCCGGAAATCTCGCGATGCGCTCGGCCTCGAAGCTCTCGACGGCGAACAAGGGAATCAAGCCGACCATCGATCGAATCTTGAGAGGTAACTCCCTTGCGTCGGGAAGGTGCAGCACGTCCCAATAAAAGCCCTCCTCTTCGTCCCAAAGGCCGAGCGTGTTCATCGCATGGGCGATGTTGACGAAGTGCTCCCAAAATTTGCTGGCCACATCCTCATAGCCGTCATCCTCGCACGCCAGCTCAAGGGCGATGCTCAGCATGTTCAAGCAATACATCGCCATCCAGCTGGTTCCGTCGGATTGCTCGATATGCCCACCGGACGGCAGCGGCGCGCTCCGGTCGAAGACGCCGATGTTGTCCAGCCCGAGAAAACCACCCTGAAAGACGTTCCGGCCTTCGGCGTCCTTGCGGTTCACCCACCAGGTGAAATTCAACATCAGCTTATGAAACACTCGCGCGAGGAATTTACGATCTCCTACTCCGCGTCTTTTCTTGTCTATTTTGTAGACTCGCCAGGCGGCCCAGGCCAGCACCGGTGGGTTGACGTCGTTGAAAGCCCATTCGTAGGCTGGGATTTGCCCATTCGGATGCATGTACCATTCGCGCAAGAGGAGGATCAGCTGCTCCTTGGCGAAATCGGCGTCCACGATCGCCAGCGGGATGCAGTGGAATGCCAGGTCCCAGGACGCGTACCACGGGTACTCCCACTTGTCGGGCATCGAGAGGACGTCGGCATTGTGCAAATGCTTCCAGTCCGAGTTGCGGCCGCCGCGACGGGAGCCGGGCGGCACGGGCTGGCTCGGATCTCCACTCAGCCAATCCCGAACGACATAGTGATAAAACTGCTTGGACCAGAGAAGACCGCCCAGCGCCTGTCGCATCACGTTCTTGGCGTCCGGGGAGACGTCACGAGGGATGATCGTCTGGTAGAACTCGTCGGCCTCTGCTTTCCGGGCGGTGAACAGCGTATCGAAGTCCCAGCCCACGGCGCCGCCTGCGGCGGAAGCTCGCCGATTGAGTCGAAGCTTGACCACTGCGGAGCCCCCCGGTTCCACGCTCAAGCGGTAGCGAGCAGCGCATTTGGTTCCGACGCAATCGGGATTGACCGCCTCGGCGCGCCTGTGCACTAGGTACGAGTCGATTCCATCCTTTACATACGGAGTTCGGTTCGGCACCCCGAAGAGCCTCTCGGTGTTCGTCTCATTCTCTGTAAAGAGCAGCTCTGGAGCGCCGTCGCAGTGAAGAAAGAAGTTCCCTTCGTCCGGATGTTCGGCGCGCACCGTGGATCGGGTCTTAGTGGATCCTTCGGCGCGCAAGATCGGGCGCCGCGGATCCGCGCCCCAGCTCCACGTGTTTCTGAACCAGAGCGTGGGCAAGAGATCGAGGTCGGCTTTGTCAGCGCCGCGATTAAAGACTTCGATGCGAACGAGGATGTCCTCGATGTCTGCTTTGGCGTAGTCGATGAAAACATCGAAATACTTGTCTTCATCGAACACACCGGTGTCGAGCAGCTCGTATTCAGAGCCGGCCCGGCCGGCTTGCCGATTGCGCTCGACCAGGTCGGCATACGGATATTCCGCCTGCGGGTATTTGTAGAGGTATCGCATGTACGAATGGGTCGGCGTGCTGTCCAGGTAGTAGTAGAGCTCCTTGACGTCCTCGCCGTGGTTGCCTTCCTGGCCGGTGAGGCCGAAGAGCCTCTCCTTGAGAATGGGGTCGCGGCCATTCCAAAGCGCCAGCGCAAAGCACAGCCGCTGATGCCGGTCGCAGATTCCGGCAATGCCATCCTCGTTCCATCGGTACGCCCTCGATCGCGCATGGTCGTGCGGAAAGTAATCCCACGCGGTGCCGTAAGCGCTGTAGTCTTCGCGAACCGTTCCCCAAGCCCGTTCGCTCAAGTAGGGACCCCAGCGCTTCCAGTGGTGGCTTCGGTTGCGCGATTGCTCGAGCCTGCTTTCCTCACTTGTTTTCAACGAGTCCTCCTCCCCGGTTCATTTGCGAATGGGTTGAGAATGCCATCACGTGCCCGTCCGGATCGCGGGCGAGAAAGGCGCGTGAGAATCCGAGCCGCTCGTCGGAGAGGCTCACCACTCCCGAGCTGACCAGCGACAGCCTTCGCTCGCGCACCGATTCCGCGGCACGATCGAGATTGGCGGTGACCAGGTTCGTCTGCCAGTGAATGAGATCATTTGCGCGCTCATCGGTGGGCATCAGCCTGCCGTCGCGCGGAGTGATGTATTCCAAGAGCTCTATGCCAGGTCCGTCGCCTGCGCGCAGAGTGGTGATCCGCAGACGCGCTCCGAAGACATTGTTCAAGTGCTCCTGCTCGGTTCCCCAGTTCTCGCTCTTGCCGGCGACCCGAAGCCCGAGGGAGTCTCGATAGAATTGAAGGCTGGCCTCGGTATCGCCGACGACGATGGCCGTGTGATCGATGCCCAGGAACAGTGCGTCGCGCTTGGTAAAGCGGTGCCAGCGTGTATCGCCCTTGTCCGGCGGGAACTGGAGGACCTCGAGGACGTGGCGATCGGGATCGCGAAAATAGAAGGCGCGAATCCCGGCCGCGTTGGGATTCCAGTCCGGAAGTCGTTGAGGTCCGCTCGACGCGTGCTCTGCGCGCGCGTCCCGCAAGACCTGATAGGCGCGGTCCATGTCCGCGACGACGATCGCGATGTGTTGGAACCAGCGGTCGTTGCTGCGTGCGTCCGGCGGCGCGGCACGACCGCGCGGCGAGAGATATTCTGACAGCTCGATGCACTCGTTCCCTAGCTTGAGGCGGACGATGCGCTCGCGAACGCCGAAAACGCCGGCAAGCTGTTCATACTCCTTGCCCGCCACCTCCACTTCCGAGACCTTCTGAAACGCAAGCACGCGGGCATAGAAGTCGACCGAGCGATCCAGATCGGAAACGGTCATCCCGATGCACCCCACCGATCGGACCAACGAATTCGTTTCAGCAGTCGGATCGGCGAAACAGATGCGGCCGGTCGCGTCCGAAAGCAAAAGCGCTGCAGCCAAGATGAAGCGATAGCCGAAAAACGACAGTCGAGGCATGGCAATCCCTGCGCAGACGCGGTTCACGGATCGGCAGCACTGGTCAAAAGAACAACGCTGCCTGCTGGCATGTGTACGAAGCGGGGCGAAAAACGTTACACCGAAACATGCGGGCTCCCGTGCGCGAGCCGCAATCGATCCGCGATCCAGCGGCCCTGCCAAGATCGCTCTAAAAGAAACCCCTGCATGGATCCGCTGGTCACTCGCGCCAGCTCGGCGGCGATATAGGACGCCGTGGCCACGTCGGATATCCGGGCGAATGTCGCCGCGTCAGCGACGTACCCGGCGATGTTGGACAACGAATCGGTTTTGGACTGCGCGCTCATCGGGCGCGCCACCCTTTCGAGCTCCGCGATGCTGCGGCAAGCGAATAACTGCTCCGCTTCGGCCAATCGAGTGCCTTGCTTCATCAGCTCGACCGCGCGATCTCTGGCCTTGAGCGCGCATGCTTGTCCGAACTCCTGCGCCAGCCGCGGCGTCCAGGCGGCGACTCGCTCTACCAGCCGCCCGCGCGAGGCGACGATCTGCATCGGCGAACAGAGGATCTTTTCGTCGCTCAATTCGACTTCCCAAAGCTCGTCGTCGGTCCAATAAGGCAAATGCTCGACCAGGCAGGCGTGGATGCCTCGTTCTGGAAAGCGCTCCGGAGGCGATTCCACCCAAGCCCCGGCTGTGGATCCCGCTGGACTGGGCCAGACGAATCCGGTGAATGGTCCCACGGCACCGCGAGCGAGAAATTTGAGTGCAATCATCCCCTCACCGTAGCGAGCCTGCTTTCCACTTTCGGAAGAGCGCCAGCAGATCATCGCGGACATTTGCCGGAAGGTCCTCATCGGAGAGCTTTCGCGAGATGGCGATCGTCTTGCGCATCTCGCGCAGGTATTCCTTGCAGCCGCCGCACATTACCAGGTGCTGCTCGAATCGGGTCCGGTCCTCGTGCGAGAGCGCGCCCTCCGAGTAGTCGGTCACCAGCTCGACCAGTTCCTGGCAAGTAATGTCCATGGATGCTTCGTTGCTCATGGCGCCTCTCCGCCCGACATATACGGCTCAATAGCCCGCCTCACCTTCGACCGCGCGCGATGCAGCAGGACTCGTTGGTTGGCTTCGCTGATTTCCAAAGCTTCGCAGACCTCCGCGGAAGTCCACCCTTCCACGTCTCTTAGGCGCATCACCTCGCGCTGAGTCAGAGGAAGGCCTTCCATTGCATTGGCGACCATCGCCAGAGTCTCATTTGAGATTAGCCGCTGGTCGCTCCACGGTTCCGGATATTTTGCCCAGTGCCCCGGCCAGCGCGGGTGCTCTGCATCCAGGAACCGCTCTTCGGGAACGGCTCGGTCTTGGGCATCGCACTCCAGAGCCGAGAAGGGCACGGCGCGGGCTTCTCTGAGGCCGCGAAATTGTGCGCAGTTGATCAAGATGCGAAAGATCCACGCCTTGAGGGAGGAACGTCCTTCGAATTTATGCAAGCCCTTGACGACGCCAATCCAGGCTTCTTGCGCCACTTCCTCCGCGACCGCTGAAGGGACGTAGGCGCCGGCCAGGCGAACCATCGCCCGGTGGTGGCGCTCCACCAGCGACATGAACGCGCGCTCGTCCCCGGATTGGATCGCCGCAACCAAACGGAGATCTTCACTCGGCCCGCTGGCGGGACCACCGATGCACCCCGGCGTAGAAGCCGCGCTTTGAGCGGTGGATTCGACGTGGCTGGAATCACTCACCACGGCACTCTCGTTCCCCGTGCGATCAGAGAACACTGCTATCGCCACAGACAATTCTTGACCGGCACGTAGTCCGGCAGTTGCGTTCACCACCCAAGTTCAACGATCCGCGGCAAACGTTACAGAAGTGCAATTGGCCCAGTCCTTTTGACTCTTCCCAAGCGATGCCCTCGCCTGCCTGCCCGGACAGTTGATTTCGGTCGGCTGTAACGTTCCGGCGGTTCGATGCAACCAAACAAGCGCTGCTGCGTATGAGCCCTGGGAGGTAAATCGAAATGCCATCGACCCCGCGCAACCCGGTCCCCAAGTCCGAACGCGTCCGTCTCATTCTCGAGGTGCGGCGAGCCTACCAGCGGTTCGCCGAGCTGCTGCAGGAGTACCGCGACGATTCGCCGCGTGTGCGAGCTGCCTTCATTCGCACCACGCGCCATCTGTGGTTGATGAACCGGGCCTTGGCCCTGGTTGCTCTGGAATCGGCGGGAGGCGCGACCGCGACAGGGCGCTAGCGCGTCGCCAACGTCGCCGTTCTATTTCACAACTTCATCCTGTCTTGATGCTTGTAAAGCTTCATAGGAGGCACTGCACGTGGAGCGCTACGACGTGATCATCATCGGAACTGGAGCTGGCGGTGGCACGCTCGCGCACCGGTTGGCGCCCACCGGCAAGCGAATCCTGCTGCTGGAGAGGGGCGACTATGTCCGGCGCGAGAGGGAGAACTGGGATTCCCGCTCCGTGAATGGCGACGCTCGCTATCAAACGAAGGAGGTGTGGCGCGACTCCAAGGGCAAGCCCCTTCACCCGCACACTAACTACAATGTCGGCGGAAACACCAAATTCTACGGCGCCGCCCTCTTCCGCCTGCGCAAGGAAGACTTCGGCCAGCTCAATCACCACGGAGGCATTTCACCGGCCTGGCCGATTTCGTACGAGGAGCTCGAACCGTACTATCTCAAGGCCGAGCAGCTCTACCATGTACACGGCAGGCGCGGCGACGATCCCACCGATCCGCGCGCGAGCGGCCCATATCCCCACCCGCCCGTCAGTCACGAGCCGCGCATGCAACAATTGAGCGACGATTTTGCGAGGCTCGGGCTCAAGCCGTTCCACGTTCCTCTGGGAATTCAGATCGACGAAAAGAACGCCCGCTCGAGCAAATGCATCCGATGCCAGACTTGCGACGGATTTCCCTGCCTGGTCAATGCGAAGTCCGATGCCCAGGTGACTTGTGTTGATCCTGCTCTCGAGCACCCCAATTTGACGCTGCTGACGAACGCTTACGTTGAAAAGCTCCGGACCAACGCGTCTGGCAGGGAAGTAACGGAGGTGTTGGTCAAGCGGAATGGAATCCAGGAGATCTACGCCGCGGACATCGTGGTGATCTCCTGCGGTGCAATTAACTCCGCAGCCCTGCTGCTCCGGTCCGCCAATGACAAACATCCGCGCGGGCTCGCGAACAGCTCGGATGTCGTCGGCCGCCATTACATGGGCCACATTAATTCCGTGTTGATGGCGGTGTCGAAGTGCCCCAATCCAACCATTTTCCAGAAGACCCTGGCGCTGAATGACTTCTACTTCCGCTCGAAGGATTGGGAGTACCCGATGGGGCACATCTCCTTTGTCGGAAAGCTTGACCGGGAAGCGCTGCGGGCAGGCGCCCCGGCGATCGCCCCCGGTTGGACGCTTGAGTTGATGGCCAAGCACTCTTTGGACTTCTGGCTGACGTCCGAAGATCTTCCTGACGCCGATAACCGGGTCACACTCAACAGCAACGGCGAGATCGTGTTGAGCTACCGTCCGAACAACGAAGAGGGCCACCAGCGGCTCGGCGAAAAGCTGCGACAACTGATGCGGCAGCAAACGAAGTGCGCCGAGCACGGTCACGATTGTCATCAGGGACTGTTCTCCCGAAATCTCTTCATCGGCGACCGCATTCCGCTCGCCGGAGTCGCGCACCAGAACGGGACCATCCGCTTCGGGCGCGATCCAAAGACATCGGCGTTGGACCCAAACTGCCGGGCCCACGATGTGGACAATCTTTACGTCGTGGACGCGAGCTTTTTCCCCTCCAGCGGAGCGGTAAACCCCGCTTTGACAATCATCGCCAACACCCTGCGCGTAGCCGACCATCTGCAAGAACGCTTAGGGGCATGAAGTAGGCCAAATGCAGACGGCCGTGTAACGGAATTGGCCGACTGCCCATACTGAGAGCTGTAGCTCAAACCATCAACTCTCAGGAGAACAAATGACTTACAAAATGGTTGTCTATGCATTGATGTTGACTGCCGTCCCCGCAGCGGTTCAGGCTGCACCACTCGTTGTTTTCAACGGTCCGCTCGACACGTCGAGGCAGAAAATCTCGGCGAGCTTCGCGGTGAACCGCGAGCTGGGCCGAGCCTGGATCGACGTTCAATTACAGTCGACCGATTTCATCGGTGAAGCGCTGCCCGTAGCCGATGTCATCATGAGTCGAGTCGATGGGCTTTCTTACGATCCTGCGCGCAAGCAGGTGCTCTTTCAGATTGGTGGGGAAACGATCGTTTGTGCTGAGGACGCCACCTTTCTCTGGTCAACTTCTCTGAAGAGCACCGGGCGGTGTCAGCTGAGCGCCAGCACCGAGCGGCGGGCCATCGATGATGGATTCGATCTGCGCGAACAAACCGTTGTCGAAGTCGTTTTAGAGGCTCAGCCCTCCCTCCAGCAGCAAGCTGCGTCGTTCTGAGGATGATCCCTTCACACCCCACACTGAAAGGAATGATCAAACGTACGGCCGCTGTGAGCGCATCGCGGGGAGATTGGCTTCGCGCCCTCTGGTTGAGCGCTGCTCTCTGCAGCGTTGCTTGCGGCGGTGGATCCTCGAATCCCAACGAGGCGGGCGATCCACAGACACCGCCGATGGGGCGGGCCAGCATCGAGCGCTGGCTCGCCCAGGGCTTCTACCAGAGCTGGCGATGCGAGCCACAACCGCATCCGGCGCGCCCCTTCGGCGCGCATGGCGAGACTCGCATCTGCTCGAACGATCTGCTGAGCGCCGCCCAGGGAGGGGAGTTCCCGGTCGGCTCGGCCAGTGTGAAGGAAATCCACTCGGGATCCCAGATCTCCGGTTACGCCGTCAGCCTCCACAATTTCGCGGGGACAAGCGGCGGCACCTGGTACTGGTATGAACGCGTCGGATCCGGCACGACCGAGGGTCAAGGCGCCGCGGTCTGCGTGGATTGTCATCGGCGGGCAGGAGCTGACTCAGAGCATTCCGGCCACGATTTCGTGTACACGCAAGTTCGTTGAGATCCTGCGCCTCAGCGGAGAATGCCGGTCGATTGGCCGACCTCGATCAGGTGCCCGTCGGGATCGCGGATATATGCGCGGATTTCACTCCCGTGGTCCTTGGGCTCCGTGAGGAACTTGGCCCCCTTCGCCGTCCAGTCTTTGTAGGCTTGACGGATATCCGCAACCCGGACGTTGAGGAACGCGCTTGTGCGATTGGGGTTGGGTGGCGTCGTCAACGTCACTTCGGGTTTGTCGTCCGTCGGGCCGCCGCCCAGGTTTAAGATCAACCACGAATTGGCGACCTTCATGATGACCGGGTCGCGCTCGAGCAGGACCTGGCCGTCGAATAGCGATCGATAGAATTCACGGGACCGATCCTGATCCGAGACCACCAAAAAGTGCGTCAGCACAAATCCGCGTTTTGGGGCCGGAAAGTCATCTGGGTTCATCGCTGATCTCCTTGTGTCGGCTCTGAGTGTTCGATACTCCCATCTCCTAGTGGATGCGAGATGATGCAGGGATCAACAAGATGTTCAAGAACATAGCGTCGGTGATTAGTTCCCAACACACCAAGACGAACGCGTTCTGAGGTAACCTCGTGCGGTACGATTAAGCAACCCCGAGGTCGATGCCGCAGCGATGCGGCAAAGCGCCCCAAAAAAAGATAGCGAATCCTTCCAAGGCTCGACCCAGTCGTTAGCCGGCAGGGGCCGACGCCCACTCGCGCTTTTCTCTTCGGGCGTCAGCCTCGGGGTTGACGCTGAGCTGCCGGGCTTGACGGAATATGTTTGGCCCGTCCTACGATGGTCCGAGTGCCCCTTTCCTCTCGCGTCGCTGCGCCGGCCATCCCCAAACCTCCAGGGGTAATGGCTTACTCGTACGCGTGTCCGCGATGCGACCTGATCCTCAACGACGGTGTTGCGTACACGTTTTGCCCAGCGTGCGACGCGCGAGTGGACTGGGTTGACCTGAGGCTGCCGGTCTGGTGCTGCGCCACCTGTGACGCGATGATCAACGAAGCACGCGCCGAGCGCCCTTGGTGCACCGACTGCCGCCGGCCGATGAACGAAATCCACACGTGGGAAAGGCCTCCAGCGCCGAAACACCTAGCCGAGGGCTCGCGGCTGTCCGAGAAAATCAGCTCGTTCTTCGAAAGCGCCGTCGGTTTGGCCTTCTTCGCGGCCTTGACCCTCACACCGTTGTCGCTCGCGCTCGATCCTTCGTGGCGCTGGTTTGTCATCGCCTTCATGCCAGTGTCGGTGCTGATTCCGTTGGTACTCGGCGGCTGGATTCTCGGGAGCGTTGCTGCGTCCTTTCGCGAGCTGCGCGAGCTCATTGGCGATCGTCGGACGAGGATCATCCACGGCATCGAGCATGCCACCGTAGTGGTGCTGCTTCGCCGCGGCTTCCAAGTGACACATGGGCAAACGGACAAAGGCTTCTTCAAAGTTTGGCTAAAGAGCGATCGGCGGGAGGGAAAGCGGACGCCTGCCTCGGGCGCTACCGAAGCGGTTCGCCGCGCTTGTCTCAAAGCCATCGAGAGATTGCGCCGCGAGAGGTGGTCCTTGGCGATACACAAAAAATGCGGAACCACCTGGATGGTGCTGTTCTTTCTGAGCGCCTTGGCGGCAATCAGTGCCGTCGCCATCGGCCTTTTCATGAATCTACCGCCAAAGGTTCTCCTTGCCGTCGCCGGTGCTCTGGTTCTCGCACTGGCGGCTGGAGCGCGCCCGCTCGGGTATCTCGTGCAACGGACGATGACGATTGGTGTCGACTTCCATCGCACCACGGTAAGAAGAATCATACGGCGCATCGAGGATACCGGCGCAGTTTGCTATTACGTGCACCTGGACGTGGAGCCCTAGCAAATCAAAAGCAACGATCGCCGAGGGGACGGTGTCACTCCGGGACAGGAGAGCTCACTCTACATGCCCGCTCACGGCGAGCTGTTTGGCCAGCCTTCGTAGACTTGACGGATGTCCCCGACCCGGACGTTGAGGAACCCGGTTGTGCGATTGGGGTTGGACGCGTCGTCGAGGTGCTCAACGAGCCCCGCGCGCAGTTCACAGAAAGGTGACATTCCCAAGCTCGCCGTGATGGTAGGAGGGGTCCACTTCTGAACCGTCCTGTGCGAGGGGAAGACCAAACCCAAAGGGGGAGTAATGCGCCGAATCCTGGGGATGGCGACGACGCTCGGGGTATGGGTCGGCGCGGTAGCTGTCTTTGCCGTGGGCTCCAACCGCACGGCATCGGCTGAGCCCGACGCGAGTGCCCCACTCCGCCAACAGAGCTCCGCGGACTCGCGCCTCGTGGCATGGGTGGTGCTCGGCGCGAATGGTCAGGCCATCGCTCGCGCGATCACTTCGCGGTCCAACTGCCCCATCATCGAGCTCGACAACACTCGGTACCAGATGTCGCTGCGTGCCCAGGCCGAAACCATTCCGCAGCGCCCGACCACCAGCGATCCG
>DATFTC010000265.1:0-2368 GCA_035262305.1 Myxococcaceae bacterium | reverse complement strand
CGTTCTTGCATTGTACCGGCAGCTTAAGGGAGTTGGCGTCTTCGACGGCATCACCGACGTGATGGAGCTCGGCGCGCAGAACGTTTGGTGCCCGCAGTCCGAGCTGGTCAAGAGCCTGTTCAAAGCGTTCGGCAAGCCCGAGCCTTCTGCCGAAATGCTCAATCGCTTTGCAAATTGGAAAGGCTCCGGATTGGAGCTCTACACGGCGCTGGGCTTCAATTACAGCTGCGTCGATCTCGATCCGCAGTTCAACTCGATCCCGCTCGACCTCAATTTCGACCCGTGCCCTCCCGAGCACGTGGGCAAGTACGGATTCGTCACTAATCATGGCACCTCGGAGCACATCCTAAATCAATACAACGTATTCAAGGTGATGCACGATTTCACGAAGCCCGGCGGATACATGCTTCACGCCGTCCCGTTCACGGTTCACCTCGACCACGGTTATTTCAATTACCAACCGAACTTTTTCGAAAGTCTGGCAAAGTACAACGCCTATGATGTTTTCGGAATCTGGGTGGGGCCGGATTGGCAATTGGCGAGTTTCATTCCGTGGCAGCCGGCCTTGCTCGATTATCTCGTTCTCAATGCCAAGACGACGCATTTGCTCGTCGCGCTCCTTCAGAAGCAATACGACAAGCCGTTCTGCGTCCCGTTCCAGGGCGTCTACGAGCCGATGACCAGCGACCAGCACTTGGCGCGCTACGCGATGGTGGTGGATGGCGAGATTTTCGACGCGGCGCGGGCGCGCCGGCACGTCACGGCCGCCCGCAGCGCGCGGCTTGCGGAGTTGCCGGGACGCGACTTGCTTGCAGAATTGAGTCGGCGCATCCGCCGGCGCCTGACGGCTCCGTGGCGGGCGCAATCCAGCCACTGACGATCATGTTCAGGGAACCCTGACGGGTCAGTTCCACGGATGACGGACACGGCTCGCCTGATCATTCCACTGTGGGGAACGGTCTACGCCGAGAAGCTAGTTTCGATGACGTTGCCGGCATTGCTCGCCCCGGGCAACCTGCCTTCGCTGGCGACGATGTTCGATGTCGAGGTCGTCCTCGTCACCGAAAGCAAGCTCGTCGATTACATCCGGCAGGCGCGCTCGTTCCAGCTGCTCTCTGCCATTTGCCAGGTCAAGTTCGCCTCGCTCGACGATTTGATGCCGTGCGAGCCCGGCGAATACGGCGTGGTTTTGACGGCTGCGTTGTTCCGCGGCTTCGTCGATCTGGGCGCGAAGGTGACGGAAACGTTTTTGCTGTTTCTCAACGCCGATTTCATCATTGCCGATGGATCGTACCGTCGGCTCGCCGAGCTGCTGCGCCAAGGCAAGCGTGTCATTCACGCGCCGAGCTTCCGCGTCGTGCTCGAGGAGGTATGGCCGCAGCTCGCGGCGCGGGTCGATGCAGAGAGCGGCGTGCTCGCGGTCAAGCCGCGCGAGATGGCAAAGCTCGCCTTGACCCACAAGCACCTCACCGTGAAGGCGCGCACCGTGAATCAGCGGCTCTATCATCAGTGGTGCATGGACCAGTTCTATTGGTACATCGATGAGGACACGCTGGTGGGCTACCAATGGCCAGTCGCTCTCGTAGCAATCAAGCCGGAACGGGTGATCACAGAGCCAGTCCTGGTATGGGACTTCGGATACCTTCCGGAGGCGGCGCCGGCGCTTGAGCCTTACTTCCTCGCTGATTCCGATGATTTCTTCATGATCGAGCCGCAGAAGCGCGTCACCGGTGAAGAACTCCTGCGTCCGGGTGGAATTTCGGTCGACGCTATCGCGAAATTTCTATCCGACTGGACCACCCATGAGCAGCGCCGCTGCGGACGGCAGCTCCTGACCATTCATGCCGCCGACCTCCCTGTCGATCTCGGCGACGTGATCGCGGAGTCGCGCCGCTACATGAACGAAATCGAGCGCCGACTGTCGCCCGAGCCGCAGTCGCATGTCGGGCATGCCAAGCTTGGGCGTTGGTTCACGGAGACGAGCCGACGCCTCAGGGAGAGAAGCACCGGCGGCGGTAGCCTGGCGGTGCCGACATCAATCGAAAAGGAAGAGGGGCGAGGACTGTCGCACATTTTCCGCTCGATCCATACGGCGCTGTTCGGTCCGCTACCGTTCCTGCGACCTGCGCACCCGCTCTGGCTCGATACCGTCGATGTCACCGCACAGCTTGTGTCCTGGCGGCGGAGTGGCCAGCGGATCCTCTGGCTGTGCTCCCGGGATTCGTTGTTCAGCAGTATCCTGAAAGAGCGCAGCGATCCGACAAGCCTCTTGATGACGAGGCCCACGAATCCGACGAGCGGAGATCTCTTCGACGCCTGTTTATGCGAGCTCAGTCCATCCGAGCTCACGACGCTCCCGGCCTTGCAT
>DATFTC010000264.1:0-4635 GCA_035262305.1 Myxococcaceae bacterium | reverse complement strand
TTCCGAGCGCCGTCCAAACTGCGCGCGTTGGAACCGCCGAATGATGAGCTTGAGTCTCTCGATCTCGGCTTGCGCTTGGGCAAGCTCTGACCGATCGTCCGCCACTTGCGCAGCCAAGTCACGCACCAATTGGTGCAGCGTATCGACATCAGAAAGCAGCGCGGCGAGATCGATGTCCACGCACCAAATCTAACGCGATTCGTCTCAACTCCGCCGCGACGATTATCATCGTGAGTCAATCAGTCACACCAAACAGAGTTTTGCTTTGCATCGCTCAGCCGGCGACAGCGGGTCGCCACCGTCGCTCAGGTGCACGCCAGTCGACGCCATCAATCAGCATTGATAGCTGCTCCGAGCTCAGCGCCAGTGTCTCACCCGGATCGGCGTCCGGTGGCCACAGGAACACGCCCTGTTCAAGCCGCTTGGTGAAGAGGCAGAGACCAGTCCCGTCCCAATACACGATCTTGATAAGGCTGGCTTTGCGACCGCGGAACACGAACAGATGGCCGGAGAAGGGATCCTGGCGCAATACGGCCTGCACCAACATGGCCAGCCCGTCGATGCCCTTGCGCATGTCGGTGTAACCCAGGGCCAAGTGGACCTTCAGTCCTCGAGGAAGCAGCGTCATGGTACACGCTCCTGCTCGCCCAGCGCCGCATCGCAAGGCGTGCTCGCATCAGTGATCTGCACCGTGACGAACATCGGTTTAGGCTTCAGCTCTTGCCTCCAACGAAACAGCACACGCGCCGCTATCCCATAGCGACGCGCCACCTCGGAAAGGCTCGCGCCCGGTTGCCCCGCCTCCTCAACGATGCGACGCTTGTCCGCCTCGCTGAAGCTCCGCCGATGGCCGTCGCGTGCCGGCGGCACGATGAGCGCCTGCTCCGGCGAGCGCGCCGGTAGAGTAGCCTGCGCGGCAGCGGCTGTGGCTCAGCTTTGAACTTCGCCCGCCAGTTGCCAAACGCCTTGAGCGAAAGCCCCTGAGCCTCACAATACTCTCGCTGATTCAAATCGCTTTGACGCCATCCCCTCGTGATGCGCGCGCCAAAACGCCTCGCCGTAACGCTCGCGAGACCGCCGTCCGTCCGCCATCTGTTCCTCCTCACCTTTACAAAAAGGCCAGTGAGAACAGATCGCGTTTGGCAGGCGCAAAATAAGCGTGCGAACAATGGACGCTTACGAACTCCCTGTCCCGCGACAAAAAATTCCCTGATACACCCTTGGAGATTCCCTGTTCTGTTGCGTAAGCTGAGATTGCCGAGGCGTTAAGGGAGCGCAGCGGGGTTACGGATGCTCAGGTGGGTGCAGAATACGGCTCGAACCCCAAGCCTAGGGGTCCTCTCAATTGGGAATGGGTACAGGCGATTCTACGCGCGCTTGACAAACATGGCGGTGGAATGAGTCAGACCGCGCTGGAGGTGTTTACTCGGGATGTGTTTCTGTACACCACCCGAGCAGGAGTTCGCGATGAAATCGACCGGATCGTCGCAAGTGCAATGACCGAGCAGCAGCCCACCGTGGTCGTTGGTCATTTGCTCGGGTCAATAGTTGCTTACCACGTTCTACGGTCGGATTCCCGCTCGCTACGCGTACCACTATTTTTGACCGTAGGGTGCCCGCTTGGAGTGCGTCCGATCCGGAATCAATTTGCGCCATTGCGGTTTCCATTGCCAGTGAAGCAATGGCTGAATGCGTTTGATACGCGGGACGTTGTGTCCCTATACCCACTCGACAAGACAAACTTCCCCGTCACCCCAGAAATCGAAAACTATCCTAAGATCAACAATTCAACCGACAAGTATAGCAGGGTACCTTGACGACTCGGTGGCAGAACGGATTTTAAACGCGTTGGGGGTCTAGGACCCCTCCCAAACCGGGGGTCCAGGGAGGAGGCCGATGAAAGCGCATATCGTCGGTGGCGGGTTTGGCGGACTGGCAGCGGCCGCGTATCTCATCCGGAACGCGGGGGTTCCCGGCCAGGACATCACGATCTACGACGCGGAAGAGCGGATGGGTGGCGGGTTCTTTCTAGGCGGCAGTGCGGAAAGAGGCTACAATGTGCCTGGTTCCGTCTTCGACAAGGAATTCCGCTGCACATTCGACTTGCTTGCAGAGATCCCCTCTGCAAGCGATCCGGCTATCTCCGTCAAAGATGAATTCTTCGCCTTCAATGCGCGCCACCGTTTCCGTGACCGGGCGCACATCATCGATCGCAACGGCCACATTGTGCACGGCCCGCGTTTCGGCCTGAGCCTGCGCGACGGCTTCGACCTGGTGCGGCTCGCGCTGACGCCCGAAGCAAAACTGGACGGGCGGCGCATCGAGGAATTCTTTTCCCCAAAGTTCTTCTCAACCGAATTTTGGTTGCTCTATTCGACAATCATGGGGTCGCTCCCGCAGCACGGCGCGACGGAGTTGCGGCGCTATCTGAACCGCACCTTGCACTTATTCCCATCACTTTCGGACATGGCGGACATCATGCGCACGCCCGTTAACCAGTACCAAGCGTTCATCGAACCGCTGGTCGCTTGGCTGCGCGCGCGAGGCGTGAACTTCCTGACCGGCGCCATGGTCCAGGACATCGGCTTGGCGCCGTCCCCGGATCAGATAACCGTCAACCGACTCGACTACGAACGGGACGATGCGGCGACATCGGTTGCGGTCGGGCCGGAGGACCTCGTGCTGGTGACCACCGGATCGCAAGCCGCCGACCTTTCCGTGGGATCGATGAGCGAGGCGCCACGACCGCGGAGCAGCGGACGGTCCTGGGCGCTGTGGAAGCGCCTGGCGGAGCGGCGCACGGATTTCGGCAATCCGGACGTGTTCTTCGGCGCCGCCCGGATACCCGACTCGCGCTGGGTGAGCTTCACGGTCACCACGACGGCGACCGAATTTGTCGACCAGATGTCCGCGCTGACGGGCAGCGAGCCCGGAAGCGGCGGGCTCGTGACTTTGAAAGACTCGGGCTGGCTGCTGTCGCTGACGATCTTCCACCAGCCGCAAGTCATCGGCCAGCCGCCCGGCACGTACCTCTGCTGGGGCTACGGCTTGTATCCGGAGCGCAACGGCGATTTTGTCCCGAAACGTATGGATGCATGCACCGGCGCGGAGATCCTCAAGGAGGTTCTGCGGCACCTGCGGTTCGACAAACAATTGGACGCGATCATGGCGTCATCGATCTGCATCCCCTGCGACATGCCCTACGTGAACAACATCTGGCTGACGCGCACACGCACCGACAGGCCCCGCCCGGTTCCGGAGGGGGCGACCAACCTCGGACTCATCGGCCAGTACGTGGAGGTTTCGCGGGATGTGGCGTTCGCCATCGAATACTCCGCCCGCACGGCGTGGGAGGCGATTCACATCCTGCTCAAGCGCGGCCCTGCGCCGCCGCCGGTTTATCAGGCCCAGTACGATCCGAAGGCGCTGCTCGCCGCGCTAAAGGTGTTTATCTTTCCGGGGGCTGCCCGACCGTGAATTCCCAAACCGTGTTGCCGCCGTCGCAGGGAGGTCGAGCCGCTTCTTCGTCATCGAGGAGATGGTCAGACGAGGTCTGCGCGCTCCCGGCGTCGTAGGAGGAGATCGCTATGAGGCTCGTTCGGTTTCTGTTGTATGTGCTCGCGGCCCTCGCTGGCGTCTACCTGCTTGCTGCCGTCCTTTACGCCATTCCGGTGCTCAGCGGTGCGCTCGACGACACGATGGAGGTTAGATTCAGCCGTCCTGATCCGTCGATTGTCGCGGACTACCGCAACGGGCTGACACCGGCGCAGAGGGAAACCTATTACCACCTGTCGCAAGGCTCGGAAATCCTGCCTTGGATCCTGCTGACTGCGGTCGACGTCGCCGACCCTGGCTCCACCAAGCCGTTCGTCGAGAATCTTGAGCGCTACGGTCTCTTGCCCGACCCGGCGCGCGACGACGGGTTGCCTGTGGGCCTGACAGTGTCGTCCAACCCTTTCACGTTCGGCATTGACTTCGTCGGGATCACCTGCGCGGCCTGCCATGTGGGCGAGCTGCGCCACGACGGCAAAGCCGTGCGGATCGACGGCGCTCCCAACATGTTCAATATGCAGCTCTTCTACTCGCAGGCCATCGAGGCGCTCATGGCGGCGACGAGCGATCGAGCCAAGCTGTGGCGGACGCTCAAACGTTTGGGACGGCAAGATTACGGACGCTACGGGGTTGCCGCGCCGTTCGTCCGCCCGGCGACTCTCGTCTACTACGGCGCGAACATGCTGCTGCACCGCGACAGGTTGGACGCGCGGCTCGAACTGATCGCCGTCATCCGCGCCGCGAAGGAGCAGCGGGATCCCAAGCACCCGACCTCCGGGTTCGGTCGCCTGGACGCGTTTGACGGCACCCGCAACTTCATATTCACGCGCCTGCGCAAGGCGGACGCGGGCGGAGAGTTCGCCGTCAACAGGGCGAACATGGTCAGACTCGACGCGGCGGTGAAGTTCCCGCCGCTCTGGTCGCGGAAAGCACAGCCGCTGGAGCTGGTCGCGGCCTACCGCGAGCAACCCCAGCGTTTCCCGCCCGTCTGGGGCTTCAAGGATTACGACTGGATCGAATGGACCATCAACACCAACACGGTGCTGGAGCGCAATTTCACTGAGACCCTCGGCGCAGGGGCTA
>DATFTC010000263.1:0-123849 GCA_035262305.1 Myxococcaceae bacterium | reverse complement strand
ATTCTCACTCACGCATTCCGGCGCAGCGTCGGCACCGGCTTCATGGTGCTCTGCATTCCCGGCTACATCCTCTACTACGCATTTAGCCAATTCGAGCACGGGCGAAAGAACCTGATCATTGCCGGGCTGGTCAGCTGCCTGGTCCTGGCCGGCGCGATGCGAGCAGTCAGCGTCGACCTGGGGGCCCTCGAGCTGCCGGCCGTTCGCTGATCAGACGCCTCGCGCGTCCGGGTTCCAGATGTACTTGTGCATTTGCAGTTGAAAGCGCACCGGGAGCTTGTCGGCGATGATCCACTCGGCCAGCACGCGCGGAGAGAGTTGGCCAAAGGCCGTCGAAAACAAGATGCCAAACGAACGCCTCAGGAGTTCTCGTTCGCGCAGCACTTGCCGCGACCACTCGTAGTCCTCGCGCGTTCCGAGCACAAACTTGAGCTCGTCCCCCTTTCCCATCGAATCCAAGACCCGGTAGTCATTTCGGTCGCACTCGCCGGACGACGGCGATTTCAAGTCGACGATCTTGTGCACCCCAGGCGGCACCAAGCGAACGTCGATCGCACCTGAGGTCTCGAGCAACACGGTGAAATCGGACGCCAGCAACGCCTCCATCAGCGGGTAGACGCCCGGCTGAAGGAGCGGCTCGCCGCCGGTGATCTCGACCAGCGGCGCGCCAAGCTCCTTCACGCGCCGAAGGACCTCGTCAATTTGCATTCGCTCGCCTTGATAGAAGGCAAACTCGCTGTCGCAGTAGCTGCAGCGCAGATGACAGCCGGTGAGCCGCACGAAGGTGCACAGCTGGCCCGCGTGCGAAGACTCGCCCTGGATGGAGCGGTAGATCTCGGTCACCCGGACGGCGTGCGCGTCCTTCGTCCGATGCGGTTCGATTCTCGGTCGAGCGGCGAGCATGGAACTGAATAACCTCTTCATCGCACTCAAGGACGGAGGATGCCAGCCTCCGGACCCGTCGGGCACGCTCAGAAGGACCCGGACAACTCGAGTAGAAAGCTTCGCCCGTATTGCGGAACTGTAGTTAGACCGCTTCCGCTGCCGGCTGGCAAAGCGTAGTTGACGTCGAGCAGATTGCTGACCCCGGCAAAGTAGCGAAGGTGCTCGTATTCGCCCGAGACGGCAAATCCCAGCAGTAGGGCTTCTCCGGTCGGCGAGCGCAATTCGGGTGATCTTCGCGCGCTTTGATAGGTCGCCTGGCCAGCGAGCCTCACGCCGCTCTGCGCAATCGGGAGCATCAGGCGCGCAGACGCCAGGTGGTTGGGGGTTTGTGCCTGAATGGACGGGAATGTTCCCAGCAAGGTCACGTACGCGTACGAAAGGTCGACTAAGGCGTATCGACCTGCTTGCCAACGCAGCTCAGCCTCGGCTCCCAGGGCTCGCAGCGCCTGTTGTGCATTTTGGAACACCACGCAGGGTTTGGGCTCGCGCGGTGCTCCGCATTCCGGCTGCGACCCGCCGTCGGGCGCAAGCATGACGAGCTCGTGAATGCGGTTGTAGTACCCGGCCAGCGTGACCCGGACCGCTTGGTTGATGTTGTGAGAATGCTCCATCTCAAACGTGGTGATCGTCTCCGGATTGAGGTGCAACGCGGGCAGCTGGGTTTGGTCGCCATAGAACAGCTCGTACACGTTCGGCGCCCTGAACGCCTGGCCGGCGACGAGCTTGGTCAGGCCATTGGTGTACGGCCAAACGATGAGCGCCACTCGCGGGGAGACCGGCACTTCGTTTACGTCCAGGTATTTGTCGACCCGCACGCCTGCCGACAGCAGGATGCGAGGGTGCAGCCGCCATTCGTCCCACAGGTACGGCGAGAGGAGTATTCGCCGCTTGGACTGCAGCGGCGGTGTTGTCGGACCACCGACAAGCTGCTCATTGACCCGCAGACGCCCCTGCACCTCGGCGCCCATCGTCAGGTGGTTGTTGTCGAGCAAGGAAAATCGATAGCGCGCCTCTGCGCCGATCCAGTCGGCGCGACCGTTTTCGGTCTCGACCGACACCGGAGCGGCCTGGCCCGGAGTCACCGCGATGCCGGTTTGGTCCTGCTCGGCGTATACCCAGGTTCCGCGGTACCGGGACGCATCGTAATAGGCGCGAAGGGAGAGCGAGCTCGAGGTCGAGAAATCTCGGTCGTATCTCAGCTCGGCGAAGCCGCGTGAGTCCAGGACTCCGGTTCCGCTGTGATTGAGGACGGTGCCGAACTCGGTGGTGGGAATGCTCTTCTGCCTTTGGTTGAAGAAAGCGACCATGCTCCAGGGACCGAGCCTCGCCCGGGCGGTGGCGTTGGTGGCCCTTTCATCGTCGGAACCAAGAGCAAGACCGCTGGGACCGAGGTCCGTTGTCTGGGCGCCGCGGGCCTTGTACATCGCCGCGGAGATCAGCGCGCCGCCGTTCGCTCCGCTTTGCACTGCCCCGGTGACGTGACCGCGCCAGGAGCCGAGCGCCCCCACCGCTGCCGTGGCTTCGACATTCCGCCGGCCGAGCGAGTCGCGCGGAACCAAATTGATCACGCCGAAAAAAGCGCCGGTGCCGTAGAGCGCCGAACCAGGTCCGCGCACGATCTCGATCTGTTCGATCTCGCCGAGGTCCACGCTCAGCTCGCGGCCGGCGTAGGATTCGCCGGACCAGACCTCGTTCATTGAGTGCCCATCCCACAGGATGAGCACGCGCGTGTTGGTATCCCCGGGCACGAGGAAGCCGCGCACTCCCAGCCGCGTGTACACCCGATCGTCTGCGGTGAAGAATCCGCGCACGCCGGCCAGTGCTTCGGCAAGTGTGGTGTAGCCGAACGCGCGGATTTCCTCTGCGGTGATGATCGTCGTCGAGGCCGGGGCTTCATCCAATGAGACCAAGTTCTTCGACGCCGCCTTCACCGCGGGGGCGATGTAGCGCAGCTCGGCGGAAACCGTCTGCTCGCGATCGCCCGCCACGGCGACCCGCTTTGACCAGCTGTAGAAATCCTGACTTGAAATCTCAAGCTCATGCTCGCCTTGAGGAAGCTCGAGGACGATTGGCGTGAAACCCGACTCCTTGCCATCCACGCGCACCAGCGCTTTATCCCGATTCGAGGTCACCACGACTTTTCCGGTCGCCGCCGGTTGCTGAACCAGCGCTACTTCAATCGGGCTGACGGTCTCGGGTTGAACATCCACCAGCACCTGAGAGGTGATGAACCCCGCGTGGCCTACGTAGAGCAAATGCTTCCCCGGCGCGAGCTGGAGTTCGCCAGGCAGCGTCGCTCTGATCGGCCCATCGGGCACATCACGAACCCAGGCTCCGACAGGCCTGCCGGCCAGCTGGACCGTTCCGACGATCTGCTCCAAGCGGAAGCGATGCTCGATCTGCTGACCTCGCACCAGCTCGGCGGTCACTTCCGCCGGCCGATATCCTTCGTACTTGACGCGGATCAAGTGGCTCCCCGGGTCAAGCGCCAACGTCTGCGGCGACCTTCCACGAGATCCGAGATCCTCGCGGTCGACGAACACGTCCGCTCCAGGAGGATCCGTGGCGATGTGAATCAGGGCAACCTTGGGGCGAATTCGTCCCAGCGAAAGCGAGATTTGCCTACGGTCTTCCGGTGAAAAGCCCGCCACGTCGAGGTCGTTGTAGTAGCGGTATGCTTCGTTGAACCGGTTCAATGCCTCGTAGCAGCGAGCGATGTTGAAGAGCACGTTTCGATTGGGCACTAACCGATAGCTCAAAAAATAGGTGGCCAACGCTCCCTGGTAGTCGCCCGAGGCGTAGTGCTCGTTGCCGCGCTGAAAGGCGACTTCCGCTTCATCCGCGTTGTTGTCTGCGAGCGCCACCGCGCCCGAGGCCCCCAACGCGATGGACAAACCAATTGCGCAGTTTTTGGCTCGCGAGAGAAAAGGGTCCATTTCCGGCCATTTCGCCGCAAGAAGAGGCGAACCTTGGCGCGAAGGATTCTGGAGATCAATACGAGATAAACCCTGCGGGGTAAACCACCGGATTCAGGACCTCACCGGCCAGTCTTGATCCCCAGGTTTGGGCTGACCCGCGCTTTGACTCGCTTTTTCTGGAGCGGGACGAAAACGCGCGGAGCGTCCTTCGCGGTGAGCGTCAATGCCGCCGGCTCAAAGCCGGGGTGGCCAACTTGAACCTCGGCGCGTTCGCTCTGCAAAGCGACCTTCAACGGCGTCACGCCCACCGTCGTGCCGTCGATTTGAACTTGCGCTCCGCGCGGCGCGGAGTCCACCTCCACCTCGAGGGAGCTCGGCGGAGCGAGGGGCGGGGACTGAGGAGGCTCTGTTCCCGTCAGCGTGGGCGCGTTGGCCGCTTCGACGGGGCGATTGTGATTCCAGCGAAGAGCTGCGCCCGTGAGCCCGAGGATGAGCGCCGCGCCCAACCAGAGCATCGCCGGGCGGAGCGGGCGTCGCCGCGGGCGGGGCGACTCGAGCAGGAGTGTGCCCGGCCCGGTCCCCGCGTCCTCGGCTAGCGCAGCCAAGGGCGACGCACTCGAATCGCGCGTCTCTCGTCGAGAGGCAGTGGATGGACTGCTGCTGCGCTCCAAATCGTCCACGCGCGCCATTTCGTCGAGCTTGGACAGATCGGCCGCGTGGGCGATTCGATCTGGGTACAGCTCTGCGAGATAAGAGACCAGGTGAGCGGAGCTCGCCGGGATCTGCTCGGCGACGATGAAATCTTCGATCGCCAGCCTGAAGGCTGCCGCATCGCCGTAGCGTTCGCCTGGCTCTCGGGCCAAGGCGCGCAGGACGAGCTCATCCACACGAGCGGGCAATTCCGGATTGACCTCGCTGGGGGGCGACACCTGGCAGTCGCGCACGCGCCGAATGGTGATCATGTCCGAGCTGCCTTTGAACAAACGCGACCGGGTCAGCAGCTCCCATAAGATGACCCCTAGAGAAAAGAGATCCGAGCGGTGATCGATCTCTTCGCCGGATGCCTGCTCCGGAGACATGTACGGGTACTTCCCTTTGAGGATGCCCGTCGCCGTATGCTGTTGGCGGTCCAGCGCCTTGGCCACGCCGAAGTCGATCAACTTCACCGCGCCGTCGAAGCCCACCAGGATGTTCTGCGGCGAAACATCGCGGTGGATAAGGCCCAGCGGTTGCCCCCGAGCCCCGCGAAGCTTGTGGGCGTAGTCCAATCCCGCGGCGGCGTCTGCGATGATGCGGCAGGCCGCGCCGACCGGCAGCGGACGCCCGAGGTTTCTCGCGTCTCGGTCGACGTGGCGAAGGCTGCCGCCCGCCACGTACTCCATCGCCAGGTAATACGAGTCGTCGACGCGACCGCGCTCGAATATCTGGATCAGGTTCGGATGGTTGAGCAGCGCCGCGATACGGGCCTCGTCATCGAACATCGAGAGAAACTCTCTGTCCTCGGCGAGGTGCGGCAACAATCGCTTGATGACGACGAGCTTCTCAAAACCCTGGGTCGCATCCTGGGCAAGGAAGACCTGCCCCATGCCGCCGGAGGCGATCTTCTGCAGCAGCTTGTATTTGCCGAAAGGGACCCCCATTGCCTCGAGAATAGGACAATCGCGCCTGCGGCTGTAGCAGTCCATGGAAAACCGAAGCTCGTTCGCGGGATCACACCCTCAGCTTGTATCCCGAACGAAGGGCGGCGTAGGCAAAGGCGGTCGCAACGACCGCGACGACCCCGAGGATAGAGGCGCCGAGAGCGGGTGAGAGCGAGCTTGAGCCCAGCATTCCGTATCGAAGCCCCTCCACCATGTAGACCATAGGGTTGAACAGGCTGATCGAATGCCAGGGCTCCGGAAGCGCCTCCACAGAGTAGAAGACCCCGCCCAGAAACGTCAGCGGGAGCATCACGAAAATCGGGAAGAAATTGATTTGTTCGAATTTCTCCGCCCAGAGCCCGGTGAGAAAGCCGAGCATCGAGAAGACGTAGGTGACGATGATCACAAAGCCCAGGGTGGGCAGCACGTGGGCCAGCCGAAATCCGGTGAACGCGGCGGCCACCGCCCAGGTCAAAAGACCCACCACCAACCCTCGAACCATCCCGCCGCCGATGAAGCCGAGCAACAGCTCCGTCGGCCCAAGTGGCGCCGCGAGCAAGTCCACCACGGTCCCCTGCAGCTTGGTGATGAAAAGCGAGGAGCTGGTGTTCAAAAACGAGTTGTTGGCCATCCCCATGAATACCAGACCGGGCACGATGAAGATGATGTAGGGAATGGCGCCGACCTCTTGGACCCGGCCGCCGAGCGAGTATCCGAAAACCACGAAATACAGGCTGGTGCTGATCAGCGGCGAAAGCACCGTCTGCCCCGGAACTCGGAGAAACCGACGCACCTCTTTTGACAGGAGCGTTTTGGTGCCGATGACATTCATGCCCATGCGCCTCGGGATTCCACGTCGCTGCCTTACTTGTCGCGAACAGCGACGCCGAGAAGCTCGTCCCCTCTGAGCGTCTCCTCGCGGGCTGGGACGGACGCCGGCTCCGGCTTCGGCGCGCCCCGGAGCACCAAGAGCAGGACGTCCTCCAGCCGCGACCTTCGAGTTTCGACATCCTCCACTGGAAGATGGGCGGCGTAGATCAGACGGAGAATCTCTCCGACGGACGGCCGGCCCTTTCGCTCGACGTAGCTCAACCGACAGCCGTCGGCCGAGAGCACGGCGCCAGCGCTCCAGAGGTGCTCGGGCAGGCCCTCGATCTTCTGCTTGAAGCGGACTTCGAGCTTCTTTTCGCCGAGGCGCCGGATGAGAGCGCTCTTTTCCTCGACCAGGAGCAGCTTGCCGTCGTTGATGATGCCGACGCGATCCGCCAACTCCTCCGCCTCTTCCAGGTAATGAGTGGTGAGGATGATCGTCGTTCCTCCGGTCTGGAGCTTGCGAACGTAGCTCCAAAGATCTCGGCGGAGCTCCACGTCCACTCCCGCCGTCGGCTCGTCGAGGAAGACGAGGCGCGGCGCATGGACCAGCGCCTTGGCGATCAACAGCCGCCGCTTCATGCCACCGGACAGTGCCCGGGTGGGCGAGCTCGCCTTCTCATCGAGCGACAGCGCCCTCAGCACTTCGGTCACCCGGGCTGGATCCCTGCGCTTTCCGTAATAGCCGAGCTGGATGAACAGGGATTCGGAGACGGTGAAGAACGGGTCGAAATTGATTTCCTGAGGCACCAGCCCAACCTGATACTTCGGGCTGACCGGGTCCTGGTCCAGGTCGATGCCAAACAGTTTCACCGTCCCCGAGGTCTTCCGAATCAGCCCACAGACCGCGCCGATGAGAGTGGTCTTTCCCGCGCCGTTCGGGCCGAGCAGCGCGAAAATCTCGCCGGCTCGGATGTCTAAAGTTACGCCGTCCAGCGCGGTCAGCGCTCCGAAGCGCTTGACCAGATCTCGCACTTCCAGCACCGTCTCCAAGATGGGAATCCCATAGCGCGGTTCCGGCGAAACGCGAAGGACGGAAAGGAAGTATGGCGCAAAACTTCATCTTCACCATGCAGGATTTGAGAAAGGTCCGAGAGGGAAAGGAGATCTTAAAAGGCATCTACCTGTCGTTCTTCCCCGGGGCGAAGATCGGCGTCATCGGCCCAAACGGCGCCGGCAAGTCGACGCTGCTTCGAATCATGGCCGGCGTTGATTCCGAATTTTTCGGCCACGCCAAGCCCGATCCAAGCGCTAGGGTTGGCTTTTTGCCGCAGGAGCCACAGCTCGTTGCCGAATTGGATGTCAAAGGCAACGTCGAGCTCGCGGTCAAGCCGGTGAGGAGCCTCCTCGATCGATTCAACGCAATCGCCGCGAAGCTGGGAGAGCCGATCTCCGACGCGGAGATGGAAAAGCTCCTGGCAGAGCAAGCCAAGCTGCAAGATGCGATCGACGCAGTGAATGGCTGGGAGCTGGATCGCACGCTGGAGATCGCGATGGACGCCCTGCGCCTTCCGCCGGGCGACGAAGAAGTGTCGCATCTCTCAGGCGGAGAAAAGCGCCGGGTGGCGTTGTGCCGGGTCCTGCTCGAGCGGCCCGACCTCCTCCTGCTCGACGAGCCCACCAACCATTTGGACGCCGAATCCGTCGCCTGGCTGGAGCAGCACTTGAAGGAATACCCCGGCACCGTGGTTGCCATCACACACGACCGATACTTTCTGGACAACGTCGCGCAGTGGATTTTGGAGCTTGACCGCGGCGAAGGCGTGCCGTGGAAGGGCAACTACAGCTCCTGGCTCGAGCAGAAGCAGAAGCGGCTCCAGCTGGAGGAAAAAGCCGAATCGGCGAGGCAGCGGCAGCTTCAACACGAGCTGGAATGGGTCCGCATGTCTCCTCGCGCGCGACAGGCGAAGGGCAAAGCGAGACTGGCCGCCTACGAGCAGCTGCTCAACGCGCAGCCCGAGAAGCGCGAGTCCACGGGCGAAATCTACATTCCGCCCGGCCCCAAGCTGGGGGGACTGGTGGTCGAAGCGAAGCACTTGCGCAAGGGCTATGCGGACAAGCTTCTGATCGACGAACTCGACTTCAAGCTGCCTCCCGGCGGAATCGTTGGAGTGATCGGCCCCAACGGCGCCGGGAAAACCACCCTGTTTCGAATGATCATCGGCCGCGAGAAGCCGGACGTCGGCGAGCTGCGCATCGGCGAGACGGTCAAGCTGGCCTACGTCGACCAGAGCCGCGACGCGCTCAGCGGAGAAAAAACCGCTTTCGAGGAAGTCGCCGGTGGGCTCGATTGGGTTCAGCTCGGGCAGCGCAAGATGAACTCGCGTGGATACCTGGCCAACTTCAACTTCAAGGGAACCGACCAGCAGAAGCGGGTCAAGGATCTCTCGGGTGGAGAGCGGAACCGGGTGCACCTGGCGAAGATGCTCAAGGAGGGGGCCAATCTGCTTCTGCTCGACGAGCCGACCAACGACCTCGACGTGGAAACGCTTCGCTCGCTCGAAGAGGGTCTGCTCGAATTTGCCGGGTGCGCGGTGATCATCAGCCACGATCGCTGGTTTCTCGACCGCGTCGCCACTCACATTCTCGCCTTCGAGGGAGACAGCAAGGTCTTCTTCTTTGAAGGCAACTTCCAGGATTACGAGGTCGACAAGGCCAAGCGCCTGGGCACGGACGCTTTGAGGCCAAGGCGAATCCGCTACAAGCCGCTGGTTCGCTCGTAGCGACCGCGTTCGGTCCGCGGTTACTTCGGCGTCGACAAACTCACCGGCGAGGCCTTGGCGTTGTTCGCGTACGCGTTCGATAGATTCGTTGGATTGGCCAGATACTGGCTTCGCACCGCGGTGGGCAAGCGAACTACGACCACGTTCGTATCCGCCATCGTGATTACGCAGTCGGTCTGATTGCGACAAGCGAGTTGCCAATTATCGCCCGACGTGGCGCAGTTGTCGCCGGAGCACAGCCACCAATCACCCGAAAGGCCGTCGATGGACTGCATGGCCACCGGCTCGCCGCAGAGAAACCCCTGGCAAAGATTGCCAGCGTTTCCAGCTGAGCAGGGCAGCTTCGACGAGTAGCTGAAGCGAACGGCGCCGGAGAGCGGGGTTTGATCGGAGTCCAAGGCAAACAAAGCCGCATCGTGCGCTCCGGTCTGGGTGCTGCCTTCGCACAAATTCCAGCTCGGGCACCGCTCCGTTTCGATCGAGGCGAGGTTCACAGCCACCCGGTAATCTCCGGTGAACAGGCTGGCCACCTTGGCATTGCTTCCATCGAGGTTGGCGGACCAGTCGATCACCGACGAAAAAACTTTCGAGGGCGCCTGGGTGAGATTCCAATCAGCTCGCCAGGAACACACGCTGTTCGAGCTCGCGTACCAGGGGCCCACCGAGAGGTTGATCACCGCGAAAAAATCGGCGTTGCCTGGGGCACCTCCCATCGTGCCATCGCTGGCAACATCGGCATACTTCAAATAATGAAAGCATAGGCTGGGATTTCCAGCTGCGCAGCCGCGGATCTCGACCTCGCCTTGGTTCATCTCGCTCGGGTTGAGCTGAGCCATGGCCAGCGAGTCCACCACCGCGCCTGGATTGCTCGCCCAGAAGTCCTGGAGGTTGTGGGTGTTGTACGGGCTGATGTTGACGCCGCTGCGGTTCGTCGCAGTCTTGACTCCGACCGAAGCAATGTAATCGAGGGCCTTAGAGCTGCCGTCGGCGTGGAAGTCGTTCGGATTCATGTTCCAGGCGTAATCGTGCGCGAATCCGGTCTGAGTGTCCGGTGAAATTCTCGCCGAGATCGATCCGAGGCCTGCCGGAAATTCCCAATGGTGATTCCAGATGTTGTCTCCCCATTTGAAGCTGTTGAGAAGAAAGGTCCGGGGCGAATTGTTGAGCGAGGCAACCCCAGTTACTCCGTCGCCGAGGTTGCCCGCGCCGCAGAACCATTTGGAGACGCCGTCGTTTGCGTCTACGAACTTCAGGCAGATGTAGTCGAGGTCGCTCTCATAGGAACGAAGGAGGTGGTCGTCCCAGGCTTGGCCGTCGATTGCCGGTGCCAAGAAGAGCGGGCGCACCGCGAGATTTCCGCAGGCGATCGCGTATCCGGCGAACAGCCGGTGAGGCGGCAAGGTGTCGCTCTGCACGATGACATCATCGCCCGCGCGATAGCTGGGCTGTGCATTGCCGTAGGCATCTAAAACCAAGTCCGGGCTGTCGGAATCATAGACGAGCTTTTCGAAAGTGCTGCCAAGCGTCATGAACTTAGGAAGTGCGTACTGAACCCAGGCGTCCTTTTGTTGGCTGTTGAAAGCCGGAACCGGGCAGAGATCGTCAATCTGCTGTGCGGTGAGTTGGCTGAGATCTTTGGTGGGCAGCGTGTCGGCCGAAGCGACCGTTCCATCGCCCAGGTCGATCCCCGGTCCAAGCTGGCCATCGAGGGCGCTGAAAAGGTTCGTATCGTTGAGCGCGTTCAGCGCGTTGAGCGCGTTCACGGCGTTGAGCGCATTCAGCGCGTTGAGCGCGTTCAGGGCATTGAGCGCATTCACGGCGTTGAGCGCGTTGAGGGCGTTGAGCGCATTCAGCGCGTTGAGCGCATTCAGCGCGTTGAGCGCGTTCACCGCATTGACCGCGTTCACCGCATTCACAGCGCCATACTTCGCGCTCCCAACATCCGAGCCGGCCGCGGCGGACGCTGGTTGCTCGTCCCTGGGGACAAAGCCACATGCTGCCATCGCCGAGCACACCAGCGCCGCAGCTCCGCGCGTGAGCAACGCGCGACTTGCTTTCAATTGAGATTGAGAAAATTTGTGTCCGACCATGATGTCTCCGGCGAGGCGCGGGCAACCTGAGCACGGAGCAAGCGATGGGCCAAAGTAGGTTCAATCAAAACATCAATCAATCGGAGTGCTTTGAAGGTCGCAGGTCAGAGCACCTGTGCAATGCGTGCTCGACATGTGCACGGATTCGCCGACGTAACAACGGCGAAATGCGCAAATTGAGACCGAACCTTCCCAAGGCTTTTCCCCCGAAATTGAGGAGTTAATCGCGCGCCGGCTCAACTGGTCGAACGAAGAGCCCTCACCCGTTTCCGGTGATCATCGTCCCAACGACTACTTGGCGCGAGCTGTCATCTCGGACGCTTGCGCCTAGAATGATCGCCGCGATCGAAACATCGTCGCGTGCGAAGTCGCGATCACCGCCACCCATCGAATGGCAGCAAACCCTTACAAAGGGACTGCAAAGGCACCCCTTTCAACCGCGACCGATTTATCCGAGCAGCGGCAGCGCGAGCGCCTTCGCCAATTCGAATCGAGATCCGTTTCAATCGACAGCCCCACCATCACCGGAGTTCGCCCGAAGAGCGTGGCGCTGCCGCGCGGCACCCAACTGGGCAGATACCTTCTGTTGGACCGGATTGGCACCGGGGGGATGGGCGAGGTCTATGCCGCGCACGACTCCGAGCTCGATCGAAAAGTCGCGCTCAAGCTTCTGCGGCCAGACCCCTCCGAGACTGACCCCAACCTGCTCCGGATGCGGTTGCTGAGGGAAGCGCAGGCAATGGCGCGCCTGTCGCATCCGAACGTGGTCGCAATCTACGACGTGGGGACCTTCAACGACCACATCTTCATCGCCATGGAGTACGTCGCCGGACGGACCTTGCGGCGCTGGCTGGCCGAAGCCCCCCGCTCTTGGCGTGAGGTTGTTGCCGTTTTCATCGAGGCGGGACGCGGCCTCGCCGCGGCGCACGCAGCGCAGGTCCTGCATCGCGACTTCAAACCAGAGAACGTGCTGGTGGGAAACGACGGGCGCATCCGCGTCCTCGACTTCGGGTTGGCCCGAGCCAACGATCGCGACCCGGACAAGACGGAAATCGAGTTTGCGGCGCTGACCATTTCCAAGGCGAAGCAGCTCGCTCTCGAGCTGAGCCGAACCGGGGCGATGGTGGGCACGCCGGCGTACATGGCTCCGGAGCAACTGCTCGGGCAATCGGTCGATGCTCGGGGAGACCAGTTCGCCTTTTGCGTTACGCTCTATGAAGCGCTCTATGGGGAGCGGCCGTTCGCGGGTGAGAACCTCAGCGTTCTGATGGGGGAGGTGATCGCCGGGAAGGTCAAGCGCCCGCGCAATCGCAAAAAAATCCCCGGCGAGCTGCGCAAGGCAATCCTGCGCGGCCTTCGGCCGAGACCGCACGAGCGATACTCGTCGATGGACGCGGTGATCTCCGAGCTGCAGCGAATCGAGATCCTCTCCCGAATCGACAGCGACGCCCGGCTCACCAATTTGGAGGCACCAGCCAAGAAATTCGTCGGTCGATTGCACGAGTTGGAACAGCTGGAGACTCTCTTCCAGCAGAGCGGCGCCAGGCTGGTGACGCTGTTGGGGCCGGGGGGCGTGGGTAAAACGCGCCTGGCCACCCAATTCGCCATCTCCCATCTGGAGCGCTTTTCCGGCAGGGGCCGCGGCGGCGCCTGGTTCTGCGACTTGAGCGAGGTGAAGACGCTCGACGGGTTTTTGAACGCGGTGGCGCATGTGCTCAAGGTCTCTCTCACCGCCGGACCGTCGAGCGATCAAGGAGCGGAGCAACTGGGGTATGCGCTCGCCGCCCGCGGCTCGCTTTTACTGGTGCTCGACAATTTCGAGCAAGTGGTCGACCTTGCCGCGGCCACCGTCGGGACCTGGGTCAGAATGTCCCCCGAGACGCGCTTTCTGGTCACTACCCGCGAGTTGCTCAGGATTCCCGGCGAGCAGCAGTTCGAGGTACTGCCGCTGTCGGTGCCCGACGCCGAATCGGATGCGGCGGGGATCGAAACCGCGGATTCGGTGCAACTCTTCTTAGACCGGGTGAGAGCCGTTCGCGGCTGGTCGTATTCTCCAAATCCAGAAGAGTCGATGGCAATCGCTCAGATTGTTCGCCGCCTCGACGGAATTCCACTGGCAATCGAGCTTGCCGCGGCGCGGATGAACGTGCTCAGCCCGGCGCAGATGGCCGAGGGCCTTGCCAAGCCGCTGTCGCTCTTGACCGCGGGCGCGCGCGGCGCCCGAGCGCGGCAGGCCACTCTGCGCGGCGCGATCCAGTGGTCCTGGGAGCTGTTGTCTCCAGCGGAGCGAGACGCCCTTGCCCAATGCTCCATCTTTCGCGGCGGCTTCTCGCTCGAAGCGGCGGAGGCGGTTGTCTCGGTGGGCAATCACGGAAACGGGCCGGTTCTGGATCTGGTCCAGGCCTTGCGGGAGAAATCGCTGCTGCGGACGTATCAGGACGGATCCGGATCCGGCGAGCTTCGGTTCGGCATGTACGAGACCATCCGCGAATTTGTCGCCGAGCAACTGACCAGTTCGGGCGACCCGTCGAAGATTTCCGAGCGGCATACGCGTTACTTCCTGGACGTCGCCGAACGCTGGCACGCGGTCGTCCATCAGCACGGCGGCGTCGAGGCTCTTCGGGTGATGGCCCTGAATTTCGAGAACCTGCTGGCGGCGTTCGAAAGAGAAAGCGCGCGAACTCCTCGGAGGCTGGAAAGCGCCTCTGCCGCGCTGCGGCTCTGCCTCTATTTGGACCCGCTTCTGGCGACCCGGGGGCCCGTCGAAGCGCACCAGGCCATCCTCACTTCCGCGCTCGAGGTCAGCAGCAGCTTTCCAGTCGACCCGGCTTTGCGCGGCCAGGTGCTCAGAGCTCATGCGCTGCTTTCTCAGACTCGAGGCGACAATCGCGAGGCGCTGCGCGATTTCAGCGAAGCCCTGGAGTGCGCGCAGAAATCTTCCAACCCCGTGCTGGAAGGAACGCTCCGGGTCGACCTGTCCATTCTGCACCGCGAACAGGGGAAAATGCGGGAGTCTGAAGAAAGCATCCGAGCCGCGGCGCAGATGAAAACTGCCAGCCCCTGGTTCCGGGCCTACCTCCACGGGAACGCGGGAATCCTCGACTACGAGCTGGGGCGCCACGAGAGCGCCGAGCTGCATTATGCGACGGCGTTGAACATCCTGCGGGAGATCGGCGACCGGCGATTCGAAGGAGTCTTCGAGACGAACCTCGGTCTGCTCTACCGCGACCAGAATCGCTTGGCGGAGGCGAGGGCGCACTACGAGAAAGGCATCAGCTCGCTTCGCGAGGTCGGCGACCGGCGGTACGAAGGAGTGAGCTTGGACTGCTTGGCCAGCACCTTATGGGAGGAGGGTCGCTGCGTCGAAGCCAAAGTCTACTCCCAGAAGGCAGTGAAGATGCTTCAGGAGGCAGGCGACCGCAGGCAGTCCGCGATCGCTTTGGCTCACCTCGGCGGAGTGCACGCTTCGTTGGATCAGCTCGAAGAAGCGCGGAAAATCTTCGCCACGGTGGAAGAGCTGTCCTCGGAAATGAACGACCCGGTGCTCCGGGCAGAAACCGATCTCTCGCGCGGACACCTGGAGCTCGCGCTCTCGCGGCAGTCGCGGTCCGCCAATGACCTGGATGGGGCGAGGCGGCTCGAATCACTTGCGCGGGCCAAGCTCGAAGCGTTGAGCGGCGATGTCCTCGCGGGATCCTCGGACGTCCGCGTGGCGGTGCGCCGGTTGTCGGCTGCCTCCGACGCTGCGCGTTCTGGGGTGAACGGCATGGGACCAACGCCCGGCTAGACCAACCGTTTCGTCTAAGGATCCCTCAGTCCTTTTCTGGACTTACTTTCGTTTCTGGTTCAGCGTAGAGTCCTCTGCCCACGGGGCTCGGAAAGCTGGGTGAAAAACAGGACAAGGCGCTACAGCGCTGTAGGCTCTCACCGGAGGTCTTTCGGCCTTGAGGGATGAGCAGCCAGATGCACTTCTGAAGAGCGCCCTGGAAAAGATTGTCTACTTCGAAGCTCGGTCGCAGCAGCTTCACAACGACCTGGCCGCTACGCAGGCCAAGGTCGACGGGCTCAAGGATGAGCTGCGCGCCGCCGCCCAGCGGGAGATCGAGCTGCGTCGCGAGTTGGCGGAGCTTCAGGTGGAGGTCAACCGCTCGCGGAAGGAACGCGAGGAGCTGGACAAGCTGAACGACGCGTTGCGCGCGGAGCGCGCGGCGTTGCTAGGAAAGCTAATCGAGGCGGCGCGCATTCACGATTCGGACAAACCGCCGGCGGACGGCGAGTCCCCCTTCGACTTGGCGGCCTTCATTTCCGAGCTGCGAAGCGAGGCGCTGGCCCCCAGAGCGCCGCCGGTGCAGTCGCACCCGAACAATTCTTCAACCATCAACCCCTCCGCCGGAGCCGCAGACCCGAAAGCGGCGAAGGCGCCGCCGCCGTCAGCCGTAGCACAGCACGCGGCGCGGCTTCGTTCGGAGGGCCGCCTGGCGGTTTCGCGCGAGCAAGTGCTGGAGCTCTCCACCGCTGCGCCATTTCCGAGCACCACCGAAGAGACGCTCTTCGGATTTTCAATCCGCGAGCTCTCATCGCCGGAGCCGCTGGCCCGGCAGCGCGCCGCCGAAAGGCTCAAGGCGCTCGGCAACCCAGCCGCCAGCTCAGCGCTGGCGTCGGCGCTCCATGCGGAGGCCAACGCAGAAGTGCAGGTGGTGTTGCTCGGCGCCTTCGCGGCGCTTGCGCAGTCGCAAGGCGTGCCGATCATCGCCCCGCACCTGCGCTCGGAGCTGCCCGAAGTTCGAATCGCCGCGCTCAAGGCGCTGATTGCGCTCGAACCTGCGCAAGCAGGTCCGCACATCGCGGCGGCGATCAAGGACGCAAATCGCGCCGTGCGCCGCCGAGCCTCTCTCCTGGCCCTGGGCCTCTCCGGCAGCGCGGCGCTGAAGCTTGGAGAACAAGCGATCGTCGATAAGGATCCCGAGGTCCGAAGCCTCGCCGCTCTGGTGCTTGGCGCAAGCAACGGAGAACGGGCGCGATCGCTTTTATTGGAAGGGCTCTCCGACGGAGATCCGAAAGTTCGCGAGGCAGCCGCCCAAAGCTTGTCCAGGATTCTGGGCAAGGACGTCTCTCCGGTGGTCGGGCTCGACGACCCTCAGCGGCGTCGAGAAGTGCGCCGGTTGGCAGCGCTGCGGATCGACCCGGCGGCAGAGGAGGCCAAAACGAAGGCCATGGTGAAGAGCTACATCAATTTCGCCACGCAGCCAGCGGACGCGGAAAACCAAAGCGTTGGCGAGATGAGCCCCGGCGAGCCGCCTCCGCAGCTGCCGGCGCCGCCGCAAACAGCCGAGGGTTTGTGCACCGCGATCGTCTCCGATATTCGCTGCGCGCTGCGCGGCTGCTCCTTGAGCGAGCTGGCTTCCTCGAACAAGTGCACGCCCGATGTGGCGCAGGAGGCTTGCGAGCTTTTGGTGGCCAGAGGTCAAGTCGTGCGGCGAGGGCTCAAGTACTTCGCCGCCTGAAGTAGAGAGGAGCGCCATGGAAGCACCAAGCTACAAGGCCATTCGGGTGGCGGAGATGTTGGGGATCCCCGAGCGGCAGCTCGCTTCCCGAAAGGGAGAATCGTTCAGCGGGCACGAAGTCTGGGAGCTGCGGGGCAAGCTGTCCAAATTCCCGCGCCCCCTCGGACATCGCAAGCAGCTGTTTCTGAATTTCAAAGGCGGAACTGGAAAAACTTCAATCTCGACGTCCTACGGCTATCGCTTGGCAGAAATGGGTTACCGCATCCTCCTGGTGGACCTGGATCCGCAAGGGCACGCCACCAAGTGCATGGGGTACGAGGGCGAGGACTTTCCCAAAACGCTGTTGGACGTCTTCGCGCAGAAGGTGCCGCTGGGCGACGTAATCCAGAAAACGCCGCTGCCCAATCTCGAGTTCATCCCAGCAAATCTCTCGATGAGCACCGCGGACCTCACCTTGATGCCGATGGCGGGAAGAGAGTTCAAGCTGCGAAACGCCTTGCGCGAGATTCACGGCCAGCACGACTTGATCGTCTTTGACGCTCCGCCGTCGTTTGGCCTCTTGAACCTCAACGCGCTGATGGCGGCGGATGACCTGCTGGTCCCAGTGCTGCCGGATTTCCTCTCATTCCATGGGCTGAAGCTGCTCTTCGAGACCGTCCAGAGCCTCGAGGAGGACCTCAACCACGTGCTCGACCACGTGTTCATCATCGTCAACAGCTTCAACGCCACCTTCAAGCTGGCCAAGGAGGCGTTGGAAGCGCTGCGCGAGCATTATCCGGAGTACCTGGTGACGCGCGTGGTCCGCCAGTGCACCAAATTCGCCCAGGCCTCGAGCGAGGGGGTGCCGGTTTTCGTGGCCCATCCCGGATGCAAGGGCGCTCATGACATCGACGCGGTGATTGGCGAAGTTCTAACTCGCCTGCTCGAAAAAACCTCCGCCAACGCCCAACGCGCGAGCTAATCTTGGCACCTGCGACCCGAGTGAGGGGATCTCGATGAAGAAAGCCTTCGACCAGAACGTCTCCCGCGCAAAGCCGCGCTTGCGCCTGGGTGCCGACGTGGATGACGCCGCAGTACCCGCAGCAGTCGAGCCAGTGCCATTGCAAAGCGCCTCGGATGTCCTTTCCTCAGAAATCAAAGCGCGAATCGAGCGCGCTCGAGTTGCCGAGGAGGAGCCCGCTCCTACCCCGCAGAATGGGAAAGCGGCCGGAGAAGAAAAAGAAGCCCACCGCGAAGAGTCCACCGCGCCCGCCAAGTCGGCGGAGAAAGCCGCGCCGCAAAAGCGCGGCAATTCGGCGCAGCGAAACGGCGCCGAGCTGAGCTCGGAAGCGCGCCGCGAGCGGTTGAAGGAGCGACTGCGCGCAGCTCGCGAAAATCCGCGACCGGAGCCGCTGCCGGCGACGGTGGCGGAAGCCGGCGCGAAGGCGGTCGAGCGGATCTCATCGCTGCAGACCGAGGTCACCAGGCTCAAGGCGCTCAACCTCACCTTGACCCAGGATCTGGAGAGTGCGCGCCGGCACGCGGAGAAAGCGACCGAGGAAGCGCGAATTCGGATGGACGAGGCTCGCCGACTCACTGCGGAGATGGATGCGCGCGCGAAGCTTTTGGGCGAGCTGGAGCGCGAGCTTGCTTCGCTGGAGGGTGAACGGAATGAAGCGCTGCTGGCGCTTCAGGATGCGCGACAAGCAATCGAGGGCTCGCAGCGGGAGAAGGAGGCGTTGCGGCTCGAAGTGGGCACTCGGGACAAGGCGCTGGCGGACAGCCTGGCCGAGGAGGAGAGGTTGGCGGGTGAGCTCGAGGCGGCCCGCGACCACGCGGAAACGCTGCGGCGCTCGCTGGAAGCGCTGAACACCGAGCGCGACGTGCTGGCGCGCCAGGTAGCGGATCTCACCGCCGAGCGGGCAGAGCTTCTGGAGGCGCGCAAGGCTCTGGAATCGGTCCACCGAGCACTGACGCAGGCGACGGTTCGCTAGCGCCAATCAGAGCGCTTCGGCTTTCGCCGTGTTGCCTTCGGCTCGAGAGCTTCGAGGCGCTCTTTAAGGCCCCGCGTCTGCTCTTTGAGGTGCTCCACCTCATCCCGCAGGGCTGACAGAGCCCGGCCGCGTCCCTCGTCCTGCCGAAGCGCGCGAGCTGCTTCCCGCGCCGCCCGCTGCGACCGACCGTCCCGGAACGGCGTTCCCTCGAGAAGGTCAATGAGCCGGACGTCTCCGAGCTCCTGAGACGCGGCGATCGCGGCCATCTGCATGCGAAACTGCGGATCGCGAAGCAGATCTCGGAGCAGCTCCACGGCCTCGCGCTTTTTCTGCGCCGGTTCGGCGAGCTTCGCCAGTGCCACCACCGCTGCGCGGCGGATAAACGGAGGCTGGCCATACGCCACGAGAGGAAGCACCAATCCGTACGCTTCCGGATCCAAGGTGGCGGCCATTCCGTCGATCGCGCCGGAGGTGATCACATCCATGAAGGAGCGACGCCGCGCCACCTTGCGCAGAAGGGGGAGCGTGGCAGGAATGCGGAGCTTGCCCAGCGACCGCGCCGCCTCGCCTTCGACGAAGTAGCTGGCATCGCCCTTTTGGCAAAAGCGTTGCAGCGAGCGGGCTACTTCGTCGTCGCGCCGGAACTCGCCGAGCGCGGCGACCACCGCCCGGCGTGCTTTGGGATTTTTCACCGAGCGATTGCGGAGCAGCGAGCGGCGCGCGCTGGGCGAACGGATGAGTCCCAGCGCCCTCGCGCAAGCGGCCTGAACTGCCCAGAACGGATCCTTGGCCAGCGCAGAGTCCAGCGCATCCACCGCCCGAGCGGACGCATTCTTCCCCAAGGCCTTAGCGGCTTCGATCCGACTGGGCGAGTCGGAAGCCCGGCGAAGCTCTTTCACCCAGATATCGATCGGTTTGTCGATCTCCAGCGTAGCGAAAACCTTGCGCCGCGGATCGACCAGTACCTGCTCCGGGCTCTTCTCGCAGGCGACGAAAAACACGTGCTCGGTGTCGCTGACTTCCAGCGCCTGTTCCATCGCACGCCCGCCGACGACAACGCGAATCGGCAACGGCAAATGGTAGATCGGCCGCGCGTCGGAGCCCTCGGTGCGCTGGCACTGCCGAACTTTCACGCGCAGGCGCTTCTCCTCGGCCTCGTACCGAACCTCGACTTTGAGCTCCGGATGCCCGGGCGAGAAAAAGTACTGATCGAGGAATCGATCCAAATTGTGGCCAGTGGCCTCTTCCATCGCGCGTCCGAAATCACGCGTCTCCACCGCGCCGCCCTTGTGCTTCTGCACGTAGTGGCGCACCCCGCGGAAGAAAAGCTCGTCTCCGAGGCGAGCACGCAGGTCATGCAAGACCAGCCCCGCTTTTTGATAGAGGTGGCGATCGAACAAGTCGATCGGCAGGTGGAACTTCCGGGCGACGATCGGGCGCGCGTAGCGATGTCTGGCCTCCTCGAGGTACGCCTCGAACTCCTCGCGCCGATATTGATCCGCCTCGTCGGCGCCGTCGGCATGCTCTTTCCAAAGACTCTCGAAGTAGGTTGCCACGCCCTCGTTGAGCCAGCCGTGCGGCCACTCTCGGCAGGTGATCAAGTCTCCAAACCACTGATGGGCGAGCTCGTGCGAGACCAGCGGCTCGGCGCTGAAGTCCAGGTGCGCCCGCGCGTCGTGCAAGACGGTATCGGTCAAGGTGGTCGCGGTCGTGTTCTCCATCCCTCCGAAGATGAACTCGGCGACGAATACCTGGGCGTAGCTGGAGAACGGGTATGCCTGTCCAGTCACATCTTCGAAGTGCCGGAGCATTTGCGGCGTCCTCTCCACGCAGCGCATGGCATCCGCCTTCCGGCCGGGCGGAAATAGATACTCAAACCTCGTTTGCCCTTCGACGAGATCGACTCTCTCGAATACGCCGACGACCAGCGTGACCAGGTAAGGCGAGTGCGGAACGTCGAGGCGATAGTGCATCGTCCGCCGCGGTCCCTTTTTGCGATCAGCGACGATGGTCCCGTTCGAGAGCGCGGTCATCTCGGATGGAAAAGTGGCGATCACCTCGGTGGTCGCCTTCTGCGAGGGCGCATCCAGGCAAGGGAACCACGCCCGAGCGTCCTCGTCCTGGCCTTGAGTCCAAGCCTGGAGCGGGCGGTCCGGATAGGCTTTGTCCGGACCAATGAAGTACAGACCGCGACTCGGCCGCGTCCGGTATGCAATGGCTACCTCGGCGAGGTCACCCGCGGAGAGCGGCGCGGGCAAAGACACATTGAGTTGGGCGCCGGTGTTGTAAAACTCCGCCGATTTGCTGTTCACCTTGACTTGCCGGACGTCTATCTCCACCGCGTCGAAGGTCACCACGTTCAGATCGCGAACCGCTTTGATGCGAGAGGTGCACCTGCCGCGAATCTCTCGCTGCTCGAAGTCGAGCTCGAGCTCGATCCGAATGTGCTCAACAAGCGCCGGCCGGTCCGGGGCATAGTGCTCCGTTGCGCCGGGCAACGCGAAGGGGTGGATATCAGCATCGGAGAATCCGTTCGCGCCGCGCTCGCTCATCGTGGCCACAAGCTATCGCAGCTCTTGCCTGAAGCGAGCGGAATTGGTCTGTTGCTGAACATGCGCCGCTACAGTCGCCAAGCTCTGACCCGTTTTTTCCGAAGCGTTCCCGTCTTCGGTGGGCTCGAAGGCCGCTCGCTGGAACGGGTGATCAGCGCTCTGCAAGAGCGCGAGTTTCCCGCCGGCAGCACGATTTTCAACGCCGGGGAGCTCGGCCGCACGATGTACCTTCTGGCGGAGGGCCAAGTGGAGGTCGTCTGCTCGACCAGTGATGGTAAGCAGATTTCCCTTGTTCAGTTGGGCCCGGGCGAATGCTTCGGCGAGATGGCGCTGGTCGAGCTTCAGCCGAGGTCGGCGACGGTGCGGGTTCGAAAGAAAGCGAAGACTTATTCGCTGAACAATATGGACCTCTGGAATTTGTACCGAGAAGACAATTACGCCTACGTGATCGTCCTTCAAAACATCTGCCGCATCCTTTCGCGCCGCTTGCGCAAGGCGGACAGCCGGATCTCCGATTTCATCGCGGCGACCAGGGGCGGGAGGACTCGACGGCCCACGGTTCAGAGTCGAAAGTTGAAAGTCGAAAGTTGAAAGGGCATGGTAGCCAAGCACTGAGTGCGAACCTGCTCTTTCGACTTTGAACTTTTGACTTTCGACTTCGGCGCCCCGCTCACTCCCGAAGCGGAAGCTCCACCGTCATTCCATCGTGCGCGACTTCCACCGGACCGGAATACTCTTCTTTGGCCTGCTCGAGCAGCTTGGACGGATCGGGATCATAGCGGGAAGATAAATGGGTCAGGATCAGCCGGCGCGCGCCTGCTTCCCTGGCCACTCGGCCCGCCTCCCGCGCAGTCGAGTGACGCGTCTCCTCCGCGCGCGCTTGCTCCTCGTCCGAGAACGTGGATTCGTGGATGAGCAGGTCAGCGTCTCGCGCCGCTGCAATCACGGTCGGGCACGGCCTGGTGTCGCCTGAGATGACGATCCGCCTTCCCGACCGGGGCGCTGCGAGCACGTCGCTGGGGCGGACGATCTGCCCGGTGGTCGCGGTTACCGATTCCCCTCGCTGAAGACGGCCGAAGTCGGGGCCTTCTCGCACGAAGAGCGCGCGAGCCCGCTCGACGTTGAAGCGCCCAGGTCGATCGTCCTCTTGCAACACGTAGGCGAGCGCGGAGACGCGGTGGTCGACGCGGATTGCTCCAACGGTGTACCCCTGCCGGCGCACCGAGGCGCCGTGCTGAAGCTCGACGATGTCCAGCTGGAAGGGCAGCGCATCCACGCCGAGGTGGACTGCTTGTCGCAGCAATCGCTTCGCCGGCGGCGGGCCGTGCAGCACGAGCGGCGCGGTTCGGCCGCCCATTCCCAGCGTCCGGATGAAGCCGATGATTCCCAGGTAATGATCCGCGTGGAAATGGGTAAAGAACACGGCGTCGACTGAAAAACCGGTTCCGAACCGGATCATCTGTCGCTGTGAACCCTCGCCGCAGTCAAACAGCAAGAGATCCGTGTCCGCCTTGACCGCGATGCCTGAAAGATTGCGGTGGATCGTCGGCTGCGCGGCAGACGTGCCGAGAAAGGTGAGCCTGAACAAGGACATCCCGGCCGCACTCACGTCGCGTCTCTCCCGCTGATCTCACCGACGCAGCCGCCGGATCTACGCGGCCCGCACTCCCGTCTTCAGCGGTGCCTCGTCGATCGCTTTGCCGCCGGACTTCCCGCCCGTTTGGATCCGCATCGCGTAGAAGGATCTCCAGACGAAAACGAGCGCGATGGCGAAGAACACCGCGGCAAGAATCAGACTGACGCTTCGGTCGAGCTCGATTGCCATCTCGACGGCGAGCAAGCCGAACAGAGTGGTGAACTTGATGATCGGGTTCATCGCAACGGACGAAGTATCCTTGAACGGATCGCCGACGGTGTCACCAACCACAGTGGCATCGTGCAGCGGCGTGCCTTTTTGCTTCAGCTCAACTTCGACCAGCTTTTTCGCATTGTCCCAGGCGCCGCCGGCATTGGCCATGAAGATGGCTTCATAGAGTCCGAAGATGGCGATCGAGATCAGGTACCCAATGAAGAAGAACGGCTGAAGACAAGCGAATGCGAGGGTGCTGAAGAAGATCACGAGGAAGATGTTGAACGTGCCTCGCTGAGCGTATTGGGTGCAGATCTCCACCACGCGTTGGCTGTCCTTCACCGACGCCTTCTCCACGCCCTCCAGCCGGATGTTCGCTTTGATGAATTCCACCGCGCGGTAGGCGCCGGTCGAAACGGCCTGCATCGAGGCGCCAGCGAACCAGAAGATCACGGCGCCGCCGGTCACCAAGCCGAGCAGGAAGGGCGCATTCAACAGCGAGAGCTTGTCCAGCTTGGTGGACAGCCCCTCGGTGAGCAACATGATGATTGAAAAGATCATCGTCGTCGCGCCTACCACCGCGGTTCCAATCAGCACTGGCTTCGCCGTCGCCTTAAAGGTGTTGCCCGCACCGTCGTTCTCTTCGAGCAACAGCTTGCTCTTGTCGAAACTGGGCTCGAAACCGAAATCCTTGCGAACCTCCCCCTTCACGTTGGGGACGTTTTCGATCAGCGACAGCTCGTAGATCGACTGCGCGTTGTCGGTTACCGGGCCGTAGGAGTCGACGGCAATCGTAACCGGACCCATTCCCAGGAAGCCGAAAGCAACCAGCCCGAAGGAGAACACCGCGGGCGCCAGCATCAGTTGCCCTAGCCCAAAGGTGCTCACCACGAAGGCGACGCCCATCAAGAAGACGATCACGATTCCCATCCAGTAGGCGCTGAAGTTGCCCGCCACCAGGCCGGAGATGACGTTCAGCGATGCGCCTCCCTCCTCCGAGGCGGTGAGCACCTCGCGGACGTGGGCCGATCCTGTAGAAGTGAAGACCTTGGTGACTTCGGGAATCACCGCGCCGGCAATGGTGCCGCAGCTGATAATGGTCGACAGCTTCCACCACAGCGTCCCGTCCCCCAGGTGCTGCAGCAACAGGTACGAAATCAGATACGTCATCCCGACTGAGACAAACGACGTCAGCCAAACCAGACTGGTCAGGGGTGCTTCGAAGTTCATTTTCTCCGCGCTGCCGTACCGGGCCTTCTGCACCGCTTCGTTGACCGTGTACGAGATGAAGCTGGAGATCACCATCATCAGGCGCATTATGAAGAGCCAGACCAGCAGTTGGACCTGAATCGCTGGATTGGGCACGGCGAGAATGATGAAGGTAATCAGCGCCACGCCAGTGACGCCGTAGGTCTCGAATCCATCGGCGGTCGGGCCCACTGAGTCGCCCGCGTTGTCGCCGGTGCAGTCGGCGATCACGCCTGGGTTTCTCGCATCGTCCTCCTTGATCTTGAAGACAATCTTCATCAGGTCCGAGCCAATGTCAGCGATCTTGGTGAATATCCCGCCCGCGATTCGAAGCGCTGCCGCTCCGAGCGACTCGCCGATCGCAAAGCCAATGAAGCATGGACCGGCGAGATTTCCGGGAATGAACAGGAGAATGACCAGCATCAAGAAAAGCTCGGTGCTGATCAGCATCATCCCGATGCTCATCCCTGCTCTGAGGGGAATGGCGTAAACGGGGAACGGTTTTCCAGCAAGACTGGCAAACGCGGTTCGGGAGTTTGCGAAGGTATTGACGCGAATCCCGAACCAGGCGACCCCATAGCTCCCGCCGATGCCAACCAGGCTAGCGAGGAGGATGATCGCCACTGTCCCGGCAGGCAAATGCCTCAGCACGCCGAAGTAGACGACCATGATCGTCCCGATGCAGGCTTCGAGGATGAGGATGAACTTGCCCTGAGTGATGAGATACGTCTTACAGGTTGCGTAGATCAGCTCCGAAATCTCGAGCATGGCTCGATGAACAGGCATCCGCTTCAGCTTCGTGTACTGCCACAGGCCGAACAGCAGCCCGAAAACGCAAATGACGATTCCCGCGATCAGCAGCGTGCGGCCGTTCGTCTGCCCAAACAGTGGAACCGAAGACAGGTCGGGTAAGACCAAGTTCGCTTCGCTCGCTCGAGCGGTGGCGCACCAGGCCAAGGACAGCAACGCGGCAGCTCGGCCGAAGAGGTGACGCCGGCAGAATACGGCGGGCTGCGCCCTCTGCTTCGCGGGAAAGGTCTGGATCATGTTACGCAACTCCTGACAAACGAACCTAACCGAAGCGATGGATGACTTCGGAACGATTCTATTGACGAGGGGTTGGCCGCCAGCGAAGAGGTCAGGCCTTCGCGGACGCTTCAGCACGGCCTCGCTTCCATGCCATTGTGGGCTGGAAGGCCTCAGTCCGTACCATGAAGAGCGCCGGAAAGCGACGATTTTTCAGAAGGTCGCGACCGCCCTGGCGAACCCAAGCTCCGCGGGCCAATCGCCGCAGAAAAGTGTCAAATCCGCCGGCCTACTTCACCACCACCACCTGGGCCTTCCTTCGCCTCCAGGAACCGAGCCTTGGCCGACGCTGAGCTTTCGAATCTGGACCTGGGGTAGAAAAGCGGGCGACTCGGGATGGAAAAAGCGACGCGCGATCGCGGCGCGGCGCTTAGGTAGCCAACAACGCGCTCATCCTCGAGGCTGTCTGCCCAGCCGCTTGCATTTCTTTGCCGCCGAACATTCCGATGGCGTCGCTCGGCGCGCGCAGGTTATGGCGTAGGCGATGGCGAAGCTGACCGAAGGTATGAAGGTGCGTTACCTGCCCCAACCGGAGTGGGGCATCGGCCATTTGATCTCGCTGGAGGAGGCCGGCACCAGGGGGCGCGTATTGTTTCCCGCGCGGGAGGGCGGTCCGATTTTCGTCTCCACCAAGCAAGGCATTCTACAACCTCATCAACTTCGCCCGGGCGACTCGGTGCACACCGGTCAATGCCGGGCGGCGGTAATCGCTGGCGAGGTGGAGGGAGGGCGAGGTCTTCGGCGCTACGTCATCCGCTTCGAGGACGGCAGCGAAGCGGAATGGCCCGAATCCGAGCTCCGGGCCGTCGCACCCAAGCCGGACGCGCTGACGATGCTGCGCGAGTTCCGTGCGGGCGACGCTCGGAATTTCCTGCTTCGCCGGCAGGCGCTGCTCTTGGATGACGAGCGGCGGTGCGACGCGCTTGGCGCGCTGTTCGCCTCGCGAGTAATGGTCAAGCCGCATCAGATCGGCGTGGTTCAGCGCGTGTTATCCTCGCCGCGCCCGCGCTTCATCCTCGCCGATGAGGTCGGGCTGGGAAAGACGATCGAAGCCGGAATGATTTACTCGGCGCTGCGCCTCTCCGGTCTGGCGCGCCGCGTGCTGGTGGTCGCGCCCAGCCATCTCACGGTGCAGTGGCTGGCGGAGATGTTCCACAAGTTCAGCCAACTGTTCACGCTGCTCGATGCCGATCGGTACGCTTCGTCAATCAAAGAGGAGCCAACCGTTTCGCCTTGGGCGAGGTTTCACACCGTGGTCACCAGCCTGGAGATGTTGTCGCGAACCGACGAGCATCACGAGCAGGCGTCGAAGCGGGAAGCGTTCTGGGATTTGATTGTTTTTGACGAGGCGCACCACCTCAAGTCAGACCGCGCGTTTGAGGTAGCAAAGGCGCTCGCCGCCAACAGTTGGGGCCTTTTGCTGCTGACTGCCACTCCGATGCAGCTGGACCCGAGCGAGTACCATCGGCTCCTCACCCTCATCGATCCGGCGACCGCCCCAACGCTTAAGCAGTTCGAAGAGCGGCTGGCTCGCCAGGAGGAGCTCTCCAGCGTCGTTCGAGGGCTGATCGCAGGCTCCAACCCGCGACCGACGGCGCAGAAGCTGGCGAAGCGGTTTCCCGCGGACGAAGAGCTTGCCGCGCTGACCAGCCGCGAAGCATTGCTCGCGCACCTTTCCGAAACCTACAGCCTCTCGGAGCACTTGATTCGGAACCGCCGAGCCATCGTCGGTGGGTTCGCCGAGCGGCAACTCCACCGCCATCGCTTCGAGGTGCCAGCTGAAGAGCGCAAGATGCGAGAGGCAGCGCTGTCGCGCGTGGCATCGGCAGATCGCCTTCACGGAGCCGCGCTCACCGGGCTGCTGCGCCGGCTGGAATCCTCGCCCGCCGCATTTCGAGCGGCGATCCGCGGATCCAAGGAGCTCGCGCCTTTGGCGAGCGAGGTGAAACTGCCCTCGCGCGATGCGAAGCTGATGACCTTCCTCAGCGTATTGCACGGCATCTGGACTTCCGAGCCCCGCGCCAAAGTGTTGGTCTTCACCGAGGCCAAGGAGACGCTCGACTGGCTGCTGCAGGAGCTGCTCAAAGAGCGGATCGAGCCCCTAGCCTATCACGGCGATCTACCCCTGCTGGAACGAGACCGCCAGGTCGCGCGATTCAGGGATCCGGATGGTCCCCGGGTGCTGATCTCGACTGAGGTCGGCGGAGAAGGACGAAATTTTCAATTCGCGCATCACCTGGTCAACTACGATCTGCCGTGGAGCCCGGCGGTAATGGAGCAGCGGATCGGCCGCTTGGATCGAATCGGGCAATCTCACGCGGTGCAGATTCACGCGTTCGATCCGGTGGGAACGATCTCCTCGGACGTGCTTTTTTTGCTCGCAGACGCGGTCGGCGTCTTCGGAGAGACGGTCGGCGGACTCGACGCGCTGCTGGAAGAGGTCGAGCCACGGCTCACCGAGCTTGCGCTGCTTTCGTCGGCGGAGCGCGTGGAATACGCTCGATCGCTTCGAGAACGAGTGGCGCAGACGCGCGACTCCATCCGTCGAGCCTACGATCCGCTTCTGGACGTGCGAAGCTTTGACCGCCAAGGTGCGGAGGCGCTGCTGGAGCGCGCCGGAGATCGGCTGGGCCTGAAAAGGGACGTCGAGACTTCTCTCGAAGACGGGGTGTGGGCAGTCGCTCGGGACCTCGACGAGCGGCTGGAAGAAACGGTGACGGAGCTGGCGCGGAAAGTCGGCATCGGGGTTGACGTCGAGGAGCAAGTGGAGGCGTTCCAGGTCGCGTTCGATCTGGGGCGAGAGCTCACTGTCGAGGCGCTGCCCGGCATCTCCCTCGCCGAAGACAAAGTGGTGCTCGGAACGTTCTGGCGCGACACCGCGTTGGAGCAAGAGGAGATCGAGTACTTCGCCACCGGTCATCCGATTGTCGAGGCGTTGTTCGGCTTCCTTCGCGATGGCCCCTTTGGCCGCAGCGGCTTGCGAGCGATCCAGGAGCGGGGTTTGAAGAAGGCAAAGGGGTTGGAGTTCTTCTTTCACCTTCAGGCTCCCGAGCCGGAAGACACCTCACCGGGCGCGCGCGTGCCTTCCCGGCAGCTGTCGCGATTCGTCAAGAGCTGGCTGATACACGTTCCCATCCGGGAGGATGCCAAGGGTTCACCGGTAGACTTCTCTCTCCTCAACGCGCTACGCCACGAGGGGCGGCCGCTGAGAGGTGACGAGATGCGGGCGGCGTTTCCGGGGCTGTCGACATTTGTCGATCCCGCGGCCGAGGCGGCGACCGCTGCCGCTCGCCTCCGAGCGACTGAAACCGCGCGCGCGGCGCGCGCGGCGATCGAGCGTGAGCGCAGGGAAGCGCTTCGTAGGCTTGCGCTCACCTTGAAGCATCAGGGAGCGTCGCAAAAGGAGATCGCGGCACAGCAGAAGGTCGCCGACGCCTATTACGAAAGTCTTCTCCGTGCGCTGGAGGGCTTAGGACTGGCGATCGACTCTCTGTGCGGATTCGTAATCAACGGATAGCAACCAGCGGACCGCGCGGGAAGCCACCTCCTCCAGCTCCTTGAGACGGCCGGTGCACAGGTGGTCCGACCCAGGCACGACGAACAATTCCCGCGGCGGAGGGACTTGGGCGACCAGTGCTTCCACTTCCGAAAGCGCGCCATACTCGTCCTTTTCGGATTGGATGAACGCGATGGGTTTGTGCAGCCGCTTAACGAAGCGGTAGTCGTACAGAGCGACGGCCAACCCGGCCGCGAGCACCTTCACCAACCGCGGCTCGGCAGCCGCGAGTTGGAGCGCAATTCGCCCTCCGAATGAGAAGCCCGCTCCAAAAAGTGGAATGCCTGCATACTGCTTTTCTAGAAAGTCCAGCGCGCTGCGCGCATCTTCCAGCTCGCCCGTTCCTTCGCCGTAGGTGCCGGTAGACCTGCCGACCCCGCGAAAGTTGAACCGAAGCGCGGCGACCTGCTGATCGCGAAAAGCTCGCGCGATTCGATAGGTCACGTGATTGTGCATCGTGCCGCCGTGCTGCGGGTGAGGATGGCAAACCACGGCGGCAGCCCGCGGCGACTCCACCGCCCAGAGGAATCCCTCGAGGCGACCGTGCACAGCAGGGATGTCGACGAACGACATTCTTCTAAAGCCGAATTTTTTCTCGCAGCGACTTGGCTCGGCTCTGAAGCTCGGGGTCTGTAGAAGTGAGCTCGATTGCTTTGAGCCGTTGGTCCAAGCTCTTGGGCACCTTGGATTTCAGCTTGCCCTCCTGCTGCATCGCCTCCAGCTTGGCAAGCGCGTTATCGACGATGCGCTCCCGGGGGTGATCGAGCAACGAGTCCAGAAAATAAGCGTCGTCCGGCAGCTCAGGGTACTTCTCAATGTACTCCACCACTCCCGCGACCCATGCCTTTCGGTCGGGGAGCTCGCGCAGCTGAAGCATTGCCTCCTTTTGCGCCTTGCGCTTGCCCTCGGGATCGAAGGTCTTTGCGAGCGCTTCGGGCAACTCGCCTCCGGTGAAGAGCGCATTCGCCGCGGCTTTGTAACGCGAATAGCTGGCGCTGCGCTCAATTCGCTGCTGCGTCGCATCCTCATGGCGCGAGTGATACTTGCTCTTGCCGCGAAGAGCATCGATCTCTCGCCAGCTCTTGTTTCGTTTACCGGTGAACCCTCCGCCGTCTTGATCGTCCTTGTCTTTGGCCATACCTCGGCTCCCTCGTAGGAATCATTTCGTCCGCGACGCCGTAGAGAGCGCGCAGGCACCTCGTCTTACCTGGCCAATCGAACCGGCATCAGACAGTGCCTGTTCCTAGAGGAACCCTACCAGGCGATCTCGAACTATTCCCCAATGAGAGTTGGAGCCGATCTCTTCCTCCTTTGTCAAGCTTCTGGAGCAGATTTCCCAGCTGGACAACACGGGTGTAGCGGGCCAGCGGCGGGCGCGGCATATTTAGCCTTTGGCGGTTAGTGCTGCCGCACGCAAGGGGAGCCATGCCCGAGAGAAGAAACCCGTTCGCTCTGCCGAGGCAGCGCCCGAAGATTACTCGAGAGCCCGATCGAACGGGGCATTGGACGCCCGAGTTCCCGGACAATGACTGGGTCGGTTTCGGCAACCTGGGCGGGGGTCGCGTCCCACCGGACTTTCATTGGAACAGCAATCCAAAGGAGCGGCAGGAGCGAGAATCCGCAGGGTGAGGGGGTGAACGTCTCGAGACAGCAAGTCAACTGACGGCGTTGATGAATCTGCCAGGCCGGTTACCTTGCTAGCCATGACTACCCAGACTTCCACGAAGCTCTCTGTGTTGTTCGTCGGGTTGGCGGGTGCACTCGCGTGCAGCAAGTCGACCTCCGAGCCGATCGCGGCTGCCGCCCGGCCCAGTGTGAAGGAGGTTTCGCCGCCGCAATCGCCGGTCCAATCGCCCGCGGAGACACCCGCTCCCGCGGGGCCCGTGGAGACGCGCTCGATGTCGGCGCTTCCATCGTTCGCGCCGTTGGTGGAGTCGGTGAAAGGGGCGGTCATCAATGTGGAGGTGCGGGCGCAATCTCGCGAGCCAGTCGCCACTTCCGGCCCGGATCCCTTGCGGGATTTCTTCGATCGCTTCTTTTCGCGCCCGGGCCGGCCTCAAAGTCAGCCGCGAGGTCAGATTCGAGCCGGACTTGGATCGGGGTTCATCATCGATCCAAGCGGTGTTGCGTTGACCAACAACCACGTCGTTCAAGGGGCAATCGCGATTCGGGTGCGGCTGAACGACGGGCGGAGCTTCGATGCCGAGGTGCTCGGACGGGATCCCCTCACCGATGTGGCGGTGATCAAGTTCAAGGGCGACGAGATTAAAAACCTACCGGTGGTTCACCTGGGCGATTCAAATGCGCTGCGCGTTGGCGATTGGGTACTGGCGATTGGAAATCCATTCGGGCTGACCTCCAGCGTGAGCGCCGGAATCCTCTCCGCCAAGGACCGAGTCATCGGCGCCGGTCCGTACGATGATTTTCTGCAGACCGACGCGGCGATCAATCCCGGCAATTCCGGCGGGCCGCTGTTCAACGTTCGCGGCGAGGTGGTGGGAATCAACACTGCCATCATCGGCGGAGGGAGCGGGATTGGATTTGCGGTTCCCTCCAACATCGCCAAGGAATTGCTGCCGCAGCTCGAGAAGAAGGGGCACGTGACGCGCGGTTGGTTGGGCATCGGCGCCCAGGATCTGGACCCCGATCTGGCGAAGGCCCTCGGCGTGCCAGTGCGCGAAGGAGCCGTTGTCGTCGAGGTGAACGAGGGAACGCCTGCCCAAAGAGCCGGATTCAAACCTGACGATGTCATCACCGCCCTTGATGGTCAGCCGATACCCTCATCGAGCGCATTGACCCGCATCGTTGCCCTCAAGTCGCCAGGCACCGCAGTGGCGCTCACGTTTTATCGCGCAACCCAGAAGCAAGAAGTGAAGGTCGTCTTGGGGACGCGGCCTGACCTCGAAGGCGTCGGCGGCTCGGAAGAGTCAGATGAAAATCGCCAAGCGCGAATCGGGCTGCAGATCCAAGATGTAGATCCTGCATTTGCTCAAGCACGCAATCTGCCCGCCCACGGTGCGCTGATCAGCGACGTCGTTCCTGGCTCTGCTGCCGACGCGGCCGGTCTGGCCCCCGGAATGATAATCCTCGAGGCCAGCGGAAAGCCGATCAGGAGCGCCGCGGACCTGAAGAATGTGCTGCGCAGCGCAAAGCCCAGTTCGGTCGTGCTGCTGCGAATCGCGGTCCCCGGAGGCAAGCGGCTGTACGCCTTGAACATCCCGAAGTAATGGTGCAGCTGAAGACTATCGCGACCGAAACCAGCCTCGCTTGTACGCCTTCACACCAAAAAAAATCAGCAACACCGCGAGCTGAAAACAGGCGAGCAGCGCCAAAACCGCGGGTGTCAACGCGTGGCGCCGATACCATTGCCACCCGAGGAGCAGGAGCATGGCCGATGCCCACGCGGCGAATGGATTGTGCTCCTTCTTCAGCGCGCGAGCCCAAGCGATCTTCGATCTAAGCGTTCCCGTATACGCGGGAGTCAGGCGCGGAACCCATCGCGGAACTTTCGAGGCGTACTGTTCGTATTGTCGGCCATACTTCTGCCGCAGGAAGCTCTCCTCGGCTCGGATGATGAAACAGTACTCAGCGAAGAAAAAGCCGAAGCCAATCGCATAGGCCCACGCGTTGTTCGCCACCAACAAGAGGCCGGCGCAGATTCCCAGGTTTCCCAAATAGAGCGGATTGCGAACGTGCGCGTAGGGTCCGCGGACATTGAGCTCGGCCGCCTCCAGGGCATAGCCCTGCCCGCTGGTGCCTTCCGGGACCATCCCGAGCGTATAGAAGCGCAGCGCCTCGCCGGCCAACGCGAGGGCCACTCCCAGCGCTTTCAGCGCTCGATCCACCCCTTCGCCGCCCAGCCCCGGAAAGGGCGCAGCTCGAGCGGCCACGACGAGCAGCAGCGCGATCACCGGCGACGGCAGCCACCCTCTCCAACGGAAAAACGCTTGCCCGATGGAAATTGAGCGCGACGCCATGATCGACAAGCGCTTGCCTCTTACGCCATTTCGCCCTGCTGCAAAAGACTTGCGTAGCGGCCCTGCGAAGCGACGAGCTCTTCGTGCGTGCCGCTCTCCACGATTGCGCCTTGCTCGAGCACGTAGATGACATCGGCGCTGCGGACAGTGGCCAGCCGGTGGGCGATCACCACCGTAGTCCTTCCGCGCATCAGCTCGGCCAGGCCCGCTTGGACCTCGCGTTCGGCAACCGCGTCGAGTGCGCTGGTGGGCTCATCGAGCAGGAGCAAAGAGGGACGCCTCAGAAAAGCGCGGGCGAGCACCAGCCGCTGCCGCTCGCCGCCGGAGAGCATTGCGCCTCGCTCGCCGATCGGCTCTTCGAGCCCGGATGGGAACGAGCGCACGAAGTCTTCCGCATGCGCTTGCCGCAGCGCTTCCCACATTTCCAAATCCGTGGCATCTGGTCGTCCAAAGAGTAGGTTGTGCCGGACGGTCCCGGAGAAGAGCAACGGCTCCTGCGGTACCCAGGCCATTTGATCGCGCAGCGAGTCTGGTCGGATCGTGCTCAGCTCGATGCCATCCCATCTCACTCGCCCGGCGCTCGGGGTAAGAAACTTAAGGAGGATGGAGAACAGCGTTGTCTTGCCCGCGCCCGAGGGGCCAACGAGTGCGACGCGAGAGCCGACAGGAATCGAGCACGAGACCCCGCGCAGCGCTTCCCGAATGCCGTCATAGGAAGCCCGCACCTGCTCAAATCTCACCTCTCGATTAATAGGCAACGCCTCCAAGCCTTCTTGCCGAGGTGGCGTCTGATCGGCGATTTCGAAAAGGCGCTCCGCGGCGCCGATGCCCTGCACCATCGAAGCGAAGGTGCCGCTGACAGACTTGAGCGGCTGATACATCAGCAATGCGGCCGCCACAAAAGAGAGCAGCTTGGCAGCCAGTTGAGGCTCCGCCGATACCGCGCGCGTGCCGGCGCCGACGACGAAGGCGATGCCCGCGATTCCAAGGATCTCCAGCGCGGGGGTAAATACTCCGCGCAGCAACAAAGAGCGCCGCATCACGGCCAGATAAGCAGTTTGCTCGCGGTCGAGTTGGGCAAGGCTTTGGGCGAAGGCGCGATACGCTTGCACGACGGCGAGATTCTGAAGCTGCTCAGCGAGAAGCTCGGTCAACCTTCCAAGCCTGGCTTGGGTATGAGAAGTGATGTTTCGCAGGTGCTGGGCGAAGTGCGCCACCGCGAAGGCGGCGGCGGGCAGCAACAGAAAGGCAACCAAAAAGAGACGCGCGTCAAGCGCCAAGCAGAAAATCAGCAGCGCCGCAAGCTGCAGAAGGTCCTTCACGTAGGAGCTGAGCGCCTGGGTTGCTGCGAATTCCACCTGCGCCACATCCGAGGTGAAACGCGAGAGCAGCTCCCCCGAGTGCCTCTGCTCGAAAAACGCAGGAGGCAGCTGCAGCAGGTGTCCGTAGAGGTCTCGCCGCAAACGGGCCATCACCTGTTGCCCAGCGCCTTGCATCAGGCCGTTCTGGATGAACTGCGCACCGGCCTTGAGTGTCGCGATGGCAACCAGCGCCGCCGGCATTGCGAAGCCCAGGTGGCTCTGTTCGATCTCGAAACCGGCGACCTGCGCGGGCGCTTTGATCAATACCGCTCTGAGGAGCGGACCAATCAAGTAAGCGTACAGCGCGGCGGCCGCGGCTGAGAGCCCGGCCGCGCCGATCGCGCACCCAATCGCCACGCGCTGCGGTCGGGCGTAGCCGAGCAGCCGCCTGTAGATACGCAAGCCAGTTAAGGAGCGCGGCGGGGCAGGAGTAGTCATGCGCGGCTCATTGCGGGTTGTAGCTCGATTGCGGGTGCGCCGACGTGAGTTATAGTTCTTTCACTGCTGGCCGAGTTGATAAGGGAATGAGCAAGCACGACAAGGACTTAGAATAGATGGCGGTCGCGGGGCAGAAGCGAGACTACTACGAGGTGTTGGGCGTTGCCCGGCAGGCCACCGCGCAGGAGCTCAAGAGCGCATACCGAAAGGTCGCCCTCCAGTACCATCCCGATCGAAATCCCGGCAACAAAGAGGCTGAAGAGAAGTTCAAGGAAGCATCGGAAGCGTACGAGATCCTTTCCCACCCCGACAAGCGGGCCAAGTACGACCGATTTGGCCATGCCGAGAACCTCTTCGACGGCTTTGCCGGTGGGTTTTCGGGAACCGCCATCAACGACATCTTCGGCGACATCTTCGGCGAAATCTTCGGCGGTGGACGCCGGTCGGGCGGCCGGAGCCGGGGGGCCGACCTTCGCTATAACCTCGAGATCTCCTTCGAAGAAGCCGCCTTCGGTTCTGAGGTGGCGGTCAAGATTCCCAAGCCGAAGCGCTGCGAGGCGTGCAGTGGGACGGGCTCGAAAAGCGGCTCTCCTCGGCGATGCCCCACCTGCGGTGGCGCGGGGGAGCTTCGATTCACGCAGGGATTCTTCTCGGTCTCTCGCCCGTGCAATCAGTGCGGCGGCAGCGGCCAAGTCATTGCCGATCCGTGCTCGCGGTGCGGCGGCGCTGGAAACTACCCTGCAGAGTCACAGCTGCGGGTGAAGATTCCCGCGGGCGTCGACACCGGCACTCGAGTTCGACTCGCGGGCGAGGGCGAGCCTGGAGAGCGCGGCGGCGGGCCCGGAGATCTCTACGTCGTCATCCACGTCAAGGAGCACCCGATTTTCGTTCGTGAGGACACCGAGGTGCTTTGCGAGGTGCCGATCTCCTTCGCTCAGGCAGCGCTCGGGGCAAATATCGACGTGCCAACGCTCGATGGCAAAGTGAAGATGAGGATTCCGGCCGGGACGCAGAGCGGAAAGGTATTCCGGTTGAAAGGCAAAGGCATCCCACGGCTGCATTCCAACGGACGCGGCGATCAGCACGTGCGGGTGGTGGTCGAGACGCCGACCGAGCTGAACCGCGAGCAGCGCGATCTACTCGAGAAGTTCGCCGCCATCTCGGGCGAGGAGACTCATCCCCAGTCGAAGAGCTTTTTTGAGAAAGTCCGAGAGCTGTTCGGCTAAGGATCCGATCTCGATGCCGAGCCCCAACAAGCGGCGCGCTCCGCTCCTCATCTGCACCGCAGCAGTTTGCTTCCTGGTTGGATGCGCGCATTCTTCGGAAGGCGTGAGCGGCGAGCGCGAAAGGCAGCGCTACCAGCCGAAAAAAGATCCGGCCGCGGACGAAGCGCTCAAGAAGGCGAGCCAAGTCGCACAGGCGAGCCCAAAGCCGAAGGCCATCGAAGCCTACCTAATCGTCGCCAAGACGCACCCCGAAACCACCGCCGCACAGGAGGCGCTGTATCGGGCGGGGGTTTTGGCATACGAGTCGGGCGACTACTCCACCGCGCGAAAATCCTTCAACCAGCTGCTCTACGAGAACCCGCTGTTCGACAAGGCGCAGGATGCGAAGCTCAAGCTTGGGCTGTCCGCGCTGGAAGTGCACGCTTATCGCGATGCGTACCAGACTCTTTCCACCGTGGCGCCTCGCCTGCCCGCAGAGGACGCGAAGCAGGCCCTCGAAGGCGCGCAGCGCGCCGCCGAAGGCGCACAGCTGTATGGCGATTCGCTTCGCATCGCGCTCAAGCTGCTCGACGATGCGAAGACTCCGCAGGACCAGCAGGCGGCCTTAGACCGCCTCACCGCCCTGGTGGAAGGCAAGGCCGGCTTCACCGAGATCGCCGCCGCGGCACAAACCGTTCCCAGCTCGAGCCCGGCATGGCCAATCCTCGTCTTCAAGCTGGCGAAGATTTATTATCACCTGCGCGACTGGCCGCATCTCGAGGAGACGCTGCAGAGCTTTTTGCGCCAGGCGCCTCAGCACCCGTTTGCGCAGCAAGCGCAAGAGCTCCTCGCGCGCGCGCACCGCCGCAGCGAAGCCCGGCCGAAAGTGGTCGGCGTCATTTTGCAGCTCAGCGGCCAGTACAAGCAGTGGGGCGAAGCGGTGATGCGCGGAATTCGGCTCGCCTTCCAAGGCAGCGATCTCGAGCTGGTGGTCAAGGACAGCAAAGGCGATCCGGCGCTGGCGGGAAAAGCAGTGGAGGAGCTGACGTTCGACGATGGAGCGATTGCCATTCTCGGCCCGCTGTTGCCCGAGGAATCCAAGCGCGCCGCGCTGGTGGCCGACGAGCTCCAGGTTCCAATCCTCACCTTGACGCGCGCGGGCAAGATCACCGACTTCGGGCCCAACGTGTTCCGCAATATGTTGACCGATGCGGCGCAAGCCGATGCGCTGGCGCAATACGCGACCAAGGTGTTGGGCTACAAGAGCTTCGCGGTTCTCTACCCGAATGTTCCGTACGGCGTCGATCTGGCTAATCAGTTTTGGGATCGCGTCGTCGAGAATGGCGGGCAGATTCGCGGCGCCGAGCGATACGCCTACGATCAAAAGACTTTCACCGCCGAAGTGAAAAAGCTGGTCGGACGCTATTACCTCGACGATCGAACGGACTATCTGGAAAGAGTGAAGGAGATCTCCACCGGCACCTCCGACTCCTTCCGCAAACGCAAGGCGCTGGAAAAGCTCCGCTCATCGCTCACCCCGATCATCGATTTCGAAGCGCTATTCATCCCCGATGCCTGGACGACGGTGGGGTTGATTGCCCCGGCACTGGCGGTGGAGGACGTCATCACGAACGCTTGCGACCCAAAGGACCTCGACAAAATCAAGAAGACCACCGGGCGAAAAGATCTGCAGACCGTCACCCTCCTTGGCTCGGCTCAGTGGAGCTCGAGGAAAGGCCGCAATGGCGTGCCGGAGTTGGTGGAGCGCGGCGGAAAGTTCGTGATGTGCTCGGTATACGTGGACGGGTTTTATGCCGAATCGACCCGACCGGCGACGCAGAAGTTCGTCGCCAAATATCGGTCGGCCTACAAGGACGACGAGCCCCCCGGCTTGTTGGAGGCCACGGGGTTTGATTCCGCCGGGATGATCCGCAAGGTGATCGAGTCCGCCGCTCCAAGGAGCCGGTCGGAGCTGCGAGAGCATTTGGCCACGATGAAGAATTTCGAGGGCGCGACCGGGCGAACGACGATCAACGACCGTCGCGAAGCGGAGAAGCCGCTCTTCTTCTTGACCATCGACAAGGACGGCGTCCGAGAGATCTCGTCTACGGAGCGCCCGCGAGGATAGCTGCCCGCCGCCGGGCAAGCGACCGTACGCGACAACCTGGCCGCAGCCCGGTGAAGAGCTTTCAGAGAGGATGTTCGGCTCCTCGCGTGCGGTGGTGTGGGAGTGTCGCGCGGGGAATTCCGGTTTAGGATTTCGCCGCAATGGCGTCACATCCGAGCTGTTCGTCGCGCCGTTCGATGATCCTTTGTCCCGTTCTTCTCCTGGCCGCCTGCTCACAATCCGTGGGAATACCAGGCTCGGCCGGGCCTCAGGGAGATGCTGGGCCGCCAGGCCCGCGCGGCGACGTTGGGCCGACAGGTCCCGGTTCGACAGCGTACTACTCGGTGCAGTCGAGCCCTGCGGCGACTACCACGGTCAACACCTGGATTGACATCGCCGGCAGTTCCGCGAATTTCACGACCGCGGCCGGATCGACCGTCGACTTACTGGCGGCTGGATCAGTCGCCGCTCAGGTGGTTACTTCCGGCAGCAGCGCCATCTGCGCACTTCGATTCCTCATCGATGGCGCTTCTCTCAGCAGCGACTTGATCAACGGCGACCGGCTCGTTTCGGCATACGTCAGTCAATGGTCCGCGTTCACCGTTCTACAGCGCGCGCCGCCTCCGAGCCTCGCCGCGGGGGCGCACACCGCGAAGCTGCAGCTGGCGCGCGTGAGCATTGACGGCGTCGAGTGCGCGATCGATGTCGCCGATTACAGCGCGGCCCACTTGCAGGTCACTGTCCGCTAGCCCTCGTCCGCCTCAGCTGCTCGCGCGTGCGGCGGCGGCCTTGGGTGCCTCGATCGGAATCACCTCGTGGAAGCGCGAATAGTCCACTCTTCGACGACCGTTGGGCAGCATCGAAATGATATCCGCGAAGCGGGCGTTGAAGATGATCTCCGAAGCCAAATACGAGTGCCGGGCATGGATGGTCTGCGACAGCGTTTCGTCGATGCCGGTCAGCGTCACCACGATTTCGCTATCCGTTTCCTTCAGCTTCTCGGGGGTCGCTCCGTGGAGCGGGCTCTCCTTGGTGAGCGGGTGAAGGGCTGTCCACGACAGCACGAAAGCCGGAGAGCGGCTGCGGACCAGATGGAGATCGTGAAGCTTGCGCAGAGACTCTCCCTCGATCGTTGTTTCGGTGCGCAGCAGCACCACTGCGAGCCGCGCCTCGGCGATGTAATTGGCGCGCTCGTTGGCCATGCGGAACATCAGCGTGGGCATCCCGTCCCGCTGAGCGATGATCGCAAAGCGGCTGAACATCACCCGCGCCCTGGGTTTGGAAAACTTCGCGAAGACGAGCCCCGTCGCCACGGCAAGCCCGAGCAGACCGGTCATCGCCTCCAGGGTCACCAGCAGGTTGCCGGAGAAATTCTTGGGACTCATCGTGCCGTAGCCGATGGTACCCATCGTCTGCACGCTGAAGAAAAACGCATCGAAGAACGAGCCGGGTCGAGCGCCGGCGATTCCGTCGACGGCGAGGTACCCCAGTGCGAAGATGACGTTGGCGGCGAAAAATCCCAATGCAAGAAGGCCGATCACGTTCCACCACGATGCGCCGATCAGATGATGGTAGAGGTCCCTCAGGCTGGCACCACGGGTACCGACGATCTCCACTTCGCCTCGGCCGCTGGGAGCAAACAGTCGCGCCTTGGTGCCGGTCGAGCGCGAGCGCGCCATCGCTTCAACCTCGGATTGCGGCCGACGCGATGCCGGGCACCTTCAGCCAGCTCGGGTCCATCTCGAAATCAACCAGTCGCCGCGCGACCTGCAGCAGGGTGCGGTGGCCGGGGAACCACGGCGAGATCGGAAAGCTCTTGAGCGGCGCGCGCAGAACGCACTTCTGGATTCCCTCGAGCATGAGGCTGTTGTGGACCCAACCTCTTCCGCTCTGAATGTCCTGCAAGCTCGAGCCCGGATAGGCCCCCCAAGGGGCCGTGCCAAAAGCGAACACCGCCGCCGCCCACGTATTCAAGGCAACGGTGCCATAGCGAAGGTCGTCAATCGCTTTTTCCACCGCGCGCTGCACCGCTGGATCCTTGAGCGACTTGGGGTGGACAATGATCGTCGCGCACAGCGTTCCCCAAACGTTCTCGTTGGTAAACCGAACTGCGGATTCCAGGAAGCTCACCGGATCCGCTCCGCGCAAGGCGGTCTCGGAGAGCACGGCGCACCAAGGCTCCTCGTGGAAGACGGGGTCTTCGGCGCGCGTCGGATCTACGTCGGTGATCAATGCATACGGCAGCTCACCCGGCTTAGCCTTGCCGATCAGGCGCAGGCCTTTTCGTCCTTCGGTGAATTTTCTCCAACGCTGGTCCGCGCCCGGGTAGTAGGCCTTTCGCGGCGAGGCTTTCGCCAGGCTCTTCTCGATGGAGTCGATGAATCTCTGTCGCCCCTCCCATCCGCTTGGCGTCACCAGCAGCTTGGCGGCGTTGCAATTGAAGGAACCGTTGTTCGCAACCATTCCCGCGATGTTTGCCGACTGGAATCGCAGCTCGTCCGGCTCGTACGGCCCGGGCACCACGATGACCGGGGTGATGTTTCCCAATTCGGAGGTGATTTGCTTTTTGAGCAATGGCTCGTTGCGTCGCTTGCGAGCTTCGCGATCCGGACCGGGCGGCCCCCAGACCATGACGTCGTGCGTCCTGTCCGAGCCGGTGATGTGGACCTCGTCGACCAGCGGATGGCTGATCAAGTACTCGCCTTCTTCCACGCCGCCATAGACCACGGCAAAGAAGCCTCTATCGATGGCTGTCCGGAAGGCGCGCTCGAGAAAAGGACCGACGTACGCGTTGACCGGGTTCATTTTGAGGATGCAGACTTTCCCCTCGACGAACATCTTGTAGGCCACGTCCGTCGGCGGGATCGAGTTCACGTTCCCCGCGCCAAGGACGACACAAAGCTTTCCCTCGTGCGCTCCCCGGTAGAACGATGCCTGGTGGTCGCGCAGATTCGCCTGCGTAATTCCCGGCTCCAAGTGAGCCTCGGCCGTGTGCTTGGCGAGCAGCGTCGCATCCAGTGCGCTGGAGGGATACACCTGAACGGCGAGGCGGCCGTCGGGCAGCGTACGGACCCACGAACGCTCGATGCGAGGCACTCCGTCCCGGCTGATGTCCTTGAGCGCCTCCTGCATCAATCGGAGGTTGCGCAGGCCAATCACCGGACCGGCGAGCCATTCTTCTCCAGCCAGCTGGCTTGACGGGTCGATGCCCTTGGCTTGGCAAGCGGCGACGACGCTCTGCTCCGCAACGGCTCGGTACCCTTCGCGCATCTCATCGAGAAGGAGGATGCGGTCTCGGATGCTCAGCCGGACGAAGGCTCTACTGCCATCCTTTGCTCGCGAGATCAGCTCATCGAGCTTCTGCACAGCTGTGGGGACAGGCGCTTGAATGGCCATCTTGCCTCCCAGGGTGGAGCCCAAACGCGGGACCATACCGCGTCTTGAACGCAAGTGGGATCGCAGCACGCCGAATAGTTGAGACCTACGGCTCGCGAAGTTGCAGACCCAATGGAGCCGGATCTCGATCCGGCGATTCCGCCGGGCGAAGGATACCGCTCACGATGCGCCTGGGCTGCGACGGCTGATCCGGCGAGAGGACCAGAATCAATTGCCCGCCCTCGTAGTCGCCGGCGTGTTGGAACAAGGAGCCTTCGCGACCCATCGTCAAGGTGGTGCTCGCCAGATTCGAAATCTCAACCCTCACCGTCGCGGTTCCGGCTTTCATCTCATCGAGGTGCAAGGTCGCCGTGCGGTGGTTAGGCAACTTGAGCTCTACTGGCTGGCGGCGAAGCTTCAGTTTCTCGGACGAGAGGCGGCGGTAGGACGTGAAGGCGAACCCCTTCTGGGTGAATTGATCCCTCATCCGGGCCAAGGCGGGCGGATCGATCGTGTTGCCCTTATTGGAAGCCAGGATGACTTCCGCGGTGACGCGCACTTGCGGCTCCGCCGCTCGCGCATGGAGCGACGCGAGCAGGACGATGAAGCCTATCCGCGCCAGCTTGTTCCCCCCCGAGCTCCTCATAACTCCCCTCCGCGAGGGCGCTCCTGATTCATCTTCGTCTTCAGTTGCTCGGGATGCGCTTCGGTGTCCAACGCGTCCGTTTGCGGATTCTCGAGCGGCGCAGGGTTCCCATCCAGCACGTGTTTGTGGCTGACAAGCCAGATGATCGCGTTGCCGCTGTCGCCGGACATCACTACCGGCGCGACGTGCGCCTCGGGGTTCGTGCTCACCGCTTGCACTGCCATCCTTTCGCTTGCGTACCCATCTGGCACCCCACTCCTAAGCAGCAGCGGCGCGAAGGCGAGCAGCGCAGCTGCCGCGCCTGCAAACGAAACCATCATCCCACGACGATAGGTGAACAGCTCGCGCAGCGAGACTCTCCATCGCTCGCGCAAGGGCACCGGCTCCGACGCGATCCGAGCCATGACCTTCTTGCTGAAGTCTCGGAAATCGACCTCGTCGGCGAGCAGCTCCATTCCCAGGCGCACCATCGCTGATTCGGCCCGGAAGTCCGACGCGCGCGCACTGCACTGGCTGCAAGAGGCAAGGTGCGCTTCCACCCGCACCCGCTCCGCGGCAGGCAACTCGCCGTCCATCAAGGGCGACAACTTCGAAATGAACGACTCACAAACCGGATTCAGGGGCATGATGTCACCGCGCTCAGCAACACGACCGACGGCAGCTCGCAGGGAATATTCCAGATCATTTCACTCGCTCCCGATGCCGCTCTTGGCCTCGTCCAACTGTAGGTACTTACTAAGAATTTTCTGGACCTTGGCGCGCGCGTGGAACAGGCGCGACATCACCGTTCCTTTCGGGATGTCCAGGGTGCGGGCGAGGTCATCGTAGGACATTCCCTCGATTTCGCGAAGGAGCAGGATCGCCCGATGCTTCTCGGGAACTTCCTGCAGCGCCTCCTCGATTTTCGCCGCCAGCTCCTTGCGCAAAAGGCTCTTCTGCGGATTGGTGCCGAGCCTCGAGCCGAGGGCGCCAATGTTTGCCTCGGCGGCATCCATCTGGATGGTTTCGTCGAGCTCGACGTGCTCCCCCTTGGCGGCGCCTCGCTTTCGCAGCACATCGATGCAGATGTTAACGGTAATCCGATACAGCCAGGTGTAAAAGCTCGAATCCCCCTTGAAGTGGTCGAGGTACTTGTAGACCTTGGCGAACGCTTCCTGGGAAATGTCGAGCGCCTCTTCGCGGTCCCGGACCATTCCCAGCGCAACCGAGTACACCTTGCGCTGATACCTTTCGACCAGGAGCTTGAACGCGCGTTGGTCGCCGTCGCGGGTCCGCTTGACCAGCGTGAGGTCGTCGGTAGCCAAAGGATGCCAACTTAGCAGTGATTTGCTTACAGTCTAGCGCTGGCCGCGACACGCAAAGTCATGCCCAATCTCGCGGATTTCGCAGCACTTCGATCAGCCGTGCCTCCTCGCTCCCGGACGGGGGCTGATGATTGTAGACCCACAGCACCAGCGGGGGCAGGGACATCAGGATGGATTCGGCGCGACCGCCGGTCTCCAAACCGAAAACCGTCCCGCGGTCGTACAGCAAATTGAACTCCACATAGCGGCCGCGGCGGATCTGCTGCCATCTGCGCTGGTCGGCCGTGAACGGTAGGTTCGCTCGCCGCTCGGCAATGGGAAGAAAGGCGGGCAGGAATGAGTTGGCGCAGTCTTCGACGAAGCGGAACTCGCGTTCGAGACTCCCCCGCATGTCTTCGAAGAAGATTCCGCCGACCCCGCGCGACTCGCCCCGATGCTTGAGCCAGAAGTACTCGTCGCACGCCTTCTTGAAGGCGGGATAATAGTTTGGATCGTGCCGGTCGCAGACCGCCTTCAGCGTTCGGTGAAAGTGGACGGCATCCTCGTCGAACAAGTAGTAAGGAGTCAGATCGGTTCCGCCGCCGAACCACACCTTTTTCCCCTGGGCGATGAGCCGAAAGTTGGCGTGGACGGCGGGAACCTTTGGGCTTTGAGGATGAAAGACGAGGGACACGCCAGTGGCGTAGAACTGCCGACCTTCGCCTTGCAACCGGCGCGAAAAGGTCTCGGACAACTCGCCGTACACTTCGGAGACGTTGACGCCGGCTTTCTCAAAAACCGCGCCGTTCTCGAGGATGCGCGACTTGCCGCCGCCGCCTCCCTCTCGCGTCCAGGCGTCCTCGGTGAATTTACCGCGCCCATCGAGGCGCTCGACCGCCGAGCAGATCTCGCTCTGCAATGACGCGACCAGGGCGGCCATCCGCGATTTGAGAGTCGCCAGGTCCATCCCGGTCGTCAGTGGATCGGGTTGGGTGTCTCGATCAGCTCGATCGCCCCAAACTTTGCTTCGAACTTCGCCAGATTGTCCTGCATCGCCACCAGCAGGCGCTTCATGTGCTTGGGGTTTGTGATGACGCGAGATCGAACCTTGGCCTTGGGCTGCTGCGGCTGCACGTAGATGAAGTCAATCGTGAATTCAGTTTCGGTGTGGTTCACCAGGGCCATGTTGATGTAATGGCCGTTGGCAATGTCGTCGTCGAGCTGGATCTGGAGCTGAATTTCCGGAGTCTTGGGGTTCTCAGCCATGAGAAAGTCCATATCGCTACCGACGGCAGGTTGCTAGGGTGTTTTGTCTCCGTGCGCGCGCTCGCCTTGGACCCAGAAAAAACCGCGCCGTTCGAGCTCGGCGAAGGCAGCGAGGCATGCCTGCTGCTCCATGGTTTCACCGGAAGCCCCTGGGATATGCGGCCCCTGGGGGAGGCGCTGAGCGCGCGCGGATACCACGTCCGAGCGATCCGCCTTCCCGGCCACGGAAGCACGCCGGAAGCGCTCGAACGCGTCACCTATCGGGACTGGGAAGCCGCGGCCGAGGACGCGCTCTGGGGGCTGAGGACCTTTCGGCGCGTTTTCGTCGCCGGGTTGTCGATGGGCGGCTTGCTCGGACTCATCCTCGCCGCGCGGCACCGTCCACCGCCGCATGGCGTGGTTCTGCTTGCTCCGGCGATGTCGTTTCGCGGAGCCGGCATGTGGGCGCTGCGCAAGCTTCGGGACTTGCCCATTCTCGACCTCCTTCGCCCCTACGTGGCAAAGACCGGAACGGACATCGAAGATCCGATCGCCCGCGCAGAAGCTCCGGTGCTTCCCGGCTTTCCGACTGCGCGGCTGCACGATGTTTGGACGCTGCAAGATCGAGCGCGCGCCGCGCTGCCCAGCGTGCGAGTCCCCGTGCTCGTGGTCGTCGCACGGCAGGACCACGTCGTGGCGGCCCGGGGCGCGCGACAGCTCGCCAGAGGTCTCAAGCACGCGCCGCAAGTTGAATGGCTCGAGCTCTCGGAGGGCTTTCACATCATCCCCCGGGACCGCGGCTTGCCCACCGTGACCGAAAAGATCGTCGCCTTCTTAAGGCAGGTGCCCATTGAAAGCTCGGCTGGGTCGTGAACGACGAGAGGGGGTCTTCCGGTGAAGAGGCAGACGCATGTCCTGGCCATCGATCAAGGCACCACGGGCACGCACGTGCTGGTGATCGACTCGCGGCTGCGGGTGCTCGGCACCGCCTATAGCGAGCTCCGGCAATTCTTTCCGAAGCCAGGCTGGGTGGAGCACGACTTGAACGAGATTTGGCGCTCGGTGCTGAGTTGCGTAGAGCGAGCGGTCAAAAACGCGCGGATCCGGCCGAGCGACATTTCGGCGATCGGAATCACCAACCAGCGGGAAACGACCGCCCTATGGTCGAGGGAGACCGGCAAGCCCATCCACCGCGCCATCGTCTGGCAGGACCGGCGGACGGCTGACCGCTGCGCGGCGCTCAGGAGGCAGGGGCTGGAGCCGCGCGTGCGTTCCACCACCGGTCTGGTGCTCGATCCCTATTTCTCCGGTACGAAGCTGGAGTGGCTCTTGGAAAACGTCCCCGGTGCCCGCGTGGAAGCAGAGCGCGGCGAGCTGTGCTTCGGCACCATCGACACCTGGCTCGTGTACAAGCTGACTGGCCATCGAGCTCACGTGACGGATGTATCGAATGCCAGCCGCACGCTCCTGATGAATCTGCGCAACCTGGCCTGGGACTCGACGATGATCGACCTATTCGCAATTCCGCGGCCAGTGCTCCCGGAGATTCGCGGCTCGGCGGAGATCTATGGGACAACGTTGGGCGTGCGGTCGTTCCCGGACGGAATTCCAGTCGCAGGAATGGCAGGCGATCAGCAGGCCGCCCTGTTTGGTCAAGCGTGCTTTTCGCCGGGCGAAGCGAAGTGCACCTACGGCACCGGGGCGTTTCTGCTGATGAACACCGGCGCGGTACCGGTTGAGTCGAAAGCCGGCTTGCTCACGACCGTGGCCTGGAAAGTCTTCGACCAAGCGGTGTACGCGCTCGAGGGCAGCGCGTTCGTGGCCGGAGCAGCAGTGCAGTGGCTGCGCGACGGGTTGGGATTGATCGGCTCAGCCGACGATGTGGAGGCGCTGGCGCGCAAAGTTGACGACACGGGCGAGGTGGTCTTTGTTCCGGCGCTCGTTGGATTGGGAGCGCCGCATTGGCGTCCGGATGCGCGCGGCTTGATCGCCGGGATCGACCGATCGACGACGGCGGCCCACTTGGCCCGAGCGGTATTGGAAGGCGTCGCGTTTCAGATCCACGACTTGACAAGCGCGATGTCCAAGGACTCTGGCCGGGACATTCTCGTCTTCAAAGTGGACGGCGGTGCGGCGGCCAATGACGTTCTGATGCAGTTCCAGGCGGATCTCCTCGGCACTCAGGTCATTCGACCGAAGAACCTTCAGACCACTTCGCTTGGGGCGGCGTTTCTCGGCGGCTTGGGTGCAGGTGTTTGGAAAAGCCAAGAGGAGATCCGCGGAGCCTGGAAGGTCGGGCGTTCGTTTGAATCCAAGATGCCGCCGGAAGCGCGCGCGCGCCATCTGCTCAAGTGGCGCCGAGCCCTGGAGCGCGCCTGAGCGACGCCGGTCGCTCACGAGCCACGCAAGAACAGGGAGAGCTTCTCGTAGGCGACGGCCAGCGCGGCGGCCGGTGCGCTTTCGTTTTGCTGGTGCGCTTGCGCCGCTTCTCCGGGGCCGAAGTTGATCGCATCGACACCGAATTCCGAGAACCGTGCGACGTCCGTCCATCCTTGCTTCCCAGCGGCGGGCAACTGAGTGATGGCCAGAAGCTGCCCAAAGAGTGGGTTGTCGGTACAAACGCGACCCGACGGCGACAAGTCGATGAATTCGATGTCCGCGCGACCGCCGACCAGCCGGCGAACGTCCTCCTGAGCCTCGGCGAGGCTCTTGCCCGGAGCGAATCGGTAATTGACGTTCATTTCGAATTGGTCCGGGACGACGTTGCGCGCGCGACCGCCCCCGGCGCGGGTGACCGAAAACACCTCGTAGAAGGGGAAACCGGAAAAGAAGACTTCCCGCCGTGGCAACGAGAGCAGATCCGACAGGAGAGGACCCGCTTTGTGAATGGCGTTCTCTCCCTGCCAGGGACGTGCCGAATGAGCGCTCTTTCCCGAGATTCGCAGCGTCGCGTGAATGCTGCCCACGCAGCCCACCTGCACGACATTGTCGGTGGGCTCGAGAGCGATTCCCAGCGAGATGGACTTCAGCGCGGGCAGGAGCTCAAACAGCGGGCCCAGGCCGTTTCCCAAATAGGGGCCTTCTTCCCGTTCGTAGAAAACGAGCACCAGGTTATACGGAAGCTGCTTTCTCGGAAGGGACTCGGCAAGGCCCATCATCACCGCCAATCCGCCTTTCATGTCCGAGCTTCCCCGTCCGAAAATGCGGCCGCCTTCGCTTCGCGGCGCAGCGTCGCTCGGATGCGCCGGAACAGTATCCAGATGCCCTACCAGGGCCACCGTGGCCCTCGAATCCGACAGCGCGCCCAAGGCCAGCGAATTGGAGTGGCGAAAAATCTCCCCACGGGGGTACACGCCGCGCGCCCATGCTTCGATCCAATCCGCGATCTCTCGCTCATCGCCGATGGGGCTTCGAATTCGGCACAGCTCAAGGGTACGTGCAGCCAGACCGGCCGTCAGCGAATCGGGAGCGTGTGCCATGCGTGAAGACTACAGCGCTTCGCCGAGCAATGGCGCGGTAGAAAGCTGCGAGCCGTCGGGTTGACTTGGAAGCCGAATCTCGATGCGAGCACCGCCCTCAGCGACGTTCATTGCGCGGATGCTGCCCCCGTGCGCCTGCGCAATTCGCCGGGCAAGCGCCAACCCTAGACCGAACCCGCCGCTGCGGCCGCGGGCATTCGCCCCGCGGAAGAAGGGATCAAAAACCCGCTCCAGCTCATCCGGCGGAATTCCGCGGCCGCGATCGGTAACCGCGATGACCACTTCAGCGCCTTCGCGCGCCACCTCGATTCGCAGCGGTTGCCCCGACTCGTCGTACTTGCTCGCGTTGTCCAGCAGATTGTCCAGCGCGCGAGACATCAGGGCGCGGTCAAGCTGCAGGTGCAGGTCCTCTGGAGCGGAGATTTCCACCTCCCGCTCCGGCTGCAAGGCGAGGATGCGATCTCTGCTCCTTTCGACCAGCTCGCGAAGCGATCCGCGCGACCGGCGCACGGGCAAAGCCGCCAAATCCAGCTTGGTCGCGGTCAAGATGTTGGAGATCAACCGCTCGAGGTCGTCCAGCTCCTCCTCGACGACTTCCAGACGCCGCCGGGTTGCTTCCGGGGGAGATTGAATCAGCCCAAGCGCGACCCGCACCCGGGCCAGCGGCGTCCTCAGCTCGTGCGACACGTTCGCCAACAGCTCGCGTTCCGCGCGCCGCGCGGCTTCGATCCGCCCAGCCATCTGATCGAACGCGCGAGCCAGGCGGCCGACTTCGTCGTTTTGCTCGATTCCGGAGCGTGCAGAGAGGTCCCCGCGGCCGAACGCCTCCGCCGTGGTGGTGAGCCGCTCCAGCGGGCGAGTAATCGAGCGAGACAGCGGGTACACCAAGGCCAGCGAAACAGCGAGGCCGCCCAACAACAGAGCCAGTGTGCGCCACAACAGGCGCTGTCCCTCCTCGAGGCTGCGCAGCCGCAACAGCATCACCCCGCGCGGCCCCGCCATTCCGCGTATCGGGCCCCCGACGACGAATGGCTCCTTGAGCCAGATGGACTTGCGTTGAAGAACGAAGAACATCGACGAATTCGGCGGCGAAATCTCGTCGCCTGACGAGCCGAGCAACCAACCGCGGTTGTCGAACACCGCAATATCCAGGTCGAGGTCGCGGTGCATTCGCTCCAGCGCTTCGCGAAGCTGCGAAGTGTCGTTAAACGGAAGGTCGTGCGAGAGATGATAGACGATGTCCGGGCCGTGGAAGCGGGTGGCGCGAATCGCTGTCCGGCCGGCAAGCCAGGTGAGAATCGCAGAAGCGACGGCGACAACGACCAGAACTCCCAAGAAAGCGAGGTATAGGCGAACAGAGAGTCTTCGCGGCGTCAGGGACATCGTCGGCTCACGCCTCTCGCGGCAGCAGGTAGCCTGCGCCGCGAACCGTCTTCACATATCTCGGATGCCGCGGATCAGGCTCGATCTTCTGGCGCAAGCGGCTCACGTGCACGTCGATCGATCTGTCGAAAGCGTCATCGGCGGCAGCGCCCTTCACCAAGTCGAGCAGCCGCTCCCGCGACAAAACCCGGCCGGCGTTTCGGGCGAGGGCACAGAGCAGCTCGAACTCGTGGGTGGTGAGCGCCTGCCGTTTGCCGTCCACCAATACTTCTCGCGCTCCAAAGTCGATCGTCAGCCCGCCCGAGCTGAACCTGCCCTCTTCGGAGGGCCCCTGGGCCCGCCTGAGCACCGCTCGGATTCGAGCCAGCAGCTCGCGCGGATTGAAGGGCTTCGCCAGATAGTCATCGGCGCCGAGCTCTAAGCCGACGATCTTGTCGGTATCCTCGTCGCGCGCGGTCACCATAATCACTGGGGTCGACCACCGTTCCCGGATCTTCTTCGTGAGCGTGAGCCCATCCATTCCGGGGAGCATGATGTCAACGAGCAAGATGTCGAAGCGATCCGAGGACAGTGCGCCGAGCGCTTGCGGACCGTCGGCGGCCAATGTCGTGGAAACATCATTCTGCTCGAGAAACTCAACGAGCAGAGCCGCCAACTTGCGGTCGTCCTCAATCAGGAGAGCCCGGGTCACGCGCTAAGTCTAACGCGGCGCGACCGAGCAGCACGATCTCCATTCCGCGGCGACGGCGGCGCGCCGCGGCGGCAGATAACTGCTGCTCGAGCACGACCTGGTCGCCGTGCTTCGGACGAGGAATGGCAAAGCGCGAAGCTCTGATGTGCGCACGTTGGGGGGAGAGACCAAGTGAAAGCGGCCCCGCGGGGGAGACCGGCTGTCCAAGGCGCAGCGGATCAGGTTTTGGAGTTGCTCGACCCTGGCGTTGATCTCGGCGACGACATCCTGTCTCACCCGCTCCAGAGCGAGCCGTTGGTTCTGAGTCACCGCAATGGTGTCAAGGACGTCGTCGACTTGGGCGGTGGCCAAGTTCTGCAGCCCGCGGCGGCCGGACTCGCTGGAGCAAAGCAGGCCCATTCCCAAAATGAAAAGACCCAACAACGCCGCTGCCGTCGATCGCCTCATATCGACTCTCCTAACCCCGTACCCAGCGGACGCACCGAGGGTAACGCTGGAGGAAACAATCTCCGTGTTGCGCTCGCGTTGCGGCAGTGTTGCGAAATGTTTCTGCCGCGGTCAGGTAAGGGCCGGTAGCTCATCCTTTCGGTGCGTGGCGGACGAGGCGCATCCGGGCCGGGTCGACGTGGCTCGTCCGGCATTCCCTGCTAGGCCTTTGCGGATGCGCAAGCTCGGCTGCTGCTCACTCGGCCGCCTTCAGTGTGATCGCGAAATTGTACCTCACCGGTACCGGCCTTCCCTGAAAGAGCACCGGCGTGTATCGCCGACTCATCAGCGCCTTTAGCACCGCCTCATCCATGAAGGGCACCGACTGCTTCACTCGACAACTTGTCACGCGGCCATCCACGGTCAAAACACATTGCACTTGCATCACTCCCTGCACTCGGGCTTCGCTCGCCTGGTGGCTGTAGCGAATCTGTTCTCCGGCCTCCAGCAACCGCGGAGGAGTCATCCCAGGACCCATGGCAAGCGGAGCAGAGCCCAAGTCCGCGGCCGCGTGAGCACACTCGCCGATGCACGTGCCCGGGCGGCCGCTTTCACGCCCAACTGCCTCGCCGAGCCCAGATCCATCAGCAGAATCCGTGGCGGGAGGCATTACCAATTCCGGCGCTTCATCGCTTTTGGCAGCTATCGGCACTTCAATCGGCAAGATCGCCGACCGGCGGCGAATCGGGGTACTCGGTGAACGGCTCGACCGAGCACTGCCATCGGAAGTCAGACGGTCGCCGGTCGATTTACCAGCGTCCCTGAAAATCACCACCGGCCGCTCCCGTGCCTGCTGGGGTCGCACGAGGACACGGCTGCAGAGGCCTACAACAGCTGCGACAGCGGCGGCATGCACAGCCGCGGAAATGAAGACGCCGGCCTTGAGCCCATTTCCGACGGCGTTGCCGCGGTCGAGAGCGGATTCAAACACGGGGAGCTCCTATCTCAGGACGCCTATGAGCCCCCCATTGATTCGGGTCCCAGCCAACGATGATACACCCGCGCGCTGGCGGGATGAACAGTCTAAACAGACAGAACCGAGGCCGGAGAACCGAATGCCAAGCTGCCCTGTGCAAACGGCCGAATCCTACTGCATAGGGGGCGGGCCGTAGGTCATCGAGATGCAGTGCATCGAGCCCTGACACGGAATCATGTCATCCGAGACCACCGGTACCACCGTAACCGCGCCCTCTCCGTATTCGGCGTCGAGTGCCGCTTGAAAGGTATTGAGAGCCTCCGTCTCTTGGCGCCAGATTCTGTCCTTTACATCCTGTGACAGTGGACTGTCGTCCGCCATCGGGTCGTGATACACGGGCACCATCATCCGATTTCCAACTCGGATTGAGTTCGCGTACGTGGCCCATACCCGGTCAAGGCCGCTCCCAGCGCACTCGCGCGTTTCATTTGCGCCCGGCGAATAGGGACAGCTCTCGCAGCTCGCAACACAGGTCAACGAATGATGCACGGTGCAGTATCGCGCCGGCTGAGGAATTCGCACGACGTTGTATCCCGCATCGCTGAGGGTCTGCGCATTTCGATCGAGAACGCCTGCGTTGGCTGGGTCGATCGCCGCGTCTTCGTCGTCGAGTCTTGCCACAATTACTGTTTGAGGCGAGATGAACGACATGAACATATCCACGTGATCGATGACAATGTTCTGCCCGATGCTTAACCCGCCCGGATCTCTTTGCAGCGACTCGAGAGTTATCACGTTGAAGCAGTTGAAATAATTCGTATACACCGCATCGAGATCACCCTGAGCGTAGTGCCAAGAAATGCCGTCGCCGTTGAAATTATTCTCGGCCAACACATCCCGCTGCATGTGCACGCAGGTGCCCTGACCATCTGTCTGGAGATTGCCACCCTCCGTTCGGAGCATCGGCCTGAAGACGTCGACCCCGCCGAGAAGATTCGGCGCAAACCGAGTTGGTGAAACATCGTCCGACGGGCGCTGCGGCATTTGGTCTGGCGTGGTCGTGCAGGTCCCGCGGGCGCTGGAATAATATCCCATGTCAACAAATTGAAAGTTTCCGTCCGGCGTGATTAGGACTTCGGCTCCGTAGTCGCGGATCCAAATGCCGTTCAGCGGGGTGATGAACCAGTTGATCCGCGACAGCATGTCGGCGTCGAAGTCCCGAGAAGTAAGCGTGGCAATCGCCGAAAGACGCTGGCTCTCGTTCGACACCATCACCGTCGTTTCATATCCATCCTGCTGTACCGAGTTGCGAATGAGCTCAGTAAGTGGCGCCATTTGCGAGCCATAGGAGGGCCAGCCGTACATCGCGCCACGCGTTTGCTCGCTTTCGGTGGGGAAGCGCGAGGTGAGGGGAGGCGGGTCAGTAAAGCCCGCGATGTCTGGGAAACAGTCCCAGATAAAGTACCCGAACAGATTCGCTTCCATCGCTGCTCGCTCTTCGTCCGTCATGTTTCTCGGTAGGACGCGCTGCTCGTCGCCCGCGGCAGCAATCGAAGCAATCAAAAGCACTGTCCCTGACAAGGGAATGAGTTGTCTACGCATCGGTGTAAGCCCCCTTCGGGTGGATTGAGCGCGATCTACTGCCTCGCGAAAAAAAGGCAAGCTCCGTCTGCTGGCTTCGCGTGAAATGGGACGCCCAGTCCTAGCCGGCAGTCGCGGTCTAATTGCCGACGCCGACGTCCGCCTCTCCACCAGCGGACGCCTCGTCCGAGACGGCGGAGCATTCGTGATTCTCCGGCTGGGCGTGCTCGCGGCAGTACTCGAAGCCGCAGTCCCCGCAATAAATGAGCAAGAACTGGTCCTCGCCAACCACCAGGCCGCAGTGCGCGCACTGATCGATGTCGACTGTGTAGCCCGTGTTCATGGCTCGCAAGTATCGGGTCCGATCTGACATCGCTGCGGTTAATCCCTCGCGTCGTCGCGAAGACAAACGTTTGACTTGGAGAACCAAGCAGGCTGCGCGGGAATACTGGTGCACAAGGGTTTCCACGGCTTGCGCGCTGCACGCGGCTGGCATGGGATGTGCTCCGTACAACGCAGGGAAGGAGCAACCATGAGCTTGCGAATCTATGCGGTGGATAAGTCGGCCGGATTCGGCCTAGCTCGCGATGACCGGCGAACGACGCGGGCGCCCTGCGGCGCGACCGTTCGGGTGCAAACAAACAACGGGCATACCTTCGGGTTTTGCAGCGATCTGTCGCTCGGGGGAATGCTCTTCGTCGGGCCGGCGCTGCCGCTCGCTCGCGTCAGCATCCTGCTCCACCTGGCCGAGGTGGGCTTCCTCTTCGTCGAGGGAGAAGTCACCGGCCATCGCGAGCACAATGGGACCGAGGCATCCATCGTGCGCTTCCCGCAGCTGAACCCCAGGGTCCTGCGCAGGATCTCGCGCTTCCTCGCCCAGCGACGAGACGCCGCGCCCAGCGTCAGACCCGCATTGGCATGACCACCGCCATGTAGCTTCGATCTCCGGGAAGGTGGAGCACTCCGGGGCTGTGCTCGTCGCCCAGCTCGAACGCCACCTGCTCGCCGTCGAGCACAGACAGAACGTCGATCAAGTAACGCGCATTGAACCCGATGCTGATCTCGTTTCCCTTGTAGGCGACTTCAAGGTCGTCCTTCGCCTCGCCGAGATCCGGATTGCTCGAGGTGATCCGCACCAGATTCTCCAACAGAGCGATCTTTACTGCATTGGATTTATCCACGGACAAGAGCGAGATGCGGCGCAGAGCATCCAGGAACTTGCCTCTCGGCAAAACGATCGTCCGCTCGCCCTCCTGCGGAATCACGCGCTGATACTCGGGAAACTGCCCGTCGATCAAGCGCATGATCATCGTCAGACCCTGCTTCCTGAACAGAGCCGAGCTCTCCGCAAATCCCAGGTGGCACTCCGCCTCGGGCGCTTCGTCGAGCAATCGCTTCAGCTCGAAGAGCCCCTTTCGCGGGATGATCACCCCGCTCTTCAGCTTGAATTCGCCCGAAAGCTCGCGCTCGACAAACGCGAGCCGATGTCCGTCGGTCGCCACCATTCGAATTTTGCCGCCCTCGCGCGGCTCGAAGAAGACGCCGTTGAGAATGTACCGGGTCTCGTCGCTAGAGATGGCGAACGAGGTTTTGCGGATCATTTCCAGAAGCGCCTCTCCGTTGAGCTTGACCTGCGGCGCGCTCTCCTCCTTGGGAAGCTTGGGATATTCTTCCGGCGCGGTTCCGACGATTTTGAAGTGCGCGGTTCCGCTGGTGATGTCCACGTAATTGTTGGGCAGCTTCTTCAGTGTGACTTGTTGCTCCGGCGCCATCTGGACGATGTCGAACAGGTACTTCGCGGAGACGGTGACGGCGCCCGGCTTGAGGACCTCGCCGGAGTGCTCGGAGACGACGCCGATGTCCAGGTCGAAGGCGGTCACCTGAATCCCGGTCTTGGTGGCATTGACCAGCACGTTGGCGAGGATCGGCATGGTGGTCTTGCGTTCCACGATGCCCTGGGCGCGATAGAGCGCCTTTTTCAGCTCTTCCGCAGCGATTCGAAATTCCATGCTCAAACCCCGTCTCGACTGAGGGCATCGGTGTAGCCTGTGAGCTGGATCCAGTCAACGCACTTAGACTGCGATCCGTGTATGGTCCGCTCACGCCATTCGCATGCTCGCCGAAACAAAACCCGTAGAAAAGATTGTGGACAACCCTCAGTCGGGGGATTCCGTCATCCTGCTGGACGGAGGTGCCCGAGCCTTTCCGCGAATGCTCGACGCGATCGGCGACGCCCGGCGCAGCATCCATCTGGAAGTTTATTCCTTCGCGTTGGACTCCACGGGCCACCGGTTCGTCGAGGCACTGATTGGGGCGGCGCGGCGCGGAGTGCAGGTGAACGCGGTGATCGACGGATGGGGCTCGCTTCGAAGCGGACGCGCGATCGCGGCGCGATTGCGAAATGGCGGTTGCCAGGTCAGTCTATTCAATCCCCTGCGCGCGCTGTTGGTGGGTCGCCTGCGGCGAAATCATCGCAAGCTCTTGCTGGTCGATGACGCGGTAGCTTACGTCGGCGGAATCAACATCGGCGACGAGTACGCAGGTGGGGATCGCCCTGGTTGGGCCGATCTGGCCCTCGAAGTGCGCGGACCGGCGGTTGGGCGGCTGCGCGACTCATTGTCGGGCGTGAAGAGACCCCACGGCCCGGCCGGCCCAGTGAGAATCTTCCTCTCCGGCTTGGGCGGCGGTCGAAAACTCCTGAAGCGTTATCTACGCGCTTTCCGGGCGGCGACCGATCACGCGCTCATCGCCCATGCTTATTTCCTTCCGAACCGGCGCGTCGTTCGGTCGCTGAGATCCGCGGCACGGCGCGGGGTGCGCGTGGTGCTCCTGCTGGCGGGTCAAAGCGACGTGCCGTTCGCTCACGCGGCAACAATGCGACTGTACCGAAAGTTCCTGGAAGTCGGAGTCGAGGTGTACGAGTGGAACAGGTCCGTCTTTCACGCCAAAGCAGCGGCGATCGACGGCCAAATTTTTCTCGTCGGGAGCTTCAACCTCGACCCGCTCTCGCTGGCAAACCTGGAAGCCCTGGTCGAAGTGCGCGATCCGCCCACCGTCGGTGAGGGCGAACGATGGATAGAATCGAGAATCGCTCAGGCAGTGCGGGTGGATTCGAACTTTTGCGCACAGCCGTTGCTCAAGCGGATGATCACCGATCTGATCGGTCTCTGGGCGGCGCGGGTCGCTGAGTGGATCGGCCGGCTCCTTTCTAAAGACGGGCAAACAAGAAGGAGCCGCCGGATGCGCTGGCGTTGAGGAGGCTCGCCCGGGTAGTTGACGGCGGGACTCTTCCAACCGTACAAAATTCGCTATGGCAATCGTCCTTGTCACTCTCGGAATGACAGCACTGGTGGCCTTCGCCCTCTGGTTCTCACAGCGCGGCAAGTCCGCTCCGGTTGCTGGCGATGGGAATGCCTTCAACGCCTACTACGGTAAGAGCCGTTTTTCGCCCGGCCGCTCACCACCCTGCGAAGCGTGCGGGCGACGCGGATGCATAGGCGCCGGCTCCTGCCGCTGCCCCTGTCACCGCGAGAAAAAAGCCGCCTAAAGCTCCACCTGGTCGCGACTCCGACTTGACCCGTTGACCGTTCCTTGTTGATTTTGATATGCATTATCAAATTCAGCTGCTGGACAGCGGTTCTTCATGGTCAGCCTTCGTTCCTCACCCCTCAAGCTTGCGTGCTCGATGCTGGCGACGGTGGCGGGACTCGGCTGCGCGACTGTTCCACGGCCCAACGAGATCGATGTGGCAAGAGCTCAAACGCACTTTCCGGGAGCAACGCTCGCCTCGCTTGAGGCGGGCCGGCGCGCGTTCGTGGACAGCTGCTCAGGATGTCACGCCCTGCCAAAGCCGGAGAAAAAAAGTGCGGACCAGTGGCCTAAGGTTCTCGACGAAATGGCCGGCGAGGCAAAGCTCAGCACATCACAGAAAAATCTCATCGCGCAGTTCCTGGTGACGATGAGCGAAAACAGCGCAGCCTTGCGAAAGCGCGATCACTGACGAGGACGCCAAGGACACCTTTCGAGGTGCTGCTTCCTCTTCTGTTTAAAAAGCTACTTAGATCTTACAGTCGTCAGCGTAGGGTCGGCGCAATTGCGAACAAGTTCTGAGATCCGCAGAACCGCTGGCAAATCGGCAGCACCGGGCTGTGGACAGCTTTGCTCAAGACGAAGGGCTTCTCCACAGCGGCTCTCCGATCGTCGCGGTTGTCCACAGAAAGCCGCAGGCTAGGAAACGCCGAGCTTGGTTTCCAGCTCCAGCAGCTCGCGCTTGACGCTCGGCTCGTCTTCGCGAAGTTTTTCGACCTTGCGGACTGCGGAGATTACGGTGGAGTGATCCTTGTTGAAGCGACCGGCGATCTCCGGGAACGAGCTCTTGGTGAGCTTGCGACACAGGTACATCGCGACCGAGCGGGCGTGCGCCAGATGCTTGGTGCGTCGGTCTTGGCGCAGATCCTCCACGGCGATCTTGTAGAAGCGGGCGACCTCGCGTTGGATCAGCTCGAGATCGACAGGTCGGTTCTGCGGCAGAATGTCCTTGAGGACCTGCGCCGCGAACTCCTCGGTGATCGGCTGACCGGTGAGGCTGTGCATGGCAGAGATCTTGATCAGCGCGCCCTCGAGCTCGCGAACGTTGCGATGCACGTGGCGGGCAATGAACTGGCACACTCGGTCCGGGAGCGAGAAGCCCTCCGCCTCTCCTTTCTTCTTGAGGATGGCCACCCGCGTCTCGAAGTTCGGCTCCTGAATGTCGGTGATCAACCCCATCGTAAAGCGCGACCGCAACCTCTCTTCCAGACCTGGGATCTCCGAAGGAACCGTATCCGAGGTCAGCACGATGGCCTTGGATCGCTCGTGGAGCGTGTTGAAGGTGTAGAAGAATTCTTTCTGAGTCTCTTCTTTTTTGCCGAGGAACTGAATGTCATCGATCAGCAGCACGTCGCACTCTTCGCGGAACTTTCGGCGGAACTCGGGCATCTTGTGATCGCGCACGCTCTCGACGAATTCGTTGGTGAATTCCTCGGAAGAAAGATAGACGACGCGCGCGGTCGGGCTGCTCTCGTAGATCTTGTTGCCCACTGCGTGCAGCAGGTGCGTCTTTCCGAGGCCTGTTCCGCCGTAGACGAAGAGAGGGTTGTAGCAACGGCCGGGACTCTCGGCGACTGCGGCGGCCGCCGCGGCGGGCAGCTGATTCGAGTCGGCCACCACGTAAGTCGCAAAGGTGAATCGCTCGTTCATTCGGTTTTGCCGCGAAGTCGGCTCTTTGACTGGAAGTGCGGGAGCTGGATTCGCCGGCGCCGGCGCAGACTCGACGACCTCGTAGGAGATTCTCGCTGGCGCGCCTGGCACTCGAGTAAGCGTGTCCTCGATCAGCCCGCGGTAGTGGTCATCGACCCAGTCGCGGAAGAAACGGTCGGGAACCGACAGCACCAACGCGCTGTCCCGGAGCTCAAGCCCGCGCATGCGGGCCAGCCAGCCGAGCGCGTAACTCTTACCTTCCAGTCGGATGCCGTCTAGAGCCTTTTCCCAGAGATTTTGGGCATTTGAAGAAGGTTCGGCCGCAGCAGCGAGCGCTTCCAAGGGATGGCCTCGAAGAAAAGATTTTGTTTTCGAAGGGGCGTCTGCCTAACAAACGCAGCCAGCCCAATCAAGCGTGAACAGCAAGTATCCGGAACAGAAAAAGGATCGCCGCCAGCGGCGAAATTCACCAGCTGCAAACGCGCGTCAAACTAGTGGCTGAGTGGATGAGACCCCCAAAATCTAGTGGTGCATCCGCACCGCGACTTTACTTGCTGTGTTTGTTTTTCGTTTGCGCGTTTTGCACCGGGCGCGCGCCCGCGGTGGTGCAGCGGATTTGACTTGGTGAAGGCTTCGGGCTATTCGCGGCGCTCCCAACAGAGGTTTAAAGGAGACTGGTCCGGTGCCCAAGCGGACGTATCAGCCCTCGAAGGTGAAGCGCAATCGAACGCACGGGTTTCGACGCCGAAACTCCAGCAAGGCGGGCAGGGCGGTCTTGAAGCGGCGGCGCGACAAAGGGCGAAGACGCCTGGCTGTCTCGGCGGCCAGGAAGTAATGTAGTCAATGGCGCTCGGCGCAGCCACAGTCGCGCCGGCGGGCGGCGAGCGCTTCCCAAGCTCGCTGCGGCTTCGAAGTAGAAAAGAATTTCTGCGCATTCAGCGGCTGGGGATTAAAGTTTCATCTAATCCGCTGCTGGCGCTGGCGCTGCAGAACTCACGGGGCGTGACGCGGTTGGGTATCACCATCTCGAGCAAGGTAGGCAATTCGGTGGTTCGCAATCGAATTCGGCGACGGCTGCGCGAATTATTTCGGACTCGGCGCGAGCTGCTTCCGCGGGGCATTGATCTGGTGTTGATCGCGACGCCCAAAGCCAATGCCGCCGCTTTCTCTGAATTGAGCGGTGCGTATTGCCAGCTGGCGGACAAATTGAGAAGGCGGTTTCAGTGAAGGTGGCCGCGCTTATCCTGTCGGCGCCGATCCGCCTGTACCGGTGGATCATCTCGCCCATTCTTCCATCGGCCTGCCGCTTCTATCCTTCGTGCTCCGCCTATGCGATTCAAGCGCTGGATGAGCACGGCGTGGGGCGCGGCCTCTACCTGACGCTTCGCCGCCTGCTGCGCTGTCACAGCCTCAATCCCGGCGGCGTGGATCCTGTTCCTCCGGCCTAGAGAGGCGAACGCGCGTGGACTCCCAGAAACGGATGCTGATCGCCCTTGGGCTCTCGTTTGCGCTCACGCTGCTGTACATGACTTTTTTTGCGCCGAAGGGACAGCAGGGTCAGGTTTCGCCGCCTCCTCGCGCAAGTACCGAAGCACCCGATGCCGGTGCGCGGGTAGCCTCGCCGCCGGCCGCCGGGTTGCCGCTCGAGCCGGCGCCACCCGCTCAAAGCCCCGCCCGGGAGGTGGAGCGGGATTTTCCGCTGGTGCACTATCTCTTCTCCAGCCGAGGCGGCGGTCTTCTTCGCGCTGAGCTCGAGGGTCAAAAGATGCGCGAACAGGTGCGTGTCTCCTTTGGAGAAGGCCTGGCGCAATTGGTGACCGGCAAGGAGCCCGCGCGTCCGCAGATGCAGATGGCGATTCCAGTGCCTGGGCAAGCGCTGCCGCTTGCCGTTTCCATTACCGGTCCGCAGCCGCTGTCCGAATTTGTCAATTACAGCATCGGCGAGGGCGCGGACAAGCAGATCAGTTTCGTCGGCTCGCAATCGGGCTGGGAGGTTTCAAAGACAATCGACTGGTCGCCCGATGGGCTGCATTTTTTGTACACCATTGCAGTGAAAAACGCCGGCACTCAACCCGCTGCGGGCGAGCTGGGAATTCACTACGCCCGCGCGGTGGACGCCGCCAGCGAGGAGAAGCCAAGCTTTTTCGGAGGCGTTGGAAACCTCTCGGGCGCGGCATGCCGAGTCGGCGAGGACCTGAAGAAAGTGCTTCCGGATGACAAGCCGCCCAGCGAGCACCGCGGCCCAATCGCGTTCTTCGGAATCGATCAACAGTATTTTCTCGCCGCTCTATTTCCGGTGGATGGAAGTCGGGAAGGCAGGTGCGTCCTCAGCGCCACTGCATCGGTTCGCTCCGTCTCCGCTTACTTTCCGATCCAGGTGATGCCCGGCCAAAGCGTGAGCTACCGTTTTGGAGCTTATCTCGGCCCGAAGGAAATGGATGAGCTGAACAATGCGCCGGCCAAAGTCCCGGGGCTTCAGGAGGCCGCGATTTCCGCGCCGCACTTGGAGAAAACAGTCGATTTCGGGATCTGGGCCTTCATCTGCAATGTGCTGCTGGTCGTCCTGAAGTTCTTCTACCGAATCACCGGCAACTGGGGGGTGGCGATCATCGGCTTGACGGTGGTGGTCAAGGTCGCGCTGATGCCGCTCACGCACAAGGCGATGGTGAGCGGCGAAGCGATGAAGAAGCTTCAGCCGAAGATCGAAGAGATTCGCAAGAAATTCGCGGAGGACAAAGAGCGACAGAATCTCGAGACGATGAAGATGTATCAGGAGGCGAAGGTAAACCCGTTGGGCGGTTGCCTCCCAATGCTTGTTCAAATGCCGGTGTGGATAGCTTTGTTCACCACGCTGCGCAATTCGTATGAAATATACGGCGAGCCGTTTATTCGCCCATTCTGGACGGACCTGACTTACAAGGACCCGACTTATATCTTGCCGCTGCTTTTGTGTATCACGATGATTGTCACCCAGAAGTTGCAACCGCAGATGATGGATGCAACACAGGCGAAAGTGATGACATATGTGATGCCGGTGTTTTTTACCGCGATCATTCTCAATTATCCGGCCGGATTGAGCCTCTACATTTTCACCAACAACGTTCTTTCGATCGCTCAGCAATACGGCCTTCGGAAGTACCTGGAGAAAAAGGGCATCGCGCAGAAGGTCGAAAGGAAGGAGAAGAAAGATGAGCGACAGAGATCCTCGCTCAGCGGAAAGCGCGCCTCCCGCTAGCGCCACCGCCACCGCCCCGGACAAACGGGAATGGGCGGTGCGCGTGGTCGACGAGATACTGCAGCACATGGGTGTAAAGCCGCGCCTCGATCTCAAAGACGGCACGGACGGCGGGATCTCCATCGCAGTTCAGCTTGACGCAGAGGTGCCTGGTGTCCAGCCGGGCAAACGCTCCCACGTGCTCGACGCCCTTCAGTTTCTCGCGAACAAGATCGTCAACCGCCCGGGAAGTGACCGCCGCTGGATTTCGATCGGGATCGGCGGACATCCAGAGCTGCGCCCTCGCGAGCCGCGGCGGGCACCGGACAACCCACCGGCGGTCGCGGCGCCAAATCCGGCGCCCGGGCGCCCGCTGCCGAGAGTTGCCAACGGTCGACCGGCATCCGCCGCCGCGACCAAGACGCCGGAAGACGACGAATCGTTGGTACAACCCAGCGAGGATGCAGAGCTCGCTGCCGCTGCGCGCAGCATCGCCGAGAAAGCGAGCTCATTGGGGCGCTTCTTCGCCATTGTCGGGATGAAGCGGGAGGACCGAGCGCGAGCCTTGCGCAGCGTGGAAGGGATGCGAGGGGTCAGGGTGTCTGCGGAAGGCGTCGGGCGAAACCGCCGCGTCGTGTTCAAGCCGGACAAACCAGCACCCGTGGCCAAGGGCTCGCTGCCTATGGCAGAAGAGGACGAGTAGGAGCGCTTGAGGCGGCCATGGCCAAGCCGAAAACGCTCAAGGACAGGCTCTTCGGGGCGGCAGTGCTCAAAATGAGCTTTCGGCTTCGAGGGGATGAAAAATCGCCGGCGTTCCGGTACGTCTATCCGGGCGTTCTACGAGACCTTGAGCTGGATGACGATGCGGTTGAGAAGTACATCGAGGAAAACCGCGGCGCAGTCGAGCGCGCCGCTCGAGGAAAACCAGCCGGCGAATAGAACGGCTTCGCGCCCCGGCCCACTGGCTGAAGCGGCGTTCGAGCCCCAGGTCTCCTTCACCATAGTGGCGCCGGCAACGCCTCCCGCCGCGGGCGGGGTCGGCGTGCTCCGCCTCTCCGGCCCGGCGGCGCTGCCGATCGCGCGCGCGATTGTGCCGGGAATCGGCGCACTGCCGTCGCCGCGCCGGGCCTACTTCGCCGATTTCGTCGATTCGCACGGCGCGGTGTTGGACCAGGGCTTGTTCATCTACTTTCGAGCGCCCCATTCCTACACCGGCGAAGACGTGGTGGAGCTTCAGGCGCACGGCAGCCCCCGGCTGTTGCAGATTCTTCAGGCGGAGATGCTTCGCGACCCACGGGTGCGTTTGGCGGAGCCAGGTGAATTTACCCGCCGCGCGTTTCTCAATGGCCGGTTGGACTTGGCGCGCGCGGAGGCGATCGCGGACCTGGTTGCCGCGGACTCGGAGGCCGCGGTGCGCGCGGCAGCAAAACAACTCCGCGGAACGCTCTCCTCAAAGATTCGCGAGCTGCGCGAGCCGCTCAAGGCGCTGCACGCGGATTTGGAAGGCCTGTTGAACTTTCCGGACGAGGCAGAAGGGGCGGATGCCGGTCTGGCGCAACGCCTCTCGTCGCTGGGGTCGCTCGCGCGGGGACTGCTTGCGTCCGCAAGCCGGGGAATCTTGGTGCGCCGCGGCGCCCGGGTCGTGCTCTACGGGCCCGTCAATGCGGGCAAGTCAACGCTCTTCAACCGGTTGCTCGGTGAAGCGCGCGCGCTCGTCGATGACGAACCCGGGACAACGCGCGACGCGGTCGAGGCTCGGCTTGAGCTGTCGGGGTTGTCGGTAACCCTCGTTGATACAGCAGGCCTGCGATGCAACCCTGCCCGCTTGGAGGCCTTGGGGATCGAGCGAACGCGCGAGTCCCTGCGCACGGCGCAGCTGGCGATTCTCGTTCTGCCGCCGCGAGCCGCCGGTCGGGAGGTGGATGAATGGTTGGCGGAAGCGGGCGACTCGCCGGTCCTGCGCGTTCGCAGCAAATGCGATCTCGGGCTCGGCGACGGCTCGGGAGACCTCCAGGTCAGCGGCCGGACGGGGGCCGGCATCGGGGAGCTCGAGCAGGCCGTCGCGTCGAGTCTTTGGGGCGACGGTGCTCCGCAAGCCGTCGACCTGACCTCCGAGCGTCACGCCGATGCGGTGAGGCGAGCGTCGGAGTGCATTGAGCGCGCGATCGACGCCGCCGGCGCGAGCACCCTGGAGGTCGTTTCAGGCGAGGTCGGTCTCGCGGTCGAAGCGCTCGGCGAGATCACCGGCGAGAATGCTCCCGACGTCCTGCTGGACGCCATTTTCGAGAGATTCTGCATCGGCAAATAATCAGGTTGCCCAAAGAAAAGATTTGGCGCTTTGGCAGCGGTGCACAGTGTCGGCCAGCCGCCGCGAATCGAAAGGCGGGGTGAGCAGGCCCCAAGCTCCTGCTTGCCGAGCCTTGGCCGTATCGCTGGTGGGCGTCTTGCTGATGGCGATGACGCGGCCAGGGATCGTCTTGCGCGCTGCGCGCAGCTCTTCGATCGCGGTGAATGGGGCGATAACGATGTCGCTTGCTCGGCATGAGAGAACCGTGGACGCCGCCGCGGTTTGAGCAGCGATGCTCTGCGACAACAGAAGGGCGCTCAGCGTGCTTCCGGCTTGCTCCGTCCAGCCGTACAGGAGCACCGAGCTTGGCGCGGCAACCCGGAGGTCCTCGGGCGAACCGGCGAGATCGAACACCGTCTCGCGCGCGTTTTCAGCTTGCATGGCTCCGGCGCCTGCCGCGAGCTGCTGAGCGTGCGTCCAGCCGCGATAAATCCGTCCAATGGCTCGCGCGATGGACTCGTCGGAGGCCAGATAGACGACCACCCGGCGCTTTCCGGAAACGGATTGCACCGCATCGATTGAAGCGAGGGGCGCCGGCGCCGCGATGGCGATGACTAGGACCTCGTCGCGCGCGCCTTCAACGCGCAGCGGGACGACTCGGTATTGCTCGGCAACCTTGAGGGTGAGCAGACCGCACTGTTGGGGCCCGAGCGACTCTTTGTCGAGATCGATGACGGGAAGCCCGTTCTGTTTGGCGAGGGCGCGCAGCACCTGCTCGGGGCTGCAGAGCCGCTTCTCCACCAGTGCGCGGCCGAGTGGCATACCCCACTGCCGCTGGTAGCCTAGCGCAGCTTGGAGCTGGAGCTCATCGATGATGCCCGTGTCAACCAGGATGTTGCCTAACCGCGGCCGTCTCATGAATCTGTCCCAGCTCACAAGCAAACCATTGGTGGGCGTTCGAACGCCACTCGGTAAAAGAACGCCTTGGGCTTAGGCAAGTTACGGCGAATGCATGACGCGTGCGGTGCGCAGAATGCTTCACCCGAAGGGCCGGGTGGGAGCCAGTGCGGCGAGGTGGGCGCGCGGGCTCGCGAAGTTTGCTCCAGGACGACTACAGTGGCGCCGCCGATGACGAAGGATTGCGAAGTCGTGGTGGTGGGCCTCGGCCATGCCGGATGCGAGGCGGCGCTGGCGTGCGCGCGGATGGGGTTGCACACGATCGGCGTGACCTTCAAACGCGATCGCATCGCGGTGATGAGCTGCAATCCGGCGATCGGTGGAACGGCGAAAGGTCACTTGGTCCGGGAGCTGGACGCCCTCGGAGGGGAGATGGGACGGGTCGCCGACGCGAGCGGCACGCACTTTAAGACGTTGAACGAATCGCGCGGGCCAGCGGTTCGCGCCAGCCGAGTCCTATGCGATCGAGGCGCCTATGCGATGCAGATGGCCTCGGCGATCGAGCGACAGGAGCGGCTCCAACAAGTGGAAGGTGAAGTCCAAGCGGTGCTCGTTGAATCGGGCAAAGCAATCGGCGTGCGCCTCAGCGATGGTCGGCAGATCCGCAGCAGCGCCGTCATCCTCACCACGGGGACGTTTCTGCAGGCGTTGATGCACGTCGGTGAGCAGAAGGAGGAAGGGGGCCGCGTCGGCGATGCCGTTGCTCGCGGCTTGTCGCGCAGCTTGCGAGAGCTCGGATTTGGGCTGGGCCGATTCAAGACGGGCACCCCGGCGCGGCTGCGGCGCGACTCGATCGACTACGCGCGCTGCGAGCCGCAGCCGGGCGATCCGCGCCCGCGTCCACTTTCGCTGCGGACCGCGTTTCAGTCCGAAGCGGGTCATCCGTTTCCCCGAATGCCGCAATTGCTGTGCCACATCACGTACACGACACCAGAGACGCATCGGATCGTTCGAGCGAATCTTCATCGCTCGCCGCTCTACCAGGGCCGAATCGAAGGGCGCGGGCCGCGCTACTGTCCGTCCTTCGAGGACAAGGTGGTCCGTTTTGCCGACCGCGACCGCCATCAAGTGTTCTTGGAACCGGAAGGCCCGGGGTCGGACATCGTCTACCCAGCCGGTCTTTCGACGAGCCTGCCGGCCGACGCGCAGCTGCAATTGCTGCAGTCGATCCCTGGGCTGGAGGCGGTTGAAGTGGTCCGCTACGGCTACGCTGTCGAGTACGACTTCGCACCTCCGACGCAGCTCAAGCAGACGCTGGAGACGCGCGCCGTCGGCGGCCTTTACTTCGCCGGTCAGTTGAACGGAACCTCCGGCTACGAGGAGGCGGCATTCCAAGGCCTGATCGCCGGAATCAATGCGGCGCTCGCCATCCGCGGCGACGGCAATCTGGTGCTGCGGAGGAGCGAGGCGCACGGCGCCGTCCTCATCGATGAGCTGGTGAGCCGCGGTGTGGACGAGCCGTTCCGGATGCTGACCTCGCGGTCCGAGCATCGCCTCCGCCTGCGCGAAGGCAACGCCGACCTGCGCCTGGCCGCGTACGGCCGGCGAGTGGGCCTTGTCTCTGCGGAAGAGCACGAACGCGCCGAGCAGCGCCGCACCTCCATCGCGCTCGAGGTTGCTCGACTCAAATCCGCGGGCCTGGCGGACCTTCTTCGCCGGCCGGAGATGACCTACGAGCGCTTGGCCTCGGTGGATACGTCACGGCCTTCCTTGCCGAAGGACGTCGTCGATGAAGTCGAGGTCGAGGTGAAGTACGAGGGCTACATCGCGCAGCAGGACCGCGCCGCCGCCCGGCGCAGCGACAGTTTCGACTCTTGGCAGATTCCCGCCGGCCTTTCCTTCGACGGAATCCGCGGTTTCTCGGCCGAAGTGTTGGAGAAGCTCAAGCGCCATCGCCCCCAGAGCGTCGGTCAGGCCCGGAAAATCCCAGGCATCACTCCGGCCGCGTTGAGCCTGCTCCTGGTCCACCTGCGCCGGTCGCGGGCGGCTGGGGCGGTCAAAAACGTTGAATCTGCAACCAAGTAGCCTCGGAAAGGGGGCCTGTGGGAAAGCTGTTGGCTGGCTGAGCCACAGCGATGTGGCGCAGTGCTTTCAACGCCTTAGCTGCCGCCTCGGGAGAACCCGCTGTGGATAACGCGCCTCTGGTAAAGGCATTGGTGAGCGGTGCCGCGCTGATGGGTCTACGGCTCGATTCAGCGACAGCCGAAAGGCTGATCGACTACGAGGAGGAGCTGCTGCACTGGAATCGCCGCGTCAATCTGGTTGGCCGCGCGAGCACGCCGGCGCAGGTGATGGAAAAGCACCTGCTCGATTCACTGGCTGCCGCGCCGGAGCTGCAGGGCGTTTCGACGTTGATGGACATCGGCGCAGGGGCGGGGCTGCCGGGGATTCCGTTGAAGGTGCTGCGCCCGCGGATGGAGGTGACGCTGGTGGACTCGAACGGAAAAAAGGTGGCCTTCATGCGGCACGCGATTGCAAAGCTGGGACTGGGTCCCGGGATTCGGGTTGCCCAGTCGCGAGCAGTTGGCGCACCCGCCCGTGAGCAGCTCCCCATCGTGCACGCGGCAATATCGCGCGCGGCGGCGCCGCTGCCTGAATGGTTGAGGCTGGCCGTTTCGTACGTCGGTCGGGGCGGGCGAGTGATCGCCATGCTCTCGGGGATTGAAGACGCGGTGCTCGCCGCGGCAGGGGCAGCCGCAGGGACGCCGCTTTGGTCCGCGCGCCGCTACCAGCTGCCGTTTTCTCACGCGCCTCGCACCATCGCCGTGTTCGAGCGCGCTGCAACCGAAAAATGAGCGGAATGTTCCACGTGGAACGCGCTCGACTGGCCTCGCAATGTTTGTTGCCAACCGCGCCAAAGCGGTCCATTCTGGGCGTGCTCTTGCGGCGGATGCCGGCCGAACGCGCGCGGGCGGCTGGCCGGTACTTGGGCGTGAGGACCTTGTCCCGAACGATCTGCATCTCCAACCAGAAGGGCGGCGTTGGCAAGACGACTACGGCCGTCAACCTCGCGGCGAGCCTGGCCTCTGCCGAGCGAAAGACCCTGCTGGTGGACATGGATCCGCAGGGAAACGCGACCAGTGGCCTCGGATTGAAAGAGGCCGAGCTGAACGGGACCGTCTACGAGGCGCTCCTTCGCTCTCGACCGGTCACCGACCTGCTGCATCCGACCGAGCTGCGGTTTCTGACGGTCGTGCCTTCCACGCCGGACTTGACCGGCGCCGAAATCGAGCTGGTCGGCGAAGACCGCCGCGAGTATCGGTTGCGCGATGCGCTCCAACGGGCGTCAGTGGCGTACGACTATGTCTTGATCGATTGTCCTCCATCGCTGGGCTTGTTGACCGTCAACGCGCTGGCGGCAGCGGACTCGGTCCTCATTCCGCTTCAATGCGAGTACTACGCGCTGGAGGGACTTTCGCAGCTGATGCGCACCGTGGATCTGGTGAAAAAGCAGCTCAACCCCGAGCTTCGCATCGAGGGCATCTTGCTGACGATGTTCGACGCGCGCGCCAACATCTCTCATCAGGTGGCCGAAGAAGCCCGCGAGTATTTCCCCGAGCTCGTGTTTCGGACTGTGGTGCCGCGCAACGTACGACTGTCGGAGTCGCCGAGCTTCGGCAAACCAATTCTGTTGTACGACATCAAGTCGAAAGGTTGCGAAAGTTATCTGGCGCTCGGCCATGAGCTGATGCGGCGTGAAAAGGAGCAATTGCCGAGGCACGTGGTAGCCTAATGCACCCGTTTCAGGAGCACCTTTCTTGATTCCGAGCACCGAGAGGCATCCAAAGCGTGCGCTGGGCCGCGGACTTTCGGCGCTCATTCCTCAAGGTCCGGTTCCAATTGCCGGCGAGCTCCCCGGCCGAAACATCTTGCGGCTGCCCATCGAGTCCATCCGCCGCGACGCCAACCAGCCGAGAAAGGTCTTTGACGAAGACAAAATCCGCAGCCTGGCCGATTCGATTCGCGCTCAGGGAGTTATCCAACCGGTTTTGGTTCGCAGGGAGGGAAGCGGATATCGCCTCATTGCCGGCGAAAGGCGTTGGCGCGCCGCCCAGCTCGCCGGGCTGCGCGAGCTGCCGGCGATTGTGCGCGATGCGTCGGACGGGGAGGCGCTCGAGCTGGCGCTGGTGGAGAACCTTCAGCGAACCGACCTCAATCCGATTGAAGAAGCCGAGGGTTATCGGCGGCTGATGCGCGAGCTGTCGTTCACCCAGGAGCAGGTGAGCCAACGCGTGGGCAAAGACCGCTCATCGGTGGCCAACGCGCTTCGTCTTCTCGGGCTGCCGGAGAGCGTGAGGGACCTGCTTGAGCAGGGGACGTTGAGCATGGGGCACGCGCGGGCCTTGCTCGGCCTGGAGAGCGCAAGCGAGATCGTCGCCCTGTCGGCGAAGGTGCTCGAACAAAAGTTGTCGGTGCGAGACACCGAGCGGTGGGTAAAGCGAGTGAAATCTACGCCACGCGCTCGGCCGGGGGCTCGGGAACAAAAACAGAGCCCTCACGTTCGGCAAGTGGTGGAGCACTTGCAGCGGCGATTGGGCACCAAAGTGCGGCTGATCGACAGAGGCGGCCGAGGTACACTGGAGATCGATTTCTTTTCGTACGATGACCTCGAGCGGCTTCTGACCCTGTTGAGAAAGTAAGGGCGGTCTATGGCCATTCTTGGGAAGAAGGAAGACAGACCGAATATGGCGTTGCTGAACCGGGAGGATGACAACGTGGTTTCGCGGAGCGGTGAGCTGAATGCCCTTCTCGGGAAGGGGAGTGAGTTCGAAGGCAAGTTGACGTTCGAAGGCCAGGTGCGGATCGACGGGAAATTCACCGGACAGATCTTCACCAAAGACACGTTGGTGATTGGCGATGGCGCGAAAGTATCGGCGGAGATCAGCGCGGGAACGGTGATCGTGAACGGCGTCGTCGAGGGAAACATCCGCGCCTCGCAGATGATCGAGGTTCATCAGCCGGGGCGAATCAAAGGCAATCTGGAGACGCCTTCTTTGTCGATGGACCGAGGCGTGATTTTCGAGGGCGCCTGCAAGATGGAGAATCTGGGCAAGCCGGCGCCACACGGCGTGCCTTCGCCACCGCCGGAATTGCCGAAGAAGTAGCGGTGCGCCCGGGGAGTGGGCGAGCCTGCGCCGCAATTGCATGCTGCTTGCTCGCCGCGTGCCGGAGTCGAAACGCAGCTGTCTCCGGCGACGCTTCCGATGCGGGCCGCGCTGAAGCGCCAACCGAGCCCGTGATCCGGGCCCCCCTTCCCGCAGGCTGGTCCGCCCAGACCAGCCGCGACCGCTTTCGAGCGGGTCCATCGAGCCGCTGGGTGCTGCAAATTGAAAGAAAGCCAGCCGCAGGCGATCACCTGCCCTCCGTTGAACAGCTGAGGTCTGACTTCATCCAGGATTTCCCTCGAGGCGTGGTTTCAACGCAGATCGAGAAAACCTCGGGCGAAGTCTCAATACTCGTGTTTTTGCTTTCGGGGCCAGTTGAGGACGGCGGCTCGCGCTCGACCGCGGTCATGCTCGGCGCAAAGCGCATCGGCTCGGACCTCTATCTTTGCTCGACCGTGCCAGGCCAAACCCTGGCCGATGCACAGCTGGCGGCCTCCGCCTGCGAGAGCCTTTGGATTGAATCGTCGTGATTTTTATCAAATCCGCGAGAAATGGCCCCGTCGCGCTGGAGCGAGGGTTTCATTTGGGATGCAGACGTTGGGGAATCGAAAGCGAAAGGGCATAGTCTCCTCGTCGGTCCGTCCACCAGCGAATCACTTGCAGGTTGGCTTTGCTGAGCTCTGCTTCCAATGAATCGCGCCGGAATTTGGCGCTGATCTCGGTGCGCATTTCCTCGCCTTGGCGGAATAATACCTCAATGCCAAGCTTGGGGACCCGAACGCGCTGCAACGATAACGAGCGAAGGATCATCTCAATCCACTCGTGCTGGGGATCGAAACGCGCCACATGCGCAAATTGCAATGGGTCAAAGTCCGCGCCCAACTCTCGATTGAGAAAAAGCAAAATGTTTCGATTGAATTCGCGGGTGACGCCTTGCGAGTCATCGTAGGCTGCTACCAACCTGTTCACGTCCTTTACCAGATCGGTTCCGAGCAGCAGCGCGTCACCCGCCGACATTTGCGCAGCGAGATTTGAGAAGAATTTCGCGCGCGCGTCTGGGTTCAAGTTGCCAATCGTGCTGCCCAGAAAAGCGATTAGCCTTCGTCCATCTCGAGGCAACAGCTCCAGATGCCTCTCGAAGTCGCCCACCACCGCGGCAATGCGCAGCCGGGGATGCAGATCGGCCAACGATTCGGCCGATGACTGCAACGTGGCCTCATCCACATCGAAAGGCACGAAACAACGCAACGAGCCGCTGCCGGTCAACGCATTCAGGAGCAGCCGAGTTTTTTCGGAGGTGCCGGAGCCCAACTCGATCAAAGTTTCGGCACGAGTGAGTCGCGCGATTTCGACGCTCCGCTGGACCAAGATCTCCCGCTCGCGCCTGGTCAAATAGTACTCCGGTAGGCGGGTAATCGCGTCAAAGAGCGCCGCTCCGCGCTGGTCGTAAAACCATTTCGGCGATAGTTCCTTGGGAGTACTGGTCAAGCCGCGGAGCGCGTCGACTTGCAACTCATGCCGAAAATCAACCTCCGCGCGTTGAATTGTGACCCTGCGTGAACTGGCCGCTGTCCCGGTAAGCAAGATGCGACTCCCGTCGGCGACCATCCGCCGAGCCGATAAGCGCTGGACCTTGCTATTACAGCTTCGTCTGGACATCACAAGTCAAAGCTGATTTGGGGTTCAAAATGCCGCTGGCGTTGATAAGTGTCCGACAATGTTCGGATATCCGCCAAGCCCGGCAAGTCCGGACAGATAGACAATGCAGGTCAGAGCCAAGCGAGATTTCGGGCCGGTACCTGGACAAGACAGTGGCGAGACACCCAATCCCGCATTGGCGGAGAGCGTGAAAAATCGGCTCGGCGATATTTTGTTGCGTGCAATGGGTATCGCCGAAGCCGCTTTCCCATAGCGCCTGAATTGTCTGTCTATTCTATTAGACAAAAGCTGTCGGTAAGGCTAAAGAGCAGCGATGGTAGAACGTTAATTCTATCCAAAGGAGCACTGGAGATATGTCCGTAGATCAAGCATTTCGCCGAATGATTCGGCGCGAAATCGAGAATCAACTTCGCCCACTGCGACACGTTGTCGCCCGGCTGCAGGAAGGCGCTTCGGATTTGGGAGGGCTAAGAGCTCTCGCTGAACGACTCTCACCGCTGGCTGGTTTGTTTTCGAGCGGCAGCAGCGAGCCGACGGTGCAGCGCCGCCGCGGCAGGCCCCCGGGGAGCACGCGGGCCAAGCGGTCGCGCCGCGGACGCCGTCCAGGAACGGCGAATGACCGCGGTTGTGCAATCAAAGGCTGCAAGAACGCGAGCCGGACCAAGGGTTACTGCGCGGCGCACTATCAAAAGCTGCGAATGCTGATTCGAACCAACCGCCGTCCTTCGGCATGGACAGACTATGCCCCGCCCAACAGCGTTGCGGATATCGTTCTGCCGCGCGGTCGTGCCGCAGCGAAAGCGTTAAAGGCTGCGAGGAGCGGAAGGAAGTAGCGTCGTCCCAGGTCTCCGCCGACCGTGCCTCTTGCGGTGGTGCGGTGAGGGGACTGTCGGCTCGCCCAAAGAACAAGGCCCATGCGCGGACAGAGAGGTTGCGCTGTTCGCGCCGGCGTGGCTTTGATGGCGCCGATGAACAGACGAGAATTTGAAAAATCGATACACGTGGATCTCGCCGGGTCCACGACGTACGCGGACTACTTGCGCCTCGATCGTTTACTCGCGGCGCAAGAGCCGCGATCGCAACCGCCTCACCACGACGAGATGCTGTTTGTTATTCAGCATCAAACATCCGAGCTGTGGATGAAGCTGATGATTCACGAGCTCGATGCGGTTCTTCGCAACCTGCGCGCCGATCAGCTTGAGCCGTCGTTCAAGACTCTCGCCCGCATCGGCCAAATCCAGAGAATGCTATTCGAGCAATGGAGTGTCCTGGAGACCTTGACGCCGAGCGAGTATTTGCAATTCCGCGGCGTGCTCGAGCATGCGAGCGGTCTGCAGTCCTTTCAGTACCGCGCGATCGAGTTTTTGCTGGGCAATAAGGATGAGAGCATGCTTGCGCCCCACCGCCACACGCCGGACGTCTATGATTGGCTGAAGGCGATCCTGGAGGCGCCGTCGGTCTACGACGAGTTCCTGCGTTACTTGCGCCGACAAGGGCACGCGGTTCCGGCGGACGCCGCCGAACGGGACTGGAGGCAGCCGTACGAGCGCAGCGAAGCGGTGGTGATGGTTTTCCGGCGAATCTACGAGAACACCGAGCGCTTCTGGGACGAATACGAGATGTGCGAGAAGCTCGTCGACGTCGAGGAGCGATTTCAGCTCTGGCGGTTCCGGCACATGAAGACAGTGCACCGGATCATCGGGCTTAGACAGGGTACGGGCGGAAGCTCGGGGGTTAACTTTCTACGCAAGGCGCTGGAGCTCACGTTTTTCCCGGAGCTCTGGGACGTTCGCACCTACCTTGGCAGTTAGATGGTGGATCCGCTGATTTTCCGGAGGGCATTCGTCCTCTGCTACCGCATCTTCGACGTCGCGGACGAGATTTCCCTCGAGTCGGCTCTCCGACTCCTCGCTCAAGACACGCGTCGGTTGAAGCTTTCGCGCGAGGGCTCGGAATACTTGCTCTTTGCCAATCCACCCCTCTCCGTTGAATTGGGCAAGCGATCGCTCGGGCTGCGCAGTCGCGCGGCGGCGGTCGACGTCCTGGCCCGGATTTTCGACCACGGCGCGATTTCGGTGATTCTGCGGGTCCCCGTTGCCCCCAGCACGTCGATCGAGGACCTCGTTTTTCTCGCCGACGAGCTCTACGACAGCCCCGCAGTGGATGAGTTGGCCCGCGAACAGCTGGAAGGGCTGCGGCGGCTCCTCGCGCCAGTGTTCGAGGGCCCGCACCTCTGGGAACAGAGCGAAAGTTATACAATCATCTTTGCCGAGGAGGTCGACGGCCACCCCACCGCGGCGCAGCTTGTCGAACGCGGAGCCGATCTGGCTCGCCTGCTGCTCGGGGAGCGGGAGCCGCTGAGCGACCGCGAGGTCGGCGAAGTGATTCAGCACCGTTTCAGTTACAGGGAGAGCGACCTGGCGGTGGTGGACTGGAACAGCGCCTTCGTCTACGAGCCTTCGGGGAGCCCCGACATTCCAGACGTCTTGGAAATCTGCAACGCTCAGCTGCTCGAGCTGCGATACTACGATGACGTTCTGGATGGGCATATCCGTCAGATTTACGAGCAGGTCCGGCGCAAGCACCGGGGCTGGTGGTCGCTTTTCCGGAGCCCTTATCGCCTGCTTGCCCGCCGCGCTTGGGCCACGCTCCTCGAGGTTTCGGAGTTCATCGAACGGGTTGAGAATTCGCTCAAAATCATCGGCGATTTCTACCTGGCCAGGGTTTATGAAGCGGCGGTTCGGCGGCTGCGCATTCCCGTTTGGCAATCCAACGTCACCCGAAAACAACAAATCCTCGCCCAGGTGTACCAACTGCTCAAGGGCGAGGTCGACACCGATCGCTCGCTGACCCTGGAAGTGGCCATTGTGATTCTCATCATCAGCGAGCTGTTGCTCGCCCTGGCGTCGTTGTTTTCTCGTCCATGAGTCTGGAATTCAGCCGCAAACAGTGCGACTGTTTGTCTTGGACGCTATCGCCCCGGCGTCCTTGACCGGGGCATGGAGGGGAGTTGTGGAATACGGCGGCTATACCGAAGAAGATCTTGTTTCGAATCGGTCCGCACTTCTCCTCTACGGAGGCGATGAAGCAGAGCGTCGGGCGTGGGCGCACGAAGCGGCGGGCCACTTTGCCTCTGAAGGTCCGCTGGTCGAGGTTCGCAGTGCGCAGGAGCTTGCCACCGTCCTAGGCCAAACGCGGGGGGTTGTTTTCGTGCCGGACGCCCTTGGGCTGGGCCTGGAGGCGCAATCGCAAATTCTGCGTTGTCTTCAAGAGCGAGAAGAACGCCCCAAAATCGTCATCGGCCTATCCAGCCTTCCCGACGAGGCGCTCCAGCAAGGGCTGTTGCGCGACGATCTCAGCTATCGGCTTCGCTTGGCGCGCGTCAACTTGGACGCCGAGGGGCTCCGCGAAGCTTTACAGGTCCGGCGCCGAAAGTTGGAAGAGAAGCTGGCTGCCGCAAAAGAGCTGGTGCACAGCAGACCGGGGAAGAAGGCCAAGTCGTCGCAAAAGGCGCGCGCCAGGTCGGGGACAAAATCGAGGCGATCGACGACGACGCGCGCGAAACGGAGCCGGCCCCGGCGGCCGGCCGCCAAGCGCGCGGCGAAGCGCAAGACCGCCGCTCGCCGAGCTTCAAAGGCGTCCAAGAAAGCGCGGGCGAAGAAGAAGTCGGGCAAGAAGCGCCGATAAGCGTTTCATTCACCGCGACTGGCGAGCAAACCAGCGTCGCGCAAAAGCGCGTCCACAGCGCCGTCGTCGCTCAAGTCGTAGTAGCCTCGAATTCGCATCTTCGAGTCCACCAGTGCGAAGTGACTGCCGTGGCCGATGCTCATTAGATCATCGCCCTCGGCGATCTCCTTGCCCATGTAGATTTTCAGCCCGTCATTCAGCGTGCGGGTGAGCTCCTCGCGGCTCCCGGTAAGGAAGGACCACATGCGCGGGCTTGCGCGGTGGGTCTTTGCATAGGCGAGCAGTTTTTCCGGAGCGTCGTACTCCGGGTCCACCGAAAACGAGACGAGGTGAAAGTGCTCGCCCAGCCCGCGGCCGCGGTGCTGGATTTGCGCCATCCGTTCGGTGGACGCGGTGCAAATGCTGGGGCAGCGGGTAAAGATGGCATTGGCCACCCAGACCTTGCCGCGAAGTTGCTCGCTGCCAAAGGCTGCGCCATTCTGGTCGGTGAACTTGAAATCGGGAACGGTAGATAAGGCGGGAAGCGGTTTCGGCAGCGTTACGCGAACAGTGCGAGCGATGGGAATGCCGATGCCGACAAGAACGAACAGCAACCAGAATGGCGGTTTGCCCACCAACGCGGCAAGCCCAGTCTGGAGCCGCGAGGCCAAGCGGTGCAGCGTCAATGCCGCGTCGGTCATGGTTTGTTGGTAGTGGAAGAGATGCGCCGCAGTCAATCCACCGATAGCGAAACGAAGGAATCCGCCGATGCTCAGCGAGCGTGCTGGCGAAAAACCGCTTGCTGCGGCCCCGACGGACATGTTAACGCAATCGGCCGAACTCGAGCGAGGATACCAACGAAATGAGCGCGATCGCGACTGCCGAGGCTGGCAGTCACTCCGTTGCCCACGCACTACCTCCTGACGAGTATTTTGGAAGCGCCACCCCAGGGAAGATTGGGATGTGGATCTTCCTGCTCTCGGACGCATTCTCCTTCGGCGGATTGCTCCTGGCGTACGGCATCCTTCGAGGTGGTTCCCAGGTCTGGCGTCATCCGGGGGAACCGGCGCTGGGAATTCCCTTCACCGCGTTCCTCACTTTCCTGCTTATTTGCTCCAGCGTCACGATGGTGCTGGCGGTCGCTGCGGCCACCGAAGGCAATCGCAAACAGACGATGCTCTTTTTGGCGTTGACTGCGCTGGGCGGCGCGGGGTTCCTCACCGGACAGTTTCACGAGTACTTTGGCCTCGTCCCGCATCACGGGCTGGTGCACGAGGGACTGATCTTCGGCCACAGCGCTTACGCGAGCACCTTCTACGTGATTACCAGCTTCCACGGCGCGCATGTGTTCACCGGGACGGTCTACATTCTGGTCACGCTCGCTCGTACCGCAGCCGGAAAGACGAACGCAAACGACGTCGAAATCCTGGGCTTGTTTTGGCACTTCGTGGATCTGATCTGGATCCTGGTTTTTACCTTCGTCTACTTGCTCTGAAAGGGGCCATGGCGCATCACGTCGCTCGCAGAACGTATTGGATTGTCTTCGGCGCGCTTGCCGTGCTTACCGTGCTCGAGATTCTGGTGGCTTTGCCGTCAATGGGAGTGCCCAAAACGCCGAAGGCATTGGCACTGATCACCATGGCTCTTTCAAAAGCCGGCCTGGTCGGACTGTTTTTCATGCACCTAAAGCAAGAGATGCGCGCGCTTAAGCTGACTGTAGCGCTGCCGTTTCTTTTCCCGGCGCTCTACGCGGTGGTGCTGATTGGCGAAGCCGGGTGGAGGTTGATTCGCTGATGCCCGGTTCGCTCGCTCGATGGGCTGCGCAAGCCGCTACCGCCCTCGTGGTCGTCCTCATCCCAGCACTTGCGCTGGGCTGCCCTGCGTGCGCCGGTAGGGACTTTGGAACGAGCCTGAGGACCTTCGCCGTGCTCGCCTCGATGGTGTTCGTTCCGTTCCTCGTCGCCGGCGTCATCATCAAAATCGTCCGCGGCATCGAATCGGATTCCTCGCGTTGAGCTCGAAGGGCTTCTTCGATGGAGGCAGCTGGGCAGATGAAAATCATCGTTGGGATTAAGCAGGAAATCCGAGCGTCGGCGGTGGCCGCGGTGCTCGTGCTCTCAAACTCCGCCCTCGCGGCTGTGCAGCCGGAGTCTGGTTTGGGCCTGCCGCGGGACGCCTCTCAAAACGGCCATCTGGTCGACTGGCTGATGAACATTACCAGCGTCTTTAACATCATCTTGTTCACCATTATGTGCGTTTGGATGGGTTGGGCGTGCCTCAAGCACAATCGCAATCACCCGGCGGAATACGATCCCGGCAGCTCGAAGCACTCGGTGACCATCGCGCTGGCGGTGTCCGCGTTCATCTTTGCCATCGTCGACGGCAACCTCTTCGTGAACAGCATCAACGATCTGGATAGGGAGTACTGGAACTTCGAGAAAGTCGCCGCCAATCCAAAGACCGTTCGGTTGGAAATCAACGCTCACCAGTGGGCGTGGGATGCGCGTTACGCCGGACCGGATGGCAAATTCAATACCGAGGACGACATCGTGACCTGGAACGAAATCAAAGTTCCAGTCGGTGCTCCCATTTATGTCGAGCTGACGTCCACCGATGTCATCCACAGCTTTTACCTCCCGAATTTCCGGGCCAAGATGGACGCGATTCCCGGGCAGGTGAACCGGTTCTGGTTTCAGGCGAAGGAGACCGGCGACTACGACATCGGTTGTGCTCAGCACTGCGGAACGCATCACTACAAAATGAAGGCGTTGCTCTCGGTCGTCTCGCCGGAGGAGTACAAAACCTGGGCGGCAGAGGCATCCGCCCTCGCCAAGCGCGCCTTCGATCCAGAGGACACCGCCGCCCACTGGGGTTGGGATTGGAAGGAGCTATGAGCATGCATGCTGAAGCGCATCCGGCGGGCGTTCATCCGGAGCCGACGAGCTTCCTTCGCAGGTACATCTTCTCCACCGACCACAAGGTGATCGCCAAGCAGTTTCTCTGGGCGGGGCTGGTGTTCCTGGCGGTCGGCGGCTCGCTGGCGATGATGATCCGCTGGCAATGGGCATTCCCCGGTCGGCCGGTGCCGCTGTTCGGCATCTTCCTGTCGCGGTCGGGAGGGGTGATCACCCCCGCCACCTACCAGAGCATTTTCACCATGCACGGGCTGATCATGATCTTCTTTGCGATCACCCCGGTGATGATCGGCTGCTTCGGGAATTTCACCATCCCGCTGATGATCGGCGCGCAGGACATGGCTTTCCCGAAGCTGAACATGCTCTCGTTTTGGACGTTCGTGATCTCTTTGATCCTGATCACCGCGTCCTTCTTCGTCCAACTCGGGACGGCGGCCGCGGGATGGACGACCTACGCGCCGCTGTCGACGCAGATCGGCACTCCGGGCGCCGGACAGACCTTGGTGGTCGCGGCGATCTTCGTCACCGGCGCCGCCACCATCATGGGCGCGATCAACTACGTCACCACCGTGATTCGGCTCCGATCGCCGGGAATGACTTACATGCGGATGCCGCTGACGGTGTGGGGCCTATGGCTGACCGCTATCCTCAACGTGCTCTTTGTTCCGGTGTTGGGAGCGGCGGCGCTCCTGCTATTTCTGGATCGCGTATTCGGAACGCAGTTTTTCATTGCCGGTGCTGCGGGAGTCAAAGGCGGGGGCGATCCGATTCTCTTCCAGCACCTGTTCTGGATCTTTGGCCATCCCGAGGTCTACATCCTCATTCTTCCCGCCTGGGGATTCATCAGCGACATCATTCCGTTCTTTGCACGCAAACCTGCCTATTGGTACCGGGGATCGGTTTTCGCGATGGTGGCGGTAACCGTCCTTTCCGCAGTGGTCTACGGGCATCACATGTTCTTGACCGGAATGAATCCGCTGCTCGGCAAGGGATTCATGACCCTCACCTTGATCATTTCCATTCCCGCCGAGATCCTTTTCCTGAACTGGCTTCACACTCTGTGGAAGGGCTCCAACCGCTTTCCCAGCCCGATGCTGTTCGCCCTCGGAACCGTGTTTGTGTTTGGCCTGGGTGGCCTTACCGGCCTTTATCTGGGAACGATCGCCACCGATCTCTACCTGCATGACACGATGTGGGTGGTCGGTCATTTTCATTTGACGATGGCCGCCGCGGCATTCCTGGGCAGCTTCGCGGCGATTTATTTTTGGTTCCCGAAAATGTTCGGACGGCGAATGAACGAGGGCCTGGCCAAACTCCATTTCTGGACGTCGGCTGTATTTATCACTCTTGTATTCTGCGGACAGCTGGTTGCTGGGTACGCGGGCCAGCAGCGCCGGCTTTACGATCCATATCAATACACGTTCCTCTCTCACCTGCTTCCGTTGAACCGCTGGACGAGTTACTTCGCCTTCGCGCTGGGGATCAGCCAATTTGTGTTCGTCTACAATTTCCTGAGCTCTCTGGTCGCGGGCGAAAAAGCAGAGCAGAACCCGTGGCAGGTGGGGACCCTCGAGTGGACGCTCTGCCCATCGCCGCCGCCGCACTACAACTACGCCACGCCGCCGGTCGTCATTCGCGGTCCGCACGAGTTCGCCAATCCAGACGTGATAAAGGCGCTCGGCCGCGACTGGATAGGCCAGACGGAGCCGATGCCCAAGGTCGCCGCCGCGGCGATCAAGCCCGCCGCGGGAGGAGCCAAAGACTAACCGATGACAGCGATGGGCGAGGTTCTGCCGTACCGGCCGCCGAGGGCACGAGAGGAGACCACTGCTTTCCTGGGAATGGTCGTCTTTCTCGGCTCGTGGGCGATGATGTTCGCGGCGCTCTTTTTCGCCTACGGCTTTGTGCGCACGCGCAGCGTAGCCTGGCCTCCGCCAGATCTGCCCGGATTGCCGTGGGAAACCCCGGCGATAAACACTCTCGTCCTCGCCGCCAGCAGCGCGGCGATTCAATATGGACTGCGAGTCATTCGGCAGGGCGCCTCGCCGAAGCTGGGTCGCGCGCTCCTGCTCACCGTGCTGCTCGGCGCGGTGTTTCTGGCCCTTCAAGTGTCGGTCTGGACGCGCTTGTACGTCGAGGGCCTGCGCCCGGAAACCGGCGGGGCTTACGGGTCGGTCTTCTGGGGCCTGACCTGCTTTCACGCGCTGCACGTGCTGGTGGGGCTGATCGGCGTAGGCCTGTTGACCCGCCGAGCGTTCGCCGGAGCGTTTAGCGCGGCAAAGTACCTGCCGGTTCGGCTCTGGGCGCTGTACTGGCACTTCGTCGGCGCCGTATGGGCGCTGATGTTCGTTCTGGTCTTTTTGCTTTAGGAGGAATCATGACCGCGCTGCGGTACGCGTTCACATTCGTCGCCGCGCTGCTCGCCTTTGGCTGTGGCCAGAGAAAATTCACCGAGCCCTACAAGCTGGCTGGCAACAAGAGCGTCGACGTGAAAACGCTCAACGACGGCCAGGACGCCTTCATGCTCTATTGCTACGCCTGCCATGGTGAAAAAGGCGACGGCATGGGACCGGCGTCCGTCGGCATGCGTCCGCCTCCGCGCAATTTCACTCGGGGGCTGTTCAAGTTTGCCGGCGTCGAGGCGGGCAAGCTTCCGACGGATGAAGCGCTCGATCGCACCATTCGCCGCGGACTCTACGGAACGCCGATGCTTCCCTGGGACGTCCCGGTCATCGAGCGCAAGGACATCATTCCGTATCTGAAGACGCTCTCTCCTCGCTGGCAAAGTGAAGAGGAATACGGCACGCCGATCGAGATTTCTCCTGATCCCTGGGTCGGAAAGTCCGGGCCGGCGCTCGAGCGCGGCAAACAGGTTTATCACGTCGCTGTCGGCGGGGCGGGTTGCTCCGGGTGTCACCCGGCTTACGCTACCCGCGCGGAGATTTCGCAGATGACCCAGAAGGCTACCGGCGAGCCGGTCGCGGAATTTGCCGAAGGGATGTACCAGAGCATGCTTCGCGAGAGCGAATATCCCCTTTCTTATGACGACAAGGGCGAGATGGCGAAGGCGTACCAGATTCTGCCCGTGGATTTCTTGACTCAGAAGATCAAGACGGCGCCTCCGCTCGGCACCTTGGTTGACGGCGTGGAGTACACCGCGACGATGCAGCGCGAGGACCTGTATCGTACCATCGGCGCGGGCATTGGAGGCGCCGCGATGCCGCAGTGGAAAGGCGCGCTTCCGGAGGAGAGCTTGTGGGCGCTGGTGTACTATGTGCAATCGCTGGTGGCGCTCCGCGGCACGCCCGCCGCATACGAGCTGCGCCGCAAGCTCGAGTCGCAACCTCCCTGGACTCCACCCGCCGCCACCGAGGGCAAGGGAACGGCGAAAGATTCGGCGGACAACGCTCCGAAGCGCTGAAGTTGTCTGCACCTGGCCAATTGGTTAAACAATCCGGCATGGACGTGGACTATCACCGGGGAGCATCGGCGCGGATGTTCCAGAGCCCGTTCCTCGAGGCTTGCTCGAAGGTCCACCCGGTCGCGCCGTTCGCCTTCTACATACCGATCATCGGTGCTCTCATGGCCTTCGCGCTCGCGAGCGGCAAAAGCGGAGTGCTGCAGGCGGTCATCTTCGTTCCGTTGGGCTGGGTAACCTGGGACGTGATGGAGTACGCGATCCATCGAAAGTTCTTCCACTGGGAAGGAAGCGGTCCCATCACCCGCAAGATCCACGACATCATTCACGGCTACCATCACAAATATCCGGACGATTCGATGCGGCTGGTAATGCCGCTGGGCGCGAGCATTCCACTGGCGCTGGTCATCGCCGGGCTGCTGGCGCTCGTCGGCAAGCCGGGGGTCACGATTCCGTATTACTGCGGGATCGTCGCCGGATACCTGTTCTACGACTTCACACATTGGTCGACGCACTATCGAACCCCGAAGACTGCGTGGGGTCGCGCCATCCGCGCGCACCACATGGCGCATCATTTTGCCGACCCGGAAATGAATTTCGGAATCAGCCACCGCTGGATCGACTTCCTGGTCGGTTCGCTCAAAAAGCGCGCTTAGCGTCTCCCTCGTACTTGTTTCCTTCCGTCTGCTCCAGGGGAGCGGTACAAGCGTGCTTGAGCTAACCGCAGATCTCGGAGGTTGACGTGCACCAGGGTCCTCTTCTTTTTCTCGCCGTCTCGTTGCTTTCGAACACCGAAGGCTCGCGCCCTTCGCCCGAGACCGAGAAGTTCCATCAATTGATCGATTCCGAATGGGAGCGGCGCCTAAGCGAAGAGCCAACTTTCGCAACCCGCATCGGCGACAGCCGGTACAACGATCGCTGGCCCGACCGGTCGTTCGAAGCGATCGCCCGGCGCCGAGCCCACGCGGAGGAGGTCCTCGGGAAAATCAAAGCCATTGATCGCAGCCTGCTCTCGACCGCAGATCAGCTGAACTACGATCTCTTCCTTCGAAACGCCTCCACCCACGTTGAGGAGAACCGCTTCCATGGCGAGTACCTGCCGATTACGCCGCGGCAGGGGCCGCACAATGAGCTCGCGGATCTGGTTCGCCTCACCCCGCTCGTCAAGGTGAAGGACTACGAAGATCTGGTCAAGCGCCTGCGGGCATTTCCGGCCCTCATCGATCAAACGATCGCTTTGATGCGCAAGGGCATGGAGACGGGAATCATGCAGCCCAAGGTGATCCTTCGCGAGGTTTCGCAGGAAATGGGCCACCAGATTTTCGACGATGTGACGCGCACGCCGACGTACCAGGCGGCGTTTCAGCAAATGCCTTCGTCCATCCCCGCCGCAGAGCAGGATCGTTTGCGCCTGCAGGGGAAAGCAGCCCTTCAGGAGGCGGTAGTCCCGGCGTTTCGCAAGCTGCAGGTTTTTTTCCAAAAGGAGTACGAGCCGAAAGCGAGAAGCACCGTCGGCATCTCCGCATTGCCCGAGGGCGACGCTTGGTACGCGGTTCGCATCAAGGCGATGACCACCACCGATCTCTCCGCAGATGAGATTCACCAGCTCGGCCTTTCGGAAGTGAAACGCATTCGGGCGGAGATGGAAGATGCAATGCACCGCACGAAGTTCCGCGGCGATCTGCAGGCGTTTTTCAACTTTCTGCGAAGCGATCCGCAGTTCTTTTTCAAAGACAAAGACATGCTCTTGATGTCTTATCGAGACATCGCCAAGCGGATCGATCCAGAGCTGCCGAAGCTTTTTCGCACGCTTCCGCGCATGTCGTACGGCGTGGTGCCCGTGCCTTCCTACTCCGAGAAGACCCAGACCACCGCCTACTATCAAGCGGGCTCGGTCGACACTGGAAGGGCGGGCTATTTCTACGCCAACACCTATGATTTGAAAGCGCGCCCGAAGTGGGAAATGGAAGCGCTGACGCTGCATGAAGCAGTTCCGGGGCATCACCTGCAGATCGCCATCGCCCAGGAGCTTCGCGACGTTCCAAAGTTTCGCCGCTTCGGCGGGTACACCGCTTTCGTCGAGGGCTGGGGGCTGTATTCGGAATCCCTCGGAAACGAGATGGGGTTCTACAAGGATCCCTACTCAAAGTTCGGGCAGCTGACCTACGAGATGTGGCGGGCGATTCGGTTGGTGGTGGACACCGGGATGCACACCAAGGGCTGGACCCGCGACCAGGCGATTCGCTTCTTCCAGCAGAACACCGGCAAGACGCAGCACGACATCGAGGTCGAGGTCGACCGTTACATTGGGTGGCCGGGACAGGCGCTCGCATACAAGCTGGGAGAGTTGAAAATCAAAGAGCTGCGCGCCTTCGCCACCCAGCAGCTCGGCGATCAGTTCGACGTTCGGGACTTCCACGACCAGGTTCTGGGAGCCGGTCCGCTGCCTCTGTCATTGCTCGACGCTCGGATTCGTCAGTGGGTCGCCGAGCAGCGCTCCAAAGCAAAGCAGTCTGCGATGAAGTGAGGTTGAGTCAGCGCGGTATCAGGCAGCCGCCGCAGTTGCCTGGAAGAGCTCGTTGAACTCTGTCAGCGCTTTGTTCAACTGGGTCTTGATTTCGGCGGTCAGCTCGCGCTTGCCGGCAATGTCCTTCGGAATCTGCGAGTAACTTCCGTCGATGAAAACGAGGAATTCCTTGGCCCAACGACCGACGTCGGACACCGGCACATCGCGAAGCCAACCGCGTCGGTTTGGATCATCGCGGTTCGTCGCGGCGTAGATCTGGATCACTTGTTGTTCGACCGGCATTGGCTCGTATTGGCCCTGCTTGAGTAACTCAGTCAATCGCGCCCCGCGGGCCAAAGTCTCCTGCGTTGCCTTGTCGAGGTCGGATCCGAACTGGGCAAAGGCGGCGAGCTCGCGGTACTGCGCCAAGTCGAGCTTGAGCGAGGCGGCCACTTGTTTCATCGCCTTGATTTGAGCCGCGGAGCCGACCCGAGACACCGAAATGCCTACGTTGATCGCCGGTCGCACACCCGCATAGAACAGGTCGGCCTCAAGGAATATTTGCCCGTCGGTGATGGAGATCACGTTGGTCGGGATGTAGGCGGCGATGTCTCCCGCCTGTGTCTCGATGATCGGCAGCGCGGTGAGTGAGCCGGCGCCTTCCGCTTCCGAAAGCTTTGCCGCGCGCTCGAGGAGCCGCGAGTGGATGTAGAAGACGTCGCCCGGGTATGCCTCGCGACCGGGGGGCCGGCGAAGCAGGAGCGACAGCTGCCGGTACGCCACCGCGTGCTTGGAGAGATCGTCGTAGACGATCAGCGCGTGCATCTTGTTGTCTCGGTAGTATTCCCCCATCGTGACGCCGGCGTAGGGCGCGAAAAACTGCATCGGCGCCGGATCCGAGGCATTGGCCGCGACGATCGTGGTGTACTCCATAGCTCCAAATCGAGTGAGCTTTTCGACTACCTGCGCGACTGTTGATTGCTTTTGACCGACCGCGACGTAGATGCAGAACACGTCGGTGCCCTTTTGGTTGATGATGGTGTCGATGGCGATCGCCGTCTTGCCAGTCTGCCGGTCGCCGATGATCAACTCGCGCTGACCTCGGCCGATGGGAACCAACGCATCCAACGCTTTGAGCCCTGTCTGCACCGGCTGGTGCACCGGTCGCCGCTTCACGATCCCGGGGGCTTTGATTTCCATCTTGCGCATTTCATGAGACTCGATCGGTCCCTTTCCATCCACCGGCTGGCCAAGCGCATTGACCACGCGGCCGAGCGCGCCCTTGCCCACCGGCACCGAGGCAATCTGCCCGGTGCGCTTCACCACGTCCCCCTCGCGGATCTCCATAAACTCGCCCATGATCGCGACGCCGACGTTGTCCTCTTCGAGGTTGAGGACAAGGCCTTGTACGCCATTGGCAAATTCGAGCAGCTCGCCCGCTTCTGCTCCTTCGAGGCCGTAGACGCGCGCGATGCCATCGCCTACCGAGAGGACCGTGCCGGTTTCTGCGACGGATACCTTCTTCCCGTAATGCTGGACCTGCTCCCGGATGAGCCTGCTGATTTCGTCGGCGCGAATTTGCATGCGTTTCTCTCTAGCTTTGTTTGAGCTCCTTGCGCAGCTCCTCGAGGTGACTCTTCAGGGAACCGTCGAACACCGTCGATCCCACCTGGGCGGTGACCCCGCCCAGCAGTGAGGGCTCGACGATTGCTTCGAGCAACAGCTGGCGATCGGTGATCCGCTCGAGTCCCCTCTTGATTGCTCGAACCGCGTCCTCAGCGAGCGGAGCCGCGCTGATGACGCGCCCCCGCAGCCGACCCGCCGCCGCGTCGGCCATATCGCGAAACATGCGCGCGATGTCATTCAGCCGCGCGATGCGATCGCGATCGACCAGGAGGCGAACGAAATTCTCGACCATCGGGTCCACGCCTCCCAGCAGCTTCATTACTGATTGCAATACAGCCCATCGCTCGGCGCGGGTATAGGCTGGGTTGACAACGACGTCGTTTAATTCGGCAACCTCCCGAACCACCGTCGCCAGCGCCTCGAGCTGCGACTGGATTTTTTCCAGGCCCGCCCCCTGCTGCGCGAGCTCGACCAGAGCGCGCGCATACCTTCGGGCCACCGACACATTCACCATGGACGGGCCGCAAATAGCACGCCGGTGCAGACCCGGCAATCGCCGGTTCGAGGATTGGCGTGGTGCTCGCTGAACGAGTCGTTCTAAGGTGCTAATGCCCGGTACGGGGTCTCCTGGAAAATGTCTGGATAGCGCCGCCCGTCGCCGCTGCTGGAGAGGATTTCCACCGCGAACATCGCTCCCTGGCCTCCTCCGGCGATGGTGGCCTGATACGTCGACCCGACCTGAGAGGCAGGTGCGCTCCGCCAATCGGACGTCCCTGAGAAAGGTTTCCATAGAATGTTGACCCGGGAACCGTCGGGGAGGTCGGCACCGAAAGTCGCCGATGCGTTCCAATTCGGCGCGGTCGGATCTTGCGGGGAAACGTCGAACGATGCCAATCCCGGTCCAATGCTCCGGGGCGTGTCCAGCCAGCTGCTCGCTGGCGGAAGGTCGCCGCTGAACGAGGGCGGATTGGCGATCACCGCGGCCTCGACGGCATCGATCGACGTCGGATCTTCGGCCAGGCGGGTTAATACCGCAGGCAGACTCCAGTGGAACGGCGATACTCCGAGCGGACGCATGCGAAGATTCTCGTCGAAGGTGAGGATGTACGAAGCGTCGCTTGCCAGGGCCGTCCAGGCGCTCCCCGCCGCGCTGGTTTCCGTTCGCGCGGCGTCGAGGTAGTCGCTGACGCCGGTCTTACGGTACACCGCCAAAGCAGATGCAGAGCGCAGCTTGTGCGCGTACCACTCGCCGAGGTCGGCAAGGGCAATGCACTCGTTGACCACGTCGCGAGCTTCTGGATTGCTTGGGTCGATGACCGCACTGGCAGCAGTGCGCGCTTGTTGCGCATCCGCCAGGACGGCGCGCGCTACGTCCAGAGGAGAGACGCGAGACGTGGTCGCGCCCTGCACCAAGTCGTTCGCCACATCATCCGGAAGCGAAATTGCGAATTGGTCAAAAGGTTGATGGGCCGAGCCGCAGGAGTGCGGCGGTCGTGCTCCGTTCGAAGGAAGCGCCCAATAGGCGACGGGGCCGCCGAACTCCAGCTCGGGAGCATAGTCGCGCTGATCGGGCCCGCACGTATGGGCGGTCTGAATCCACGGCACGATGTCGCTTGCGGCTTGGACGGGCGCCCATAAGTCGCCGGTTCCAACCCGCGACTGGAGCGCAAGTTGGAAAACGTCGGGCGGCGTGGTCGGGTCATAGGTGAGCCGTCCGAAGAGCAAGTAGCTCAACTCGTCCCGGCGGAAAGTCCACTGAGAGAACTGATCCGCCGGGGCGTGAAATGGGTCGCGCTGAGGGAAGTACGCGTGTGCTGCCTCCAGCGTGAAGCCGGAAATGTAGGGGGACATCAAAAAGTTCAGCGCCGTGCGCCGCGTTCGCTCGTAGGACGCATAGCGGAAGGCGCGGTGGGTGCCGCCAGCGCGAATTTGGAATACGAACGGATACGGCACCGGCGGGTTTAGGTAGTCCTCATACGAGTAATTTCGCCAGGAATTGGAAAACTTGCCGCCGGCGATCGCGTAGGGAGCGGCGAGGTGCTCGCCATTGTATTTTGCCTCGACGATGGTGTCCGGGCCGGCTTGGCTCACGATCGACAAGATGTCTGTCTTATTGGTGCCCCAGGTGCGCGTGTAGATCTTCACTCCCGTGCCGGCATCCTGGACGCCGGCGATCAAGGTGTCGATGTACCAGCTTGCCGGCTGGCCGCTTTCGCCAATGCGGAAACCGAGGCGCCACAATCCGCTTGCTCGCGTCGCCAGGTCCCGCGCGGCTTCGCGCGTGTATTGCTTGAGCTCATCGCTCCCATCGGGCAACTGGGGCGTGCCATCGCCAGTAGGGCGCGCATCGGAACGATAGGTCATCAAACCGACCTGGATGCCGCGCACGGAGGCCATCTGGATCACCGTGTTCAGCATGGCCAGGTTCTGCTCGCGATCGGCGGCCGGCACGCCCACCTGGGGAAACGTCTCGCTGTTGGCGAAATACAGAAGCGCGTTGGGAAAGATGGTGTTTTCGAGATTGTACATCGCATGGAGGTCGAGGAAATTCATTCGCGCCTGCGCCATCAGGTCGAGGTACTCGGTCCAGAACTGCGGGTCGAGGAACCACCAGACCGATTCGGCTTGTTCCTTGATGACAAGAAACAGATTGGCCGCCCGGATCGGCACCACCGGAGCGCCTCCCAACGCAGCGCTGATGGGCAGAAAGTCGGGCCCATTTAGTTGCAGCTGCTCCGAGAGCTCCATTGCACCGTACATCGCTCCGGTTGGATCGCGTCCAACCACGATGGTAGTCGAGCCGTCTCCAGGCAAAACCTGATAAGACTCGGCGCGCGAGTCGAGCGTTACCCCTGCCGTATCCAGAGCTGCTTGGCCCGATGGATCGTCGGCGGTGAAAATTTGAACGGGTGAATCGTTTCCGACCGCCGCTTGTACGCACGCCAGCTGGCAGGAGCCATACTCGATGGGATTCGAGGGAACGCACTGACTGACGCAGTCTCCGACATCGAGCTCAGCCAGCGAGCGATGCGGTGTAATCCCCCAAGGTAGGGGTGACACATTGCTCGCGCAGCCCACTGCTAAGACAGGAAAGATGATAGCGAACGCAGTTTTCATGTGGTGGCTCCCTAGCGCGCCGCGCGCGATGAACCCGCGGCTAACGTCCGGGTTAATACCCTCAAAATCCAGGAGAGAAAACGCGAGCCCCTCAGGATTCTGATGACGAGGGTCTTCGGCAAAGGGGCGTAATGACGGCTTCCCGCTGCGGAAGCGAGTTGGCACAGCAGTCGCAGCGCCCACGCTCAGACTTGCGGGGGCGCAGTCCGGTCGCGCTGTCGTTCAGGAGAAATTCGTGAATTCAAAATGCCGAATATTTGTGTGGGCAGTGCCGGCGCTCGCCCTGAGTGGCTGCAGCAAGAGCGAATTGCCAAGCCCTCAAGCCATTCAAGAGCGCGTGACGCTGGAAAGCTTCTCTAGTTGTTCGGAGCTTCAAAAATACATCGCCGATACTGCAGTGCTGGACATGCGCTCTCAGCTCGAGCAAGCCAAGCGCTACGCCGGCGGTGACCCGGTGGCAATGGCCGGTGGAAGTCCGCGAACGTCTGATGCGGCAAACCCGGCTGGGCCATCGAGTTACACGCAGACCAACGTTCAAGTCGCTGGGGTGGATGAAGCAGACTTCGTGAAAAACGACGGCACGCGGATTTTTGTTCTTTCCGGAAAGTGGCTCTACCTGAATCAGAGCTGGCCGCCAGCGCAGCTTCAAACAGTGAGCAAGGTTGAGATCGAAGGATGGCCTCGCGAGATGTTCCTCGATGACGCCAACCACGTCGTCGTTTTCTCGGCCGTGTACACTCCTTATCCTCTGACGCCCCTGCCGATGAGCGCCATCGCCTGCCGCCCCATGGACTGCGGTTATTACTACGGCACCAGCACCAAGATAACGGTGCTGGACGTAGCTGATTTTACTCATCCGAGCGTGCTCGAGCAGTTTTACTTGCCCGGCGGTTACGACAGTTCACGCCGCATCGGATCTTCGATCCGAGCCGTTCTCAGCGACAGCTTTCATTGGCCGCCTGATGTGAAATGGTGGCCGGCTTACGATCCTTTCATCTACCAGGACCCGAATCGTTTGGCCCGAGCGTTGGATGATTTGATCGCAAGCAACGAAGCGATCATCAGACGTCAACCACTCGACGCCTGGCTCCCGCATGGCACGAGAAAATTGGCGGACGGAAGCACCGTCGACATCGGTTACAACTGCTCGGATTTTAGCAAGGCGAATGCACCCACCCGGCTGGGAATCGTCACCGTTGCCACGTTGGATTTGTCACAGCCAGACCAGCTGTCGCGGACGTCGATCATGGGGGAGCCGGGCCAAATCTACGCTTCACCCTCCTCGCTCTACGTCGGCTCGAATCATTGGTGGTGGTGGCCGCAGCCCGGCCAAGTTGACTACACCTACTTTCACAAATTCGACATCACGCGCCCTGACAAGACGGTCTACGTCGCTTCGGGCGGAGTGCGCGGAACAATCCTGAATCAATTCTCCATGGATGAAGATTCGTCGGGATTCTTCCGCGTGGCGACCAACATCAGCACCAGGGTCGCCGACCCGCAGTTCCCTTGGGGACGTCTGTCGACCACCAATCGCGTCAGCGTGCTGGCGGAGCGAAGAGGTGCGCTTCAGGTGATTGGCCAAACAGAGGAGCTGTCGCCGGGCGAGTCGATCTACAGCAGCCGTTTTTTGGGCAACCGCGGATTCGTGGTCACCTTCCGGCAAGTGGATCCTTTGATTACACTCGATTTGTCTGATCCGGAGCACCCGAAGAAAGTAGGCGAGCTCAAGGTCCCCGGATTTTCCACCTACATCCATCCTCTGGACGACAATCACATCCTGACATTGGGCCAGTACGTGCCGGAGAGCGGGGATTGGCGATCGCGAGCAATCAAATTGTCTATCTTTGATGTGAGCGACCTCTCGCAGCCAAACGAGAAATTCACCCAGCTGGTCGGGACCGCATGGGGTTGGTCCGAAGCGGCCCACCAGCACAAAGCATTCAATTATTTTCCAGAGAAGAAACTGCTCGCGATCCCCTTCTCCGATTGGAACTCCTATGCCGGTTGCGCGACGTACTGGTGCGCGTTTGTAAGCGATTTACGAGTCTTCGAGATCGATGTTGCAAACGGAATCCAGCCCAAAGGCGCGCTCGGGATGCGAGACGTGTATGAATCAATAAATGAGAACGGTTGGACGTATTATTGGGCGCCGTACGTACGAAGAAGCGTGCTGGCCGACAACTTCGCCTACGCGATATCGGATGCGGGAATTCGAGTGGCGGACGTCGATTCGCTGTCGCAGCCGATCCGCACCGTGCTTTTCGAACGGCCAGGCAATTGAGAGAGGGAGCGGTCGGTCCGACACCGGGCCGGGGTCCGTTCGGCCTTGCCATTCACCGAAAGATGCCGACAGTCAACGCCGCGCGGGTTTGTACTGCCTTCGGCTCAACGGGATGACAAACTTCTCCGCCGTGTGGGTGGCGGAGAAGCTTGCGACCTTGACATCCACCAGCCCTGCGTCCCTGCCCGCTTGTAGAACGTCCAGCTGGTGCATCGCGGCACTACCTTTAGGCCGGATGACCCAGATTGCTCCGTCCGGCTTGATCCTCCGCTCGAGCGTGCGCAGTTGACTCAGGTTGCCCGCGTTTCGCACCCCGAGAAAAATGACGTCCAGCGGCTCCGCCAGCTCCTCGGTTGCAACATTCGCCAGTTTGCGCAGCTGCGCCAGGAAGTCCGGCTCGTCTAGGCCAAGCGCGGCGATTTTCATTCCTGGCTTGATGCCGAGCTTGTCGAGCAGGGATTTCGGATTGACGATTTTGCTCGCCCATTTGGGCGCGGCACGGCCCAGTTCGAGGACGGCGGTACCCCCGGTGTAGCGGAGGATGAGATCGCCGCCGCTGGCGGTCGCTGATTGAATCGCGCGAAGCGGAATGACCACGCGAAAGTCTCCTCGGAAGATGACCTCGTTGGTTTCGAGCAAAACTTTTCCAGTCGACTCCCTCTTCCCAAACCGAGCCGCACAGCGCGCTTCAAGTCCCATTGCGCTTCACCAGACCGACCGATTCACAGGTCACCTTCTCGCCGAACTTATTTCCCAGCGCAACAAGATACTGATCCAGACTTCGCTGATGGCCGAAGACGAAGCGGGAGACAAAGCGAAAAATGGGATTATGGACTTCGCCATTCTCGGTGATGGTCAACGTCGTCGCGTCGTCGCCGCGCGAGATGACGTAGGTCCAGCTGCCGCCGAACGCGAGCTCCGGATCCGCGATTCGCCCGACGAGGCGGCTGGGCTTAACTGCCTCCATGATCTCCATCGTGATATCGCCGTTTCGCCCTTTCTCGAGAAAGAGCACGTGGCCATCGCGCGCAGGCAATGCTTCCACGCTCTTCACATCCGGTCGCCAGCTTGGAAAAGCGACGAAATCGGTGATCGCTTCCCAGATCGCCTCGGGATGTTGCCGGTAGCGCGCGCGTCGAACGGCGACGTGCCTTTTCGGCAGCAACGCGCCGATCACCGCCACCGCGCCGATCAGCGCTCCCAAGCCAAGCACCGCTATCAAGAGCACCTTCATCTGCGTCCTCCGTACGCGCTGTTTGTCGCAAACCGCAGCAGCTCGCAAGGAGGCAAAAAAAAAGCCCGCCTCGGGCGAGGCGGACCATCGATTAAGGCGCGCAGCTGACGATCAGTTTTCGGGGGTTGGCGTGTCGCCTTCCAACTGAAACTGTGCGGACTCATCGAGAAGCTAGGCGCGGATTCAGATTTGGGAACCCTCGCCCTGGCTGGCGAGTGATTGCCCAGCGCCCAGACCGCTAGTGGTTCTCCGAGGACGCTTCGAGCAGCTTATAGAGCGTCTTGCGGTCCACCTCGAGCAGCCGCGCCGCCTCGGACTTGTTGCCGCCGGTGTATTGCAGCACGTGCGCCGCGTATCGGCGGGAGAGCTCGGCGAGGCTCGGCATGTCGCCGGTTAGACCGGTCAGCTTTTCGGGCGCGTCTCCGATTGGCTCGGGGAAGTCCTGGGGGCCGACCACGCCGGTGACGTTCAGAGCCAGAGCCCGAGCAACGACGTTTTCCAGCTGGCGGACGTTTCCCGGCCAGTCGTAGCGCTGCAGCCGTGCGATCGCCTCGTCGGCAAAGACCGGCCGAACGCCGCCCCGGGCATGGATCGAGCCAAAGTGCTCGACCAGCGCGGGAATGTCTTCGCGCCGATCGCGCAGCGGGGGCAGGTGCAGGTGAACAACGTCCAGGCGATAAAGCAGGTCTTCGCGAAACTTTCCCTCTTTCACCAGCGACGGGAGATCCTTGTTGGTGGCGGTGACGATGCGAACGTCGACCTTCACCGGCGTGCTCTCGCCTACTCTGCGAATCTCTCCCTCCTGGATCGCGCGAAGCAGCTGGGATTGGATTCTCGGCCCGACGTCGCCGATTTCATCGAGGAACAGCGTGCCGCCGCTTGCCTCTTCGAACAAACCTCGCCGAAAGCCCGATGCGCCAGTGAAAGCGCCCTTGGCGTGTCCGAAAAGCTCGCTCTCCATTAGAGACTCGGCGATAGCCCCGCAGTCGACCGGAACAAACGGGCCGGCCGCTCGCGTGGAACGCTGGTGAAGGGCGCGGGCGACCTGCTCCTTACCAGTGCCGGTTTCGCCGGTGATCAACACTGGAACCTGGGTGCTCGCAGCGCGCGCGACCTGCTTATAGACTTCGAGCAGCGCGGGGCTGCGACCCACCAGCGAGCGCACCTTGACCTGCTGTCGCAAGCTGCGGTTCTCTTCCACCAGCCGCTTCTGCTCGAGCGCCCGCCGCGCCACCCGGGTGAGCGCATCCACATCGAAGGGCTTGGCCAGATAATCGAATGCCCCCTGCTGAATGGTGTCCAACGCGCCCTCGATGTTGCCGTAGGCGGTGAGGATGATCACCGCGCTGTCGGGCCACTGCTCCCGGGCGGCGCGCAACACTCTGAGCCCGTCGGATACGTCGGGCATCGCCATGTCGGTGACGACGAGGTCGACCGGATCTCCGGCAGCCAGCGCGCGCTCGGCCTGGGCAGCGTCGGAGGCAGCGGAGACTCGCCCCAGCGGCATCAACACCCTCCCGAGCAGATCCCGGGCGTGAGGATCGTCGTCGACGACGAGGATGTGAGCGTGGTTCATGGAGTGTGGGCAGCCATGGATGCGCTCTCGGGCGCAGCGGTAGCGGCAGGCCGAGCGGCGGTCGTTTCCCGGCTCGCTGCAGAGGAGACCAGCGGAAAGCGAACGGTGACCTGCGTCCCCGCGCCAAGCTCCGAGCGCACAAAAATCCTTCCGCCGTGAGCTTCGACGAGCCGCTTGGTGGTGGCCAGCCCAAGCCCGTGCCCTGGGAGCCCGCGTGCCTCCGCGGCGCGGAAGAAGGGTTGAAAGAGGGAGCTTTGACTTGCCGGGCTCATCCCTCTTCCATTGTCCGTCACCTCGAGGATGGCCTCTCCGCCCTCTTTCCAGACGCGCACTGTCACCCGGGCTTGCGGGCAGCCCGCCGTGTATTTCACGGCGTTGGAGAGCAAGTTCTGGGCGATGGACTGGAGAAGCTGACTTGGGCAGGCAACCGGCACGTGAACCTCCAGGGAGCGCTCGAGCGCGACCGCCTCCTTGGCTGCCGTTTGTCCCACTTCGAGCAGAATCGCGGAGACCGCCGTGTCGAGCTCGGAGACGGTGGGCTCGCTCGGGGTCCCGGCGCGGCAAAAGCGCAGCAGCGCTTCTATCATCTCGGTCATGCGCGCGGCGCTTGCCTCCGCCAGGCTCAGCATCTCGCGAACGTGCGGATCCGCGATCGCGTTGGAGCGGCGGATCAGCGTCAGGTAGCCCTTCAGAGGCGACATCGGGCTGACCAAATCATGCGCTACCCGGCTGGCGAAGGAGTCCAGCTCTTGGTTACGGCGATCGAGCTCCAGCAGCTGAGTCTGAATCGTGGCTTGCTGCCTGCGCAGCAGCGCCGTGACCTGCCAACCGACGAGCAAGGAGATCAAGATCGCCAGTGCCGCCACCATTGCGCCGAGATAGGTTGTGCGCAGTCGGATTTCCTGGAGGTGGCGCAGCATGTTCGTCGTCACCTCTGCATTCTTTTGCGACAGCTGCTCCGCGAGTCGATTGAGCGCAGCGATGATGGGGCGAATCTCGCTCACCAGATGTCGTCGCGCTCGCTCCGCCTCCCTGCGATTGGAGAAAGTCACCGCCTTGCGAACCTGAGCGGCGAGCGACTGGCTGGTGTTGTTGAACTTGCTCCAGCTCTCCGTCTCGGTCGGCGGCAGGTCGCGGGTGTAGTCCTGGCTGGCGAGGCTGATGTCCTCCAGAATGCTCGCCATCCTGTCGTCTGCGGAGGTCCGCTCTTGCTCCGTGGTCCCGCGGATGTGTGAATCGACGGCCGATTCCAGAGCCAGCGCGTCGACCCGGATTCGGCTGATTAATACGTCGCGATTCAGGGCTTGGCTGACGAGCACATCCTCCCGCTCATTGGTCCGAACGTCGCCCCAAAGCGTGAAGACGGCGACCGCAGCGAGCAGCGAGACCACGAACAAGAAGCTGGCCCGGAAGCCTCGAATGGAGATGCGCGAGTCCAAAGGAGCCGTCCCTAGCATACCGCCTCTGATGTCCAGGCCCGGGACGGCGGTCCGATTTCCCTCCCCGACTGCGGCCCCAGGCCCAAGGGCGAGGCCGGTCTGCCACGCTTTGGATATGGCAATGTGAGGAGATTGTCCCCAAGCATGGAGCGCCGTTGGGGAGTGGCTCCCCAACGCCAGGGGGCTCTCCCTCTGTGAAGGATTGGCACGGGCAATGCTTTACCACACCTCGACGGCTGCATTCCGCGCCGTATTTGAATGGAGTGTATTCATGAAGCGGCTCATTTCAGTGTTGGTCCTCGCGTTCTCCTTCGCGGCGTTCGCGCAGGGCTCGGCTCCGGCACCGGCAGGCGACAAGCCCGCGGCTACCGAGAAGACCGAGAAGGGCGAGAAGAGCGAGAAGGGCGATAAGAAGGCAAAGAAGGCGAAGAAGGCCGAGAAGGAAGGCGAAAAGAAGCCGGAGACGGCGAAGTAGCCTCCGCAGTTCTGTTCAGTCCAAGTCGGGCGCTGCCCTCCCGGGCGGCGCCCGATTCATTTCGCCCGGACGCTGGGCGAGGCGACGCATTGAGCGAGGGCTGCATCCGGCGCTTGCGCGAGCTAGCTGTTGACCTGCAGGCGCCCCGTCAGTATAGGGTCCCCGCCGCCAACAACAGCAGACGAGCGCTCAAAGCAGATGCCATCCCTACGCGACATTCGCAAGCGCATCCGTTCGGTGCGCAATACCCAGCAAATCACCAAGGCGATGAAGATGGTTGCGGCGGCGAAGCTCCGCAAAGCCCAGGATGCGATCCTGTCGGCGCGTCCGTACGCGCAAATGCTCGATCAAATCATCTCGGAGGTAGTCGCTCGCACAGACTCGGTCCCTCACCCACTCCTCACCGTGCGGCCGCCCAAGAAGGTGGAGTTGGTGGTCCTCACCTCCGACCGCGGGCTCGCCGGGGGCTTCAATTCGAATGTTCTCCGCCGCGCGGCGAGGTTCATCTACGACAAGCAGCAGTCGCAGGAGCAGTTCGAGATATCGACCATCGGCCGCAAAGGGCTCGAGTTTTTTAGGCGTCGGCGAATTCCAGTCCGAAGGGATTTTGCCGGCCTCTACTCGAACTACCCGGCCGCCGCTGACATCGCTGCGGACTTTGCGGCGCGCTTCACCGCCGGCGAGGTGGATGCGGTCTTTCTCCTCTACAACGAATTCGTCTCCGCCATCAGCCAGCGCATCACCACCGTTCAGCTTCTGCCGATGCAGTCGCCCGAGGCTTCCACCGCCAAAGGGGTAGACTTCAAGTACGAGCCCGACCGGGAGGCGGTGCTCGAAAAGCTCGTTCCTCAGGCTTTGACGATCAAATTCTATCGAGCGCTTTTGGAGAGCGTGGCCAGCGAGCAAGGCGCGCGGATGAGCGCCATGGAAAAGGCGACTTCCAACGCCTCGGACATGATCGACCGGCTCACGCTGTTCTACAACCGAACGCGCCAGGCGGTGATTACCAAGGAGCTAATGGAGATCGTCTCTGGAGCGGAAGCCCTGAAGTAGGAGGCAAGCCGAATGGCGGCGACGGCGCACAGCATGGGCCGGGTCACCCAGGTCCTGGGGCCGGTAGTCGACGTGGAGTTCCCTTCGGGATCGCTTCCCGAGGTCTACACCGCGCTCAAATTGACCAATCCGGGGATCTCGAATCAACCGGACAACCTGACCATCGAGGTGGCGCAGCACCTCGGCGAGAACACCGTGCGCTGCATTGCCATGGACACCACCGACGGACTGTCGCGGGGTCTGGCGGTGAAGAGCACCGGCGCGCCAATCCAGGTGCCCGTGGGCAAAGCAACGCTCGGCCGGATCCTCAACGTCGTCGGCGATCCGGTGGACGAGCGCGGCCCGGTTCGGGCAACCAAGTATTTTCCGATACACCGGCCGCCGCCGCCGTTCGTCGACCAGGACGTTCGGGTGCAAGCGTTCGAGACGGGGATCAAAGTGATCGACCTGCTCGCGCCCTACACCCGAGGGGGAAAAATCGGCCTCTTTGGCGGAGCCGGCGTGGGCAAGACGGTGTTGCTCCAGGAGCTGATCCGAAACGTGGCCAAGGAGCGCGGGGGCTTTTCCGTCTTCGCCGGCGTGGGCGAGCGCACGCGCGAGGGAAACGACCTTTACCGGGAAATGCAGGAGAGCGGCGTGATTCGCGTCGACAAGCTCGACGAGAGCCAGTGCGTTCTGGTTTACGGACAGATGAATGAGCCTCCCGGCGCAAGAGCCCGAGTGGCTCTGTCCGCGCTTTCGATCGCTGAGTATTTCCGAGATGAGGAGCGCAAGGACGTACTGCTGTTCATCGACAACATCTTCCGATTCACCCAGGCCGGTTCTGAGGTCTCCGCCCTTCTCGGCCGAATGCCGTCGGCTGTCGGCTATCAGCCGACGTTGTCCACCGAGATGGGCGAGTTGCAGGAGCGGATTACGTCCACCAACAACGGCTCGATTACCTCGGTGCAGGCGATCTACGTGCCGGCGGACGACTTGACCGACCCGGCTCCGGCAACGGCGTTCGCGCACTTGGATGCGACCACGGTCCTCTCGCGCGCGCTGACCGAGCTGGGCATCTATCCGGCCGTGGATCCGCTCGACTCCACCTCCCGCATTCTCGATCCGCAAGTCGTCGGGCCGGAGCACTACGCGGTGGCGCGCAAAGTCCAGTCAATTCTGCAGAGATACAAGGAGCTTCAGGACATCATCGCCATCCTCGGGATGGATGAGCTTTCCGATGACGACAAGCTGGTAGTGGCGCGCGCCCGAAAGATCCAGCGCTTTCTTTCACAGCCGTTTTTCGTGGCCGAGGTGTTCACTGGGAAGCAGGGGCGATACGTCAAGCTCGCCGACACCATTCAGGGCTTCAAGGAAATCGCGGAGGGAAAACACGACGAGCTGCCCGAGTCCGCCTTTTACATGGTCGGAGGCATTGACGAAGCGATCGACAACGCGAAGAAAATGGCCGGCTGAGGTGACCGATGGCAAAGCTGAGCGTTGACCTGGTAACACCCGAGCGCCGAGTCGTCGCCGTCCAAGCGGACGAGGCAATCGTGCCCGGAGCCCGCGGCCTTTTCGGCGTGCGGCCGGGCCATACATCGTTCCTTTCCCTGATGGAGCCAGGGGTGCTCTCGTTGCGCGATGGGGCGACGACGCAGCTGTTCTTTATTGCCGGAGGATTCGTCGAGGTGAGCGACGACCGGATATTGGTGTTGGCGGCGCAGGCGGAGCCGGTTTCGGCGATCGACCTCGATGCTTCAAAGCAGCGACTGCTCGCCGCACAAGACCGATTAAAGGGGATGAGCCCCGAGGATGTTCGTTTCGAGATCGAGACTGCCACCGTCAAGCGCGAGACGGCCCGGATGGCCGCAGCAGGCCGCCTCTGAGAGGGGCAGCGCTGCCAACCTTCGAACTTTTTCACCGCCTCGCCGACCCAGCCTCGGCGCGGGTCCGCCGCTTTGTCAGCGAGTCCGGATTGGAAGGAGAGGTTCGCTTCCGAAACTTGACCTACCCTGAAGTGCAGCGCGATTTCGAATCGCGCGGCGGCAGAAGCGCGCCCGCCCTGTGGGACGGCGCGGTGCTCATCGAGGGTGCCGAAGCAGCGATCGCCCGGCTTCAAATTCTGGCGACCGGCTCGCGCAATCCCTGACTCGGCAGCGCATGGCGACCGGCGGAGAGGGTGCTCGGCCGAGTTGCGCTCAAGAGGTCGTCACTGCCCGGCGGGTTTTCCGTTCTAAACGCTTTAGAACAGGACCGCGCTTCACATTTGTCGCATCGCGACGCACATTCCCTCCGTGCCGAGCTAGGAATCCGATGCGGAGCGCGTCTGAGCAAGCGGGGACGAATCTCGCCGTAGAACGCGCGGAGCAGGAGCAGCTGCGCCGGATGTCGACTGCTGCGCTGCTCTACCAGGCGATGTCGGAAATCAAGCTGCTGGCAAGAGCAGAGGTCTTGCATGCGCAGCTGGAGCTCGAAGAGGAGCGTCGCCGCGCAAGAACGGCCGGTGTCTTGCTCGGAATCGGCCTCGCGTTTTTCAGTTGCGCGGTGAGCGTCGCATTGGTCGGCGTCGCGCTCGCCCTCCCAATTTCCAAAACAGCTGCAGCGTTCGGCGTCGCGGGCTTCGTTCTCGTCGTGGCTTTAGTCTGCAGCGCGGTCGCCTATAAGTGTTGGCCGAGAAAGCTGATGCAGAGAACGCAGAATCGAATCAAAGAAGACCTCGCCATTTCCAGGAAACAGCTCGCATGAATGACGCGCGCGAGCAGGCCGAGAGGAGCGCGGATCGAATCCGGGCCGAGCTGCTCGCCACCCTCTGCGAGCTGAATCGCCGGCGGCATCGGGCGTTCGACATCAGGTACCAATTGGGGAAGCACTTCGCGCTTCTCACAGCCATCGCGGGCGGCGCGCTGCTGGTCGCTGGGGTCGCGGTGGCCGTCGGCCTGGTGCGCGCGCGGCTGCGTCGTACGTCCCTCTTCGCCGAGCGCGTCCGCGGATTGTTGCGAGCCTGGGAAAATCCGAAAAATATTGCCCGTCCGGCCTCGGCGCCCATTTTGTCCGCCTCCACCCTCCGCAAGGTGGCGGCCCTCGCCGCGGTGACGCTCGCAAACGAGCTCGCCCAGCGAGGGGTCAAACGCCTCTTGCGGTCGGGCGTGCATCCATAGCCCCCGAAATCGTCCGACTTTTCGCGCTTTTCGCGTTGCGCGCGACCACCGCGCAAGCTCACGCGGTCTGAGCGTGCGGTTGTTTAAAACCCAACTGTCGTGTACAAAGCAAAGTGCTGCCTTGCACACCCTCCTGATTCTCGCCCTAGCGTCTGCAGGCCCGGTCCCCGGCGAGGCAAGTCTGTCGCCTACCGCAGCTGAGGAGGCTCCGCCGGAGTTCGCCGTCCCCTTCGCGTGCGGGCACAGCTTTGTGGTTTCGCAAGCCCACGCAACCGGGAGCCACCTTTTGAACGACACCTGGGCCTGGGATTTCAGGATGCCGTCCGGCGTTCCTATCGTCGCAGCCGGGGAAGGAACGGTGCGCTTGGCTCGCGGGGATAGCACCAAGGGCGGCTGCGATCCCTCGTTCGCGCCCGATGCAAACTACGTGGTGATCTCGCATCCGAATGGCCTCGAGACGCAGTACCTGCACCTCGAGACCGTCGTCGTAGCAGCTGGCGAAAATGTGAAAGCGGGCGATCTGCTGGGCTACTCCGGAAAAACCGGATGGGCCTGCGGCTCGCATCTGCACTTCAAAGCCGCTCGCGCGGATGGATCGGCGTGGAACAATCCGTCCGTACCGGCGCGAATCAAAGGCTACGGCGATCCAAACGTCGACTCGTGGGTCGCTTCACCACAGTGCGCTCAGGCACCCGCTCCGGCAGTGGCCGTACAGACTGCGGTGGAGCGCACGAAGAAGCAAACCGGAACGGCCGCAACGCCGGCGCGTGCCCAAGGTTCGCCCGCGCCCGCGAAGCCCGCTCTCGTCACCAGCGACTCGGCGATCTCCCGCCCAAGCGCGCCCGCGGTGACTGCAGCTCACGAGCCACAGAGCGACGGTCACGCCGCTCACGGCGAGCACGCCGACGGCGCGGTCTCGTCCGGCACCGGCGCGACCGAGTAGCGCTGGAAAGGACGCGCAAAAGGAACCCACCGAGATAGACTGAAACTGCATTTTGAGGCGATCGGTGTCGACAACCAGCCAGTCAGTCTGCGTGTCCATTCTACCCGTCGGAGCAGCCCAGCGGGCGCAGGTCGCCGAGATCCTCGCAGCCGCGGGGATGACCGACGCGGGAGCAGGCCGAGAAAACCAAGCGCAAGTTGCAATCGTCCATTTGGCCGCCCCGGGTGGGTTTGAAGCGCTCGACAGAGCAATTGCCGCCGGCATCCCCGCCATCGCAGTGGCGGCGCCGAACGACCGCTCCGCGGTCGAGAGGGCAGAGCGCGCCGGCGCCGCGGATTTTGTCGATCCCGCCGCCGTCTCGACCGAGCTAATCCTCCGAGTCCGGCGAGCGCTTTCGCGCGAGGCGACCACGAAAAGTGCAGCGGAGCACGCGGGAAGAGTCGCCGCGGAGCTCAAGCACACCAAGGACTTTCTTGAGCGCCTGATCAATTCGTCGGTCGACGCGATCATCGTCGCGGACATGCGCGGGCGAATCGTCCTTTTCAACAAAGGGGCAGAGAGCATCTGCGGCTACCGGGCGGAAGAGGCGCTCGCCAGGCTCAACGTCAAGGATCTCTACCCGCCCGGTGTCGCTCGGCAGGTGATGGCACAGCTGCGCGATCCTCAGATCCGCGCGCGCGGCAGATTGGGAGCATCTCGACAGGAGATTGTCGCCAAAAACGGCGAGCGCGTTCCGGTGAGCATGACGGCCTCGATCATCTACGAGGGAGAGCAGGAGACGGCCACGGTGGGGATCTTCACCGACCTGCGCGACCGCATGCAGCTCGAGCGGAAGCTTTCGGACTTCGAGAATCGGCTCGAAGAATCGGAGAAGACCTCGGTAATTGTCGAGTTGGCAGGCACCGCGGCGCACGAGCTGAACCAACCGCTCACCTCGGTGATGGGCTATGCGGATTTGCTCAAACGCAAGCTCAAAGAGGACGATTTCGCCTTTCGGCCGGTGGAAATCATTTACCGCGAGGCGGAGCGGATGGCAGAAATCGTCCGCAAAATTGGAAAGATCACCCGCTACGAAACAAAATCCTACATAGGGACCGCGAAGATACTGGATCTGGACAAGGCTTCGTCGCATGAAGAATGAGCAGAGGGCGGATGACGGCGAATTGAACGCTGCTTTCCGCTTGTTCTTCGAGCTGTCGGATGCGCCGGCCGCCGTTTGTGATTCGAAGCTCCAGGTGATCGCGGCGAACGAACGGTTCGAGCAGCTCTGCGGCGCGCGCGGCCCGGCGGGGTGCCGACTCGACCGCTTTTTCACCGTTCGCTCCTTGCTCGTGCCTGAGAACGGCGCAGCCACAGAGTCCTTGACCATCGACGGGCAGGGCAAGCGCCTGCGAGTGATGATCGCGCGGCGGGGCGAGCTTTTCGCGGTGGTGCTTAAAGCAGCTTCGGATGCAGGCGAACTCAGCGAAAGCCTGCAAGCCGAACGCTCGCTGCTGAAGTACCTCGAGGAGCTGCTGGACCATGCCAATGCGCTGATCGTCGCCACCGACCGAGAGGGAAAGGTCCGAGTTTTCAGCAAGCTCTTCTTGAGCCTGACCGGCCGGAAAAAGGAAGAGGTGCTGGGAAAAGACCTGCTCGCGCTCATTCCCGAGATCGAGCGAATGCGAGTCGCTCAGATTCTTTCCACCGCGCTGAGCGGAGAGCGAGGCTCCAATTTCGAGACGCGAATCAGCGTCGGCGAAGGAAGGGAAGCCAAGGTATCGCTGGCCACCTCGCCGGTGTTTGGGGCCGATGGTCAAGTGGACGGGATGCTCGCCATCGGCCAGGACTTGAGCACCCTTCAGGAGCTGGAGCACCGCGTCATCCACGCAGAAAAGCTCGCTTCGATGGGGCGATTCGCCGCCTGCCTCGCTCACGAGATCAACAACCCATTGACTGCGGTCGTCAGCTACGCCGATGCGCTGCTTGCTCGCTCGATCGGCAGCGACAGTCCGGATCAGGAAAAGCTGCGAAAAATCCTCGACGGCTGCGAGCGAATTCTCCGCTTCACTCGGCAGCTCGTCTCCTATGCGCGACCCTCGCCGGACCGCCTGGAGCCCGTCGACGTCAATGACCTGCTCGACACCGCGCTCAGTTACTGCGACCACGTCTTAAGTCATTACGGCATCTCCGTCGACAAGACCTACCAGAAGCCGCTGCTGCACGTGTTGGCGATCAAGGGCAACCTGGCCCAGGTGTTTGTCAACTTGATTACCAATGCGTGCCAGGCGATGCAGCCGGGCGGAGCGCTGCGCCTGTCGACGCGCCAGGAGGGCCAAGAGGTGGTCATTCACGTCACCGACAACGGGGCGGGAATGGATTCACAGACGTTGGCCAAGGTGTTCGAGCCCTTCTTCACCACCAAACCCGATGGAAGCGGCAGCGGACTTGGCCTGTCGATCGCGCAAAACATCGTGGAAAGCCACGGTGGGAAAATCGTGGTCCAAAGCTCAGTCGGTCTCGGTACGACATTCGTGATTCGATTGCCGGGCCTGCCTGGCGATCACGCGATCTTGAGCAGTTTTACATTCGAGAATCAGCACCCTCAGCCCGCTACGGTTTGATTTCTGTTGGAGTCGTGTTTCACCCGGTATTCGCGCCGCGCACACCTGGGTTCCAGAGAACACATTTGTTTACGAAGTGCCTCGCTCTTCAGAGCGGAGATGCGTCACAAAGTGGGCGTACTATTTAATAATTCACTGACTTGAAAGCGTCGAAGCGCTTGTTCGCCCGCCTTGACATACCGTGACACCCGAACCTAAAGTTTACGCTCCCATCGAGCAATGTTCGATGTCGTAAATGTCAAGCCTTGGACAGCGGCCGGTGAGACAAAAAGTCTGGTTTTGTTTCAATTGGCCGCAATGCCTCCGGAGGAGTGAAAGACAATGAATCTGGCTTCTTTGAGCTACGTTAGCTTGCTTGCAGCGGAGACGGCCGGCAAACAGAGCGAGTCGTTCTTCGACAACATTGCTCGGCGTTGGACAGCGGGCGACTGGGGAATGTACCCGATTGCAATTTGCGCCGTGGTGGCGGTGGCGATCATCCTCGAACGCGTCCTCTATCTGTTCTTCAGAGCTTCGATCAACAAGGAAGCGCTGCTTCGCGGATTGAAGAAGCACATCTACTCCGGCGACCTGGACAAGGCGATCAATTACATCGCCGGTCAAAGGAGCACGCCGCTGACAAACGTGATCAAGGCCGGTTTGATGAACGTGCCAAAGGGCGAAGAGGAAGTTCAGGCCGCGCTGGATGAGGCGTCCCTTCGCGAGACGCCACAGCTGGAGGCGCGGACTGGATATTTGGCAATGCTCGGAAATGCAGCGATGCTCGCCGGGCTGCTCGGAACGGTCTCCGGTTTGATCCGCTGCTTTGAAGCGGTGGCCACGGTGAATCCGGCGGACAAAGCCACCATTCTCGCCGCCGGCATTTCCGAAGCGATGAACTGCACCGCCTTCGGATTGTTGACCGCAATTCCGGCGCTGATTGCTTTCTCGGTGCTGATGGGACGGACTCAGAGCTTGATTAATGACATCAATGAAACATCGGTGGCGGTGTTGAATTTGATTATTTCCAACCGAGACAAGTTCAAGAACATGCATGTTTCGGCGCGGAATGACGAGGATTAATCGGTAGTCAACCAAACCGTCTGTCCGAAAGGAGCGTTGCATGGCCGGCGGAATGGATCTCGGCACCGGCGGGAAGAGCAAGAAGAAGCCGCTCGATGCTACGATCAACCTCGTTCCCTTCATCGATTTGATGGCGGTGACGATCAGCTTTTTGATCATGACTGCGGTGTGGACGCAGATCGGTCGGCTCCAGGTGTCGAACAGTGGCGGGCCCACCGATCCCAATCAGCAGGAAGAGAAGGAGAAAACGCTTCCGCTGTCGCTGTTGATCACCGACAAAGAGTTGCGCCTGAGCATCGGGCCTACCACCGACGCGCCAATCCCCATCGTGCGGGATGCGAAGGGGCGGATCGAGCTCACCAAACTGGAGGCGAGAATCAAGGAAGTCCGAGCTCAGCTTCCAGATCAAAGTGCAATTACGCTGCAGCCCGAAGACAACGTGAAGTACGAAGATCTCGTCCGGATCATCGACGACTGCATTGGCTCGGGTTTGCCCAACGTTTCCGTCGCCGCCGCGATGGGATAGCTGCGCGAGGAACGACCCATGGCCATCCAGGCTCCCGGAAAGCGATACGGCAAGCGTCTTGAAAAGTCCAAAGTCTTTGGTCACGGAGGCGTGGCCAGGAGGGCGATGTTTGCCGACCTGCTGATCACTCCGATGGTCGACATGTTTGTGATCATCGTCCTTTTTCTGATCGCGAATTTCTCAGCCACCGGCGAAGTGCTGATGATGACCAAGGACGTCCAGCTTCCCGAAGCGGTCAACGTCCGAGAGGTAGAGATGGTTCCGGTAGTGATGGTCTCCAAAGATCAAGTCTTGGTGAGCGGGACGGTGATCGGCCGGGTGGAGGACCTCTCGCGCGAGGACTACCTCAACATTCCATCGCTCGAGGAAAAGCTCCGGGAGATGAAGAAGCAGTACGAGGATCTCCACAGCCTGGCCAAGGACGAAGCCGGCGGATTTAAGGGCGACGTGAACATCCAGGGCGACAAGGATGTCACGTACAAGATCATGAAGCGCGTGATGTTCAGCTGCGCCACGGCGGGCTACAACAACATCAACTTCGCAGTGATGTCCGCCGGTTCGGGCAAAGCTCTCGAAGAGAAAGCCAACTCAGTCAGTCAGTGACCGCAGGCGCAGCGGTTGGTGCTCTTTCAGCTCCGCGCGGGAGTAGGCCGTGCCGGCCGACACCAGATGGCACAGCCATCCGAGCAAGCCCGCGGACCCGATCCAGATGCCTGGCGTGATGATCAGCCAGAACAACCCGCGAAGAATATCGCGATTGTAGATTTGCCCGAGCCCCGGGATCAGAAACGACAACAAGGCAGCGGCGTGTGGTCGATACATGGCAGAACCTCCTGAACAAGTACGACGGCGCCCTGGGCCGATTGCAGCCGAGTAGCTTAGACCCGTAGCCAGCGCCGGGCCTTGGGCCCGAGGAAGGCCATCGCGCCAGCGACGGCGAAGAAGCGGACGGTTCGGCCGATCAGCGCAGCCAGCAGGAAGCGCTCGAGAGGTACGAGGACCATGCCGCTTCCAATCGCGACAACCTTGAACGGCGTGGGCAGAACTGAACAGAGAAGCGACAACACCCAGAAGTTGTCGCCGAGCAGCTCGCCAACGCTGGCGTCGATCCCGAATCGGTGGACGTGGGCATTCAAATCGATCGAAAGGAAGCTCATCGCCCCGGCATGCACCAGCTTGCCCAGCTCGTAGCCGATGATGCCGCCAAACATGCTCGCTGCGGTCCCCAGCGCAGCCAGCCACCACCATCGCTTTGGCTGTGCGAGTACCATTGGAATCAACAGGGCGAAGGGCGGGATGGGGAAAACGGAGCCGTCGACTATTGAAATCAGCAGCATCAGCGCGAGGGCATACCGGCTCGATGAAAGCGCTTCGATGTTCTGGTAGAGGCGGCGGTACCAAGAGGCGCGCGTCGGAAGCGCCCCGGTGGCGGTCAAATCGGTGTCTGGCATGTGGGGTCAACCATACCCACAGCTCGCCCGACCTCCAACTGCACCGGGTCGGGGTGCAACGCAGCCAAGGGCTGGGCGGCAAAACTGCCGCCGCTGCGTTACGTTCACGACAATGACCGCTCTCGAACGAGTGGAAAAGGCGTCCTCGGCGCTCAGGGTATTCCCGCTCCCATCGGTGGTCCTCTTTCCGGGGATGGCGCTGCCGCTGCACATCTTCGAGCGGCGTTACCGGGACTTGGTCCGGGACAGCCTCGCCGCGGACAAAGTGATGGCGATGTCCCAGGTCGAGCCTGGCCAGGAAGCGGAGTACGCTGACCGGCCCTCTCTTCGCCCGATGTGCTGCGCTGCCCTGATTGCCTGGCATCAAGAGCTCGAGGAGGGGCGCTACAACATCATCTTGCAGGGCGTGGCGCGTGCACAGATCTGCGAAGAGCTGCCGGCTCGGAAGCGCTACCGGGAAGTCCGCGCGCAGATCCTCTGCGATCCCGCCTTCAGCGGTCCGGAAGAAGAGCAATTGAGGCAGACGGTCTTCGAGCTGGCGGGGCGATTGCCGCCGGCCTTCGGACAGAATCTGCTGAAAAACGCCGCGCGGATGACCGGCGGAAACCTGGCCGATGCCATGGCGGCAGCCCTGGTGGTGGACATCGAGCGACGCCAGCAATTGCTCTCCGAGCTGGATGTGCGCCAACGGCTGCTTGGCGTAGTGGACGAAATAGGGGAATTGATCGGACGATTGGCGCCGGGGAAGGCCCCGGGTCCGGTGAACTGAGTCTGGTCGCTCACGCGCGGCGGTGAGCGGCGGGAGTGCCGATGCGGCTGGTGAAGATAGGCCTCGCGAGCGTGAACACCACGGTTGGCGCATTCGGTGCGAACGTCGACCGCGCGATTCGCATCGCTCAGCAAATGGCGGCCGATCAGGTCACTCTCGGCGTGTTCCAGGAGCAGCTGGTCGGCGGATATCCGCCCGAGGATTTGATTCAGTGGCAGGGATTCGTGGATCGGCAGTGGAACCAGCTGCTTCGCTTTGCGGAATCCACCGCCCGCTTGCCGACCGTCTTCGTCCTCGGGGTTGCACTGGCGCATCAGGGGTTGCGCTTCAACTGCGCCGCCGTGGTGGCCGCCGGTCGAGTCATTGGCCTAGTGCCGAAGGAGAAGCTGCCCACCTACAACATTTTTTACGAGGGGCGGAATTTTTCGCGAGGCGTTCCCCTTGCCGAAGGGAACTTCCGGGGCGTTTTTATCGGCGATCGGGTGTTCAAGTTCGATTTCGGAACGCTGGCGGTAGAAGTCTGCGAAGATCTTTGGAGCGCCGACGGTCCGATGCGGCGGCGGACCTATTCAGGAGCCGAGCTGGTCGCGAATATCTCCGCCTCGCCTTTCAGGGTTGGAACGGAGCAGAGCCGCCGCGAGCTGATTGCCACCCGCGCGGCCGATCACCAGTGCACCATCGCCTACGCCAACGCGCTCGGCTGCAACGACGGCCTGATATTCGACGGAGGCGGTTACCTCAATCAGAACGGCAAATGGATGATGGTGGCACCGCGGTTTCGCGAGGGGTACGCCGCGGGAACGATTGATCTCGACCGCACCGCGCGCCTGAGGTCCGAGAACACCACCTGGCGCGTCGATCGCGAAAGCTACGCCGCCGCGCACCCGCTGGTGCCTTTCCTGGAGGTTCCGGCGTCGGATTTCGCCACCCGTCGCGAGCAACTCAAGTACCCAGTTCCTCAGCAGCGCAGCTTCTTCCTGCCGTCGCAGGAAGCCCGCCCATCCCCGCGGGAGGAATGGTGCGAGGAAATTCTCGACGCGCTGGCGCTCGGCGTCGGCGACTACTTCGAGAAGACCGGCGCCTTTCGGTCGATGGGCGTCGCTTTGTCCGGCGGCCGAGACTCGTTGCTCACCCTACTGATCGCTTACCGGTACGCCAAGCGAGCGCGGCCGGAGAATCCGGGTTCGCTGTTGCAAGCGTTCTACATGCCGACTCGGTACTCATCGCCTCAGACTCGCAAGGCGGCGGAGACGATTTGCGCCGAGCTGTCGATTCCGCTGAAGGTGGTGCCGATCGAGGAGGCGTTCGAGCGGGAGTTGGCGGCCGCTCGACAGATGCTCGGCGACTCCAAGCTGACCGCCCTGACGGAGCAGAACACCCAAGCTCGGCTGCGCGCGCAGCGGATGTGGAATTGGTCGAACACATCCGGCGCGCTCTTCTTGCAGACCGGGAACATGAGCGAGAAAGCAGTCGGCTACACCACCGTGGGGGGCGACCTGATGGGCGGTTTGGCGGTGATCGCCAACGTTCCCAAGACGGTAGTCGTCTACTTGCTCGATTACTTGGCGGAGAAAACCAACCTCGAGGGCATTCGCCTGGCGATGGCGCGACCCGCTGGCCCAGAGCTGGCGCCGAATCAGGTCGGTGAAGATGAGCTGATGCCCTTCCCAATTCTCGATGCCTGCTTCTATCTCTTCGCTGGCGAGAAGCTCTTGCCCGCGGAGGTGCTTTCGGTGCTCACCGGAATGTTCCCCGAGGTCCCGCCGGAGCGCTTGAAGGCCTTTGTCGAGAAGTTCACCAAGCTCTTCTTGCAATCCATCTTCAAATGGGTCCAGTCGCCGCTGTCGCTGCACATCGGCAATCTGGATTTGGAGCGGGAGCGAGCGCTGCAGCTGCCGGTGGTCACCCGAACGGATTGGGTTGTCGAGTAGCCGCGTGCGCTACCGGGAGACGACGCTGTCGCGCCCGCCTTGCTTGGCCTTTAGACATGCCCGTTCGGCGGCTTCGACCAGATTCCCCCACGGCTCGCCGCGCCTCAGCGTGGCCAACCCGAGAGAAACGGTCAGGTGATAAACGCCCGAATCCGACGAATGCCGAGTAGCCGCCACCGCGCGCCGCATCCGCTGGGCAAGTCGCAGAGCTCGTTCTTCGGAGAATGCCGGCAAGTAGATCCCGAAGGAGCCGCCGCCCAGCCGGCCAATCGGTCCTCGTCCGTCGACCACTTCGGAGATTTTGCTGGCCAACCAACCGATGGCATCGTCAAGGTGCGTCGCTCCGTGAACGTCGTTGTGCTCCTGCAGCTGATCGACGTCCACCAGCAAGAGCGAGAGCGGATCTCGCTGTCGCTGCGCCCGGGCAACGGCGCGCGCGAGCTGCAGCTCGAAGTACTCCTTCTTCCAGGCGCCGGTGTGAAGGTCGGTATAGGCGGCTACGTCGGACAAGTTGTCGCTCCGCGTTCAATTCTACCCGGTGCGCCGCTTTTCGTGGGCCCTCCGAAATCCGTGGTAGTACCGCAGCGCCTGATCGCCTACCGACTGAATGTGGCGATTGTTCAGATATGCGGTGACAGGCGCAGCGACGAGTGGAAGCGCGCGGCCGAAAGTCGTCAGGCCGCTTCGTTCGAGCAATTTCCCGGCGACCTTGCCCAGCACCTTCGGGCCGGCGCGCTGAAGGGGACCCAATCCATTGGCATAGGCAAACAGATCCAACAGCTCCCTCCGCGCTCGCGGGCTCTTGAGGTTCACCCCATGAAGCGTAGCGATGTCGACCAGAAGTCCGATTTGCAGCCAGCTCATCACCAGCAGATCCGCTGGAAGCGATACCAACCCGAAGACCCCGCTCACCCCGCCCACCATGCTTGCGATTTCCTTCTTGGTGTCGATCAAGCGCTGCGCCAGCTCGCGCTGCTCCGCGGACGGATAGCGGCGAATCAACGCCGATACTCGGCGCCGAGAGCGCGCCACCGAGGAGAGCACGACGTCCGCGAGCCGCTGGTTGGCCAGCTTCTTCAGCTCCGCGGGCGTGAGCTTGCGCATCTGTTCGCGAAGAGGATCGAACGCCATCCCGCGCACAATCGCAGGGTGGCTCGCCGCCGTAAAGGAGCGCGTTGCTCGGATGGCGAATTGCGAACTCGGCTCACTGTTGGAAGTGCACCGCCTGCGTGTGGCGAACCGGGATGGACACGCCTCCGGACGCGACCTCTCCCGTGAAGCCAATCTCGACTGCTCCCTTCAGGCGCGTCGCTACCTGCGCCGCTTGTGGCAGGTGGAGGGTCACCGGCAATGTCACTTGTCGCGAGCCCTTGCCTTCGAGCTCGCCGATCTCGCCCGAGGAGAAGCTTCCAACGCTTGCCCCTGCGATCTGCAGGGCGCCCGAGACGCTCTGAATGGGCAGCGGATACGAATTTCGGTTGGTGAGGGTGATCGGCAAATCCAAAGTTGCGCCCTCCGTAGAGAGCCGACTGACTCGCGGCGATCCGAATTCCAACTTCGGGATCTTTGGCACCTCGAGCTGACCCTCGATGGACAGGGGAAGCCGTACCACCCCCATCGGACTGGCGACGCCGACCTCGCCCTGGGCTTGGTAGCTCACGGAGTCCTTGGTCAAGAACGCCTCGATCGCGGGCGCCAACTCAGCGAATTTGACCGAAGCGGGAAACTCGAGATCCGCCACTCCCTCGGTGGGTATGTGCAGTCCATGGGGCGGTGCACCGGCGACCACCTGCTTGCCTTCGATCGAAAAGGCATACTTCACTTCCGTAAGAGAAAGACCAATCGGGTTCGGATTCCGGACCGAATAGACGAGGTCGACGGTGGCCGACCCTAGCGAAACGCTCTGGAGGCGGGCTTCCTTGAAGGTGAGGGTGGGTTCGGCAAAGGCCTTTTCGGTGAGCTGCTTGAGGGAAGCACAGGCGGTGAACGAGGTGATCGACAGCAATGCGATGTGCAATCGGTGCATGGGATAGGGTTGGGCGACGAACGCCCGCATCACAAGCCCGCGCGGCCGGCCCTGAGGACCGCGCGAAGGAAGGGAAGAGGTGGAGTGGATGGGTCTTGAGAGCATCTCTGCGGCGATGAGCCCGCGCGCAACTGCAAATTTACCGCCTGCTCCGGCCGGTGTGGAGGACGACAACGGCCTACCTCGGTTTGGCACGTACGCAGGTTCCGTCGCCGAGGTGAATTTGGCGCGACTGCGAGGAGTGTTTGCGTTGTCGAGGCCGATGCGCCTCGTCAAGCACAAGCGCTGGCAGTACGTGATGGTGGCGAGCCCGGAGATTCTCGCGGTGCTCTCGATTGCCGACCTGAGCTACACCGCCAACGCGTTTGCCTGCGCGGTCGACCTTCGAGAGAAGAAAGTCCTCTTTGACGGCGGCTACATGGGATTACCTTCGCCCTTTACGCTCGTCTCGAATCATCCTGCCGAAGGAGCGCGCGCGAGGTTTGCCGCGCCTGGGGCGCGGTTTTTCTTCGAACGTCCGCGCGGGCAAGATCGATATCGAATCGCCGTTGATTTAAAGCGGTTGGGCCGGGCACGATTCTCCTGCAGCGCGGAGCTTACTGCTTCGCCAGCTCCGCCCTTGACCGTCATTGCGCCCGTTCCTGACGGCGGGGTAGTCAACGTCACGCAGAAATGGGCGGCGCTTCCAGCTGCGGGAACGATCGAAGCCGCCGGCCGCCGGTATGTCCTGGACGGTGCGTTTGCCGGGCTGGACTACACGAACGGGTACTTGGCGCGCCGAACGAAGTGGCGCTGGGCATTCGCGGCCGGGCGCCTTCCCGACGGAACGCCGCTGGGCCTGAATGCGGTCGCTGGATTCAACGACGCGACCGACGAGGCAAACGAAAACGCGCTTTGGCTCGGCGAACGCCTGATTTCCCTGCCTCGCGTGCGATTCGACTTCAACCCCGCCAACGTGCTCGAGCCGTGGGAGCTGAAGACCGAGGACGGGCAGCTGAGCTTGCGCTTTCTGCCGGTGCACGCGCACCGCGAAGAGCGCGACTACAAAATCGTGAAGAGCCATTTCGTGCAGCCGTTGGGTTGGTTCGAAGGCGAAATTGCGATCGACGACAAGGTCGTCGCGATCGAGCGGTTGCCGGGGGTGGTCGAGGATCAGGACATCCTGTGGTAGTCAAACCGATCGGCAAACCTGCCGCAGGATGTCGAGAGACTCGAGCGCCTTGCCGGCGCCGATCACCACGGCGCTGAGTGGATCCTCGGCGAGGAAGACCGGAAGACCGGTTTCTTCGCGCAACAGCGTGTCGAAGTTCTTGAGCAGCGCCCCGCCGCCCGCCATCACAATGCCGCGATCTGCGATGTCTCCGGCGAGCTCTGGCGGCGTTCGCTCCAGAGTCATCTTCACCGCATCGACGATGCCGTTCACCGCTTCGCCGAGCGCCTCGCGGATCTCGTCGGAGGTGATCGTGAGCGTGCGCGGCACTCCGGCAACGAGATCGCGCCCCTTGATCTCCATGCTCATCACTTCGTCCGTCGGATAAGCCGTCCCGATCCCCATCTTGATCAGCTCGGCGGTGCGCTCTCCGATGAGGAGATTGTACTTTCGCTTCACGTACTGGATGATCGCTTCGTCCAACTTGTCCCCGCCGATTCGCACGCTCTTGGCGTAGACGATGCCCGCAAGCGAAATCACCGCCACGTCCGAGGTTCCCCCGCCGATGTCGACGATCATGTTGCCGGACGGCTCGGTGACCGGAAGACCCGCCCCGATGGCCGCAGCCATCGGCTGCTCGATCAGGTAGACCTCGCGCGCTCCGGCATTCTCCGCTGCCTCGCGCACCGCCCGCCGCTCCACTTCGGTGATTCCCGAGGGAATCCCGATAATGATTCGCGGCTTGACCAGCGTCTTGCGGTTGTGGGCGCTTTGGATGAAGTACCGAAGCATCGCGGCGGTGATCTCGAAATCGGCGATCACGCCGTCTTTCATCGGGCGAATGGCCACGATGTTGCCCGGCGTTCTGCCGAGCATCTCCTTGGCCTCTTTGCCGACGGCGAGCACCTTCTTGCCGCCGCGGGCGTCCTGCTGCACCGCGACCACCGACGGCTCGTTGGAGACGATCCCGACGCCGCGAATGTAAATCAAGGTGTTCGCGGTTCCGAGGTCGATCGCCAGATCGCGGGAGAACAACGTGTGAACCCAGTCAAACATCGTTTATGGCTCTCGCAAGGCGAAGCACGGCCTAAACCGCGCCGGCCCTACCTCCTGTCTGCTCTGTTGGCTGAGATCGCGCGGTGCCCGCCCTGCAAGGCTTCGCCATCGATGAATTCCGTCACCGCTTCACGGTGTATTTGACCACCGCGTAGAGCGCTCGCACTCCGTCCTTCCAACCGATCTTTTTTCCTTCCGCATAGGTCCGCCCATAATAGCTGATCGGCACCTCGTAAATCCTGTAGCGCCCGTGCGCAACTTTCGCGGTGATCTCCGGCTCCACCCCGAAGCGGTCCTCTTCGATCTGGATGTCCCTCAAAACGTCCATCCGGAACGCCTTGTAGCAGGTTTCCATGTCCGTCAGGTTGAGGCCGGTCGTGACATTGGAGAGCGTGGTGAGAAAGTTGTTGAGCACGGTGTGCCAGAAATAGAGCACCCGACGCGGCGTTCCGGTAAAGCGGCTCCCGAAGACCACATCGGCTACGCCGTCGATGATCGGCTGAATCACTTTGGGGATGTCCGCCGGGTCGTACTCGAGATCGGCGTCGTGCACGATGGCGATGTCGCCGCTCGCCTCCCCAAACGCGCGGCGAAGCGCGGCGCCCTTGCCCTGATTCTCTTCCTGGAAGAGAACCCGGACTCCGTCGATTTGCCTCGGTTCGGCGTCGCCGATCGCCTGAATGCCCTCCTTGGAGATCCGCTCCAGAAGCTCCCGGCTGCCATCGGTTGAGCAGTCGTCGATGACCACCAGCTCCTTGGGAAAGTCGACCCGAATCAAGCGGCGCAACGACTCCGCCAGAGTAGGCGCTTCGTTGTAGACGGGAATGACGACCGAGACCTTCAGAATGTCCCCGAGCCCAAGAGCGAACGTCGCGCCCCTTAGCCCACACCAGGCGCCGCGGCAAGCCCTCTCAGGCGCTTGCCGTGGTTTTTATCTTAGCCAACCTTGGGCTACCGTTGTCTGATCGCATTGGCTGAGCGCACAGCCGAACCTTGGACGCCTCCACCCCCTGCCCAAAGTGCCATAAGCCGTTGGACGGAGCACCCAACTTCTGCCCCGCTTGCGGCGAAGATCTGCGCGGCCTCACTCCCGAGTCGAACACCCTGGCCGGTCCCTGGGCAGGGTCGATCATCGACGGACGTTACCGGCTGACCGAGAAGCTCGGCGAAGGCGGGATGGGGACGGTCTACAAAGTGGAGCACGTCAGGATGGGCAAGGTCTTGGCGCTCAAGGTGCTGCGGCCGGAGATCGCCATCGACAAGAAGATCAAGCAGCGTTTCCACCAGGAAGCGCGGCTGGTCTCGAAGCTTTCGCATCCAAACACCATCCAAGTGTTCGACTTCGGCGAGCTGGAGGATGGCTCGCTGTACATCGCGATGGAGTACCTCTCGGGGCGCGACCTCGCCTGGACATTGCGCACGCATGGCTCGCTGCCGGAAAGGAGAGCGATTTCGATCGTCATCCAGGTGCTGGGTTCGTTGTCTGAAGCGCACGAGAACAACATCATTCACCGCGATGTCAAGCCGGCGAACATCATGCTGCTCAAGGGCCGGGCGGGCGACGATCGAGTGAAGGTGCTCGACTTCGGGATCGCTAAGCTCACCGAAGACGAGCAGCGCAAGCACATCACCGGGGTGGCGGACTTCCTCGGCACTCCGGCATACATGTCTCCCGAGCAGGCCAAAGGGGAGAGCCTGGATTCGCGAAGCGACCTTTACTCAGTTGGCGCGATGCTGTTCGAATTGGTCACCGGCAGAGGCCCGTTCGTCGGTCCTACTCCCCTGAGCATCATCACCAAGCACATGACCGAGTCGGCGCCTCGATTCGCCGACGTGGCGCCGGACAAGTTTGTCAGCTCGAACCTGGAAAAAGTTGTGCGCAAGGCGCTTGCCAAGGATCGCCAGGACCGCTTCGCCAGCGCCGAACAGATGCGGGAGGCGCTGGAGCAGGTTCGCAGCGAGGTGGGGGCGTCGAACCATCATTTCACCCCGATTCCGGACGAAATCACCGGGTCGAAGATGGCCCGTCGCGAAGACTTCGATCGCTTCGAGCGCTCGATGCGAGTTAAAAGGACGCTCGCGCCGGTCCTGTTCCTCGTCCTGATGGGTGGCTTGACCGGCAGCGTGCTCAGGTACTGGCAGCAGGAAACGGATGACCGCCCGAGCAGCGTGGAGCGCGAGCCGAACAACGAACCTTCACAGGCAAACCTGATTGCGCTGGGGCTGCCGGTCCGCGGAATGATCGGTCGGCCGCTTTCAGAGCGCGATTCGGATCGAGACATCTTCCTGGTCAATCTCGCCGCGCCGACCACGGTGACAATTGAGGTGACCGGCGTGCCAGACATGAATCTGGTGGTGGAGGTGCTCCAACTGGAGGCGACGGCTTCCGGCGACCAGAAGCTGGTTCCCCGGGTTTTCCTCGATGATGCGCCGGCAGGAGGCGGCGAGCGGGTGGATGCGCTGGGCGCGCAGGCAGGACCGTTGTACGTGAGAATTCAGGAGCGCGCTTATTTTACCGAGCCTCCGCGGCCGCCCAGAGAGACGACCCACGCCTCTTACGTCCTCACCGTGACCCGGACGCCGACCGATGGCCAGGTGGAGGTCGAGCCGAACGATACGTTGGCCACCGCGACGAGGGTCGGGATCGGCAAGGCGGTGGCGGGATTTACCGGAGCTGCGATTCCATACAGTCCGACATTCGCGGACCAAGCATTTTCAGGGGTGGACTTCTTGCTCGCCTACACCGAGGACAGCTCGCCCCGAGCAATGGCCGCAATCTTGATCGGACCTCCGGCGGGCGCAATCGCCGTTGTCGACGCCGCAGCTTTCGAGTTCTGGCAACAGAAAGCCAGCGCTTCCGCCGAATCAGGCAAGGCACTGCAGTTGCCGGAGCCGCTCCTGGTATCCGATCAGCCCAAACTCTTGCCGCTCTCGGCTTCCTCATTTGGTTTTGGGGTGCGGGTGCAGGCGGCGGACGCCTCGGTGCGGCCCGGCTCGGAATACTCCGTCGCTTTCGTCAGCGATGGCCCGGACGGAATGGCGGGCGCGATCGACCTCGCGCGGTCCCTGATGCATCGAAGTCGCGGGCGCGAGGGCCACGAAGTGCTCAGGCTCGCCGAATCTCGTTTTCCGCAGTCTCCCCAGCTGGCCGAGCTGCGAAGGCTGCGAAGCGAGAGTGAAAAGCTGGTCTCCGGCTCGCCCTGACCGGCCCGCGAGCCGTTGCGTTGCGCCGCTGCCGTGAGCGGGGGTAGATCGATTGCTCCGGACGAAAGGTCGTGCGCGATGCGAAAGCTCCAGCAGTCTCCCGAGCGGTTCGAAAATTACATCGGCGGTCAGTGGGTTCCACCGGCCACGGGCGAGTACGCGCCCAATCGAAACCCGGCCGATCTCGATGACGTCGTCGGGCACTACCCCGCTTCGGGGGCGAAGGATGCGCAGGCGGCAATCCAGGCGGCGAAAGATGCATTTGGCGGATGGGCCGGCACCCCGGCGCCGAGCCGCGGCCGAATCTTGGCGAAGGCGGTCGAGATTTTCCGCTCGCGCATCGACGAGCTCGCGCGAGCGCTCTGCCGCGAGGAGGGAAAGACACTCGCCGAGTCGCGCGGCGAAGTGATGAAAGGCATCAACCTGTTCGAGTTCTACGCCGGCGAAGGCTTTCGCCTCCGCGGCAAGACCGTGCCCTCCGAGATGCCCAAGACGCTGACCTTCACCCTCCGGCAGCCGCTCGGCGTCGTAGCGCTGATCACGCCGTGGAACTTCCCGTTCGCGATTCCCGCCTGGAAGAGCGCTCCGGCGCTGGTGGCCGGCAATACGGTGGTTCTCAAGCCGGCGTCGGGCACTCCCGCCACCGCGATGCTGATGGCCAAAGGGCTGCACGACGCCGGGCTTCCGAAAGGTGTTTTCAATCTCGTCGCTGGGTCCGGTGGATCGGTCGGCAATGCCCTCGTGGATCATCCGGATGTGAAGGCCGTGTCCTTCACCGGCTCCAATGCCACCGGCATGGCGCTCAACGAGCGCTGTGCGCGGCGAGGCATCCGGGTCACTTGCGAGATGGGCGGCAAGAATCCGGTGGTGGTGCTCCAGGATGCGGATCTGGATCTTGCGTGCACCGGCATTCTGCAGGGAGCTTTTGGCTCGACCGGCCAGCGTTGCACCGCGACCTCGCGCGTGATCGTCCAACGGCCCGTGTCGCAGCAGGTGATCGACGCGCTGGTCGACGGAGCGCGCCGGTTGAAAGTCGGAAACGGATTGAACGCCGGCATCGATATGGGCCCGGCGGTGGACGAAGCCCAGCTCAAGACGGACCTGCGCTACATCGAGGTCGGTCAGAGCGAAGGCGCGAAGTTGTTGACCGGCGGGAGGCGGCTCAAAGGCGGCGACTACGATAAGGGGTATTTCATCGAGCCCACCGTCTTCACCGGAGTCGAGCCGGGAATGCGGATTCACCAAGAGGAAATTTTCGGGCCGGTGATCGCGATCATCGAGGTGGACACCTTGGATGAGGCGGTCGACGCCGCCAATGCGGTTGAGTTCGGGTTGGCCAGCTCGATCTATACGCGCGACGCGAACGCGGCGATGTCGTTCATCGAGCGCTCGGAAGTTGGAATGGTTCACGTGAACAACCCGACCGTCGGGGGTGAGGCGCAGCTTCCGTTTGGCGGTTGGAAGTCCACCGGCATCGGCGAGCGGGAAATGTCCGAGGAGGGCGCGGAGTTCTTTACTCAGCTGAAGACGGTTTTCTTCGACTATACGGGGCAGGCGCGGCAATCGAAGATCTATTGACCCGCCGCTCGAATCGGGCGCTGCGCCCTTTCGAAACGGTCTGGGGATGCGGTAAATGAGTGCCGCGTGAATGACCTTCAGGAGAAGATTTCGGCTGCCTACGCCGATCGAGCGAAGCTGAAGGAAGCGCGGTTCGCAGACGCGGTGCGCGAGGCGGTATCGCTTCTCGACGCAGGAAAGCTCAGAGTCGCGGAGAAGGACGGCGATCAATGGCGGGTCAACGCCTGGGTGAAGGAGGCGATCCTGCTTTTCTTCGCGGTCTGCGAGATCAAGGTCATGAAGGTCGGCCCGTTCGAGTTCCACGACAAGCTTCCGTTGAAGAAGGGCCTTGACGCCGCGGGCGTTCGCCTCGTGCCTCCCGGAACGATCCGCTACGGCGCGTTCGTCGAGCCCGGCGCGGTGGTGATGCCTGGCTACGTCAACATCGGTGCATTCGTTGGATCCGGGAGCATGGTGGACACTTGGGCAACCGTGGGCTCCTGCGCGCAGGTCGGGCGCAACGTTCATCTATCCGGCGGCGTGGGACTCGGCGGCGTGCTCGAGCCGCCTGCCGCCACGCCGGTGATCGTCGAGGACGGCGCATTCGTCGGCTCTCGCTGCGTCATCGTCGAAGGCGTCCACGTCGAGGAGGAAGCGGTGCTGGGCGCGAACGTCGTGTTGACCGCCTCGACGCCGATCATCGACGTCACCGGTTCAGAAGAAAAGGTCTACAAAGGCCGCGTGCCCGCAAGAAGCATCGTCATCCCCGGCTCCAAGCCGAAGACTTTCCCGTCGGGAACATACTCGGTTCCGTGCGCTCTCATCATTGGACAGCGCCGCGCCAGCACGGACAAGAAGACGACGCTCAACGCGGCACTGCGGGATTTCGGCGTCCAGGCTTAGCGAGGACAGCAGTCCCGCCGGGAGGACCACCGTCTAGGGCGATGGACGGTTCCGCGGGCGTTCCGCACGCAACTTTCGGCGCAATGATTGCAGCGGTCCCCGCGAGCACCGGGGCGTCCCGGGTTGGGGCAGCGTCGTGCGGGAGAGGCGATGACGAACCAGGCCTTCAAGGTTGGGTTGCTGGGCTTGTTGAGCGTGTCCGCCGCAGCGTGCTTCTCCGACGACGCGTCCGGCGGAATCTCGATCTCGCCCTCCAAGGTCACCGTAGTCGCGGGCGGTAACCCCGTCATCTTCACCGCGGCAGTCGCTGTCAACGCTGGCAGGATTACCTGGGCCCTAAATGGGGTGGGCACGCTCGCGGCACAAGGGGATTCCGCGGTCGCGTACACTCCTCCGCCGGCCGTCTCGGCGAGCACGTCGGCTGTGCTCACCGCCACCCTGGCGTCCACAGGCGACAAATCGACCGCGAATATCGAGATCGATCCTCCGGACGGAGGTGTGCCGTCGGCGGCGGACAACAGCGTGCAAATATCCCCCGCGTCCGGGAGCGTCTACGCCGGAAGTGCGGCAATCGAATTCAGCGCTGTGCTCGCCGCAAGCACCGGCGCGGTGACGTGGTCTCTGGTTGGGCCGGGCAGCCTTTCTTTCGCGTCTCCTCTCATCGCCAGGTATGCGCCGCCCTTGTCGGTTGACGTGGATGCGACCGCCGTTCTCACCGCCCATTTGTCGGCTCCTCCCAGGGACGCGAGTGCCAACATTCTGGTGCGGCGGGCAGTAGGAAATCTCGTGGTGAATGTCGGGACACCGCCCGGCATCGGTTTGAGTCCGAACATCAACATCAGCGGCCCGAATGGATTCGTTCGAGCGATCTACGCCAGCGAAACGCTCTCCGGCCTTGCCGTGGGCAGCTACAGCGCGGCAGCGAACCCCCAGCTGGTGACTGGGTCCATCGTCAGTACCTTCTACTTGCCCGGCATTGCCGGGAGCCCTGCGTCGATTACGCCAGGCAGAACAGCTGCCATCGACGTTGTCTACACCGCGCGAGCCGGAAGCGGCCACCTTTGGGTGGGCGACAGTGGCGCGCGACGGCTGCGAGGCTACGGCGGTGGGCAGCTGGCCACCTCGGGAGCTGTTGCCGCCGAGCTCGCAATCGATTCGCTTCAATCCGGCTTCGGGACTTCCGCAGCTCTTGGAGCGAACGGAGACATCTGGGTCTTAGTCGATGCCTTCACCGTAGGCAGGTACCCTTCGGCGCGGCAGGGCGCTGGCGGAACTCCAGACGTTGTCCTCGGCATCGGAGCGCAGGGGGGCTTCCTCGATTTCGCGCAGGGCTTGGCGTTTGACGGCTCGGGAAACCTGTGGCTGACGAGCAACGCTCCACCTGGGCTTCCCTTCGGTCGGCGCATATTAAAATTCCGCGCCGCCAAGCTCCAGGCCAGCGATCCAAACCCATTTCCCGACGTCACCCTCCGCGGCAGCTCGAGCTGGTACCCGACCACTCTCGCTTTCGATCGTTTCGGAAATCTGTGGGCCGCCGACTTCATCAATGATCGCCTGGTGAAATTCAGCCCCAGTCACTTGGTTGCCGATGGCGCACCCACCCCGAGCACCATCATCAGCAACGTCGGCCCCGGTAATCCACTGAGCCTTCCTTACGAAATCGCGATCGACGCCGACGGGAATCTCTGGGCTGCCAACAGCGCCGACGAGCACCCCGCCGATCTCGTGATGTACTCGGCGACTCAAGCTGCGGCAGGGGGCAGCCCCAATCCCGCGATTCGCATTTCGAGACCTTCGCTGCGGCTCGCGCGCGGCCTGGCCTTCGACGCCAGCGGAGGGCTGTGGATGGGAATTCCCGGAGGCGTGGCGAGATTCTCACGGAGCCAGCTCTCCAGCGGAGGTGCCCCGACGCCGCAAATCCTCGTGCAAGACAGCGCGCTCGTTCTCCCAAGAACGCTCGTGTTTAGTCCGCCTCCGCCTTCCATCCCCCTCTACCGCTAGCGCGGCTTGGCCGTCGCTGCGCGGGACATCCAAAGTTGGGAGCGCCGCTTCCCCGTGGGAGAATCGACCGGCTCGACCCAAGTGCTCGACCCTTCCCTAGCTGAGACCACCCATTCCCCAGAGCACAGGCGTGCATGGGGTTTGCTGCTGCTCGCGGCATCGATGTGCGCCGGCGCTGCGGTTCGCGCGTGGCTTTCATTTCACGACGACGGGATCTACTGGCCGGATGAAATCTATCAGAGCCTCGAGCCCGCCCATCGGCTCGTTTTCGGGTACGGCCTGATTCCCTGGGAATTTGTGCAGGGCGCTCGCAGCTGGGCTTTGCCCGGGCTCGTTGCCGGTTTGCTGAAGTCATCCGTCTGGGTTGGCGCGGCGGAACCTCGCCAATACCTATATCTCGTTCGGCTCTTTTTTAGCGCGGTCGGCGCAGCGTCAGCGTTTGCGAGCTATCGGCTCGCGCGATCGTACGGAGCTTCCACCCTCGCGGCTGCCTGCGGCGCCGCGCTCTTCGCCTTGTCGGCGCCGATGATTTACTTCGGGCCGCGCGCGATGAGCGAGACCTCTTCGGCCCTCCCGGTCGTATACGGGCTGGCTCTCTCTCTCGCGCCAACGCCGAAGCGCTGGGCTCGGGTGCTGGGCGCCTCACTTCTCGGGGCGGCGGTGATGTTGCGGTTGCAAACCGCTATCTTCTGCGTTGCCCTCGTCGCAATGCTGGCAGCGCGCCGGCAGTGGCGTTTGGTACTCGAAGCAGTGGCGGTGCTGGGCGTGTGGGCCGTTCTCTTCGGTCTGCTCGATAAGCTGACCTGGGGCGGCTGGTTCCATTCGGCGATCGCTTACCTTCGCGCGAACGTGCTCGAGCACAAAGCGGAAGTGTGGGGTACCGCTCCGGCGACCTATTACCTGGAGGTGATTTGGCGCTCGATGCCCGCGCCGGCAGTCTGCATGATGGTGCTGGGATTGTTGGCCGTCGCGCGTGCGCCGGGGCTGCTTATCGCGGCCGTTGCCTTCGTCGTTGTGCACTCGCTCGTCCCGCACAAGGAGCTGAGATTCATCTTCCCGGCGCTGCCAATTTTCTGCGCGCTTGCTGGCATCGGGATCGGTGTATTGCAAACGCGATTTCGAGGCGTGGCGGGGCTGGCCATCGCGGCGGTTCTGATTTCGTCCGGCGCATCGGCGGTTTTTTTCCATCGACTCTCGTTTGGGGATCTCGGGCAGTACGAGAATCTAAAGCCGGGCGCCAGCGCGTACGATGATTTTGGAACGGTCAATCGCCTCTTGCTCGCGGCGCACGAACGCCCGGACTTATGCGGTCTAAAGATTGAAGCCGTCCACCTCGCCTGGACCGGTGGCTTCACTTATTTGCATCGCCCGGTTCCACTCTATCCGCACGTCGGTCCGCCGAGAGCATCGGGTTTTTACAATTATGTGATTGCCTACGCAGCACTGGCGCCTGCGGAGGAGATCCTCGCCGCCGAGGGAAATCTCGTCCTGCAGCGCCTGCCGCGATCTGCCTGTGTCAAGGACAACGCATATCACTGGCTGCTGCCGTGAGCGCTCTCTAAGATGAGCAGAGCATGAGCAGCTGCACGTTTTGCAAAATTCGGGATGGTCAACTCCCGGCGAGAATCGTTCACCGCGACGATCAAGTTTTGGGTTTCCAGGACATCGCCCGCAGGCCCCTGTCCATTTGCTCTTCATTCCACTGGAGCACGTGGAGACGGTGAACGATTTCACTGCGACAGATGCCGCGCGCATTGGACAACTTTTCCTTGCCGCCACTCAGGTCGCCAGGGATCGCGGTTATGCGGACAAAGGGTATCGATTAGTACTCAATTGCAACCGCGACGCCGGGCAAACGGTGTTCCATGTGCACCTCCACTTGCTCGCCGGCAGGCACATGAAATGGCCTCCGGGCTAATGCTTCGGCGCGCTTAATCTTCCCCGCCCCCGCTGCACGAAGGGGCGTCCTGGATTCTGCGGGCGCCTCTTCGCGTCTCCGCGAAATCATTCGCGATCGGAGAACTTGATCGGCACGTCGTAGCAGCCTGCGATGCCCGGCGCCGGGAGCGCGCCGGCCAGAACGCATTCGCGCGCGGCCGCGTCGAGCAGCGCAGATCCAGTAGAGCCGCGAAGCTTTGCAACAGAGGCTCGCCCCTGCTCGCTCAAGCAGAAGTGCAGTCCTACTTCACCTCGGAGCCTCAAGCGACGCGCCGTGCTGGGATAGCAGCGCTGAGCCGATTCCACGAGGCGTCGGTGCAGATCGGCGACGCGGTCGGATGCTCCGGAGCCAGCTGCCTGCGATCCTGTCTCGGTCCCTCTGGATTCCAGAACCGAGAAACGCGCGCCCGTGCGATCGTCCGAGCAACACGCGCTTGCGCGGTCGTCCGCGGCGGTGAATTCCGGTGAGCCATTTTCCCCCAGGCTGCTGTTTGAATTCGCTGGACCATCGCGGTTGTGCGTTTCAGCGGCAACTTCATCGGTCTTCGCCTTGAGCGTCGAAGTGCGAGCTCGCCGAGGATGAGCCTTGGTGAGCCTCTCTGATGGCTCCGACGGTGCGTTGCTGTGCAGAAGCTCCGTGCGGAGGAGACTTCCGAGGAGCTGGACGCGTATCGGCGACGTGCCGCTCGAGCT
>DATFTC010000262.1:0-3113 GCA_035262305.1 Myxococcaceae bacterium | reverse complement strand
AAATTCTTTTGTGAACTCGTGCCAAGTTGCCCGATAGACAAAAAAATACGACCTCACCACGAAGGTCACAAAGGATTCAGTCTTTTTTATACTTTCGAACTTCGTGCTCTTCGCGTCCTTCGTGGTGCAATGTCCCTTCCGATTTTGGTTGCGGGTTCGCCGCGCTGGGATCTTCGTGGTGAACGAAATCAAGGTGACAATGTGCAGGGTGAAACAGGACATTAACACAGGGAACCAGCATGGCTGAAAGCCCCGACAATCTTCCCCGAGCCACCGTCGTGCCGAGGCGGCGCCAGCGGATCTCCGTGGTCTGGATCATTCCGATTCTCGCTGCCGTGGTGGCCATCGGGATTGCGATCCAGCGTATCCTGAGCGAAGGACCGACCATTACGATCATCTTCAAATCCGCCGGCGGCGTGGAAGCCGGTAAGACCTTCGTCAAGTACAAGGATGTGAATATCGGACAGGTAACCGCCGTGCAGCTTTCCCAGGACCACTCTCACGTAGAGGTGACAGCGAAGATCGACAAAAGCGCGGCTGGCCTAATGGTCGCGGACGCAAAGTTCTGGGTTGTCGAGCCGCGCGTAACTTTGAGCGGGGTATCCGGCCTCAGCACTCTCCTCTCGGGAAACTTCATCGGTTTCGAAACGGGCAAGTCGGACAAACAGCAGCGGAGGTTCACCGGGCTCGAAGTGGCGCCGATCATCACCGATCAGCCGGGGCGGCAGTTCGTGCTTAAAGCCGACAATCTCGGTTCGCTGGGGATCGGCTCGCCGATCTACTATCGTCGCCTTCAGGCGGGGCAGGTCATCGCCTATGACCTGTCGCGCGACAGGGAGGGGGTCGAGATCAAGGTTTTTATCAATTCGCCCTTTGACCGCTATGTTAATGCTGGAACACGCTTCTGGAGTGCGAGCGGGATCGACGTCTCGCTGGGCGCTGGCGGAATAGACGTGCGCACCGAGTCTCTAGTCGCGCTGCTCGTGGGCGGCATTGCATTCGAGACGCCGCTGTTTATCACCAAGGCCGAGCCCGCATCCGCGAACACGGTATTTACCCTATACAAGGACCAGAACACTGCAATGAAACAGCCGGAGTCCATCTCAGCGCGCTATGTACTCCATTTCAACGAATCCTTGCGTGGGCTCTCAGTGGGCGCCCCGGTGACGTTCCTGGGGCTCCCGGGGGGTGAGGTCACTGCGGTTGGTCTCGAGATTGACCCGGCAACGAAGAGTCTTAGAGGTCGCGTGGAGATCGTGGCATATCCCGAGCGGCTCATCGAGCGGTTGACTGCAAAGCAAGCGGCCGCCGGCGAAACCATTGAACGGAGCATCCAGCAGCGCCACGCCTTCGTCCAGTTCATGGTCGAGAAACGGGCACTGCGGGCGCAACTCCGAAGCGGCAATCTGATCACCGGGCAGCTCTACGTCGCTTTCGACTTTTTCCCGGGCGCGCGCCCGGCGAAGATCAACTGGAGCCAGGAACCGGTAGAATTTCCGGTCGTTCCGAGTACAGTCCAGGATATCGAGGCCAAGCTAACCAATATCGTCGCGAAGCTCGACAAGTTGCCGCTCGATGCGATTGGTGACGATCTGAGAAAAGCGCTCGTCTCCCTAGATCAGACGCTGAAGGATGCGGGCCAGGCGGTCAACCGTATTGACACGGATGTTACGCCCGGCCTGAAGACAACCCTCGACGATGTGCGCAGAGCGATTGGCGCCGCCGACCGTGTGCTAAACAACGCTGATGCGAGCCTTGTCAGCAAAGACGCTCCCGCTCAACAGGATCTGCGTGACGCTCTGCAAGAGATCACCCGCGCCGCGCGATCGCTGCGCGTCTTGGCCGACTATTTAGAGCGTCATCCCGAGTCGTTGATCCGAGGGAAGAGTGACGAGTGACGAGGGTCGAGTGGCGAGTGAGGAGGAAAGAGTGTCGAGGGTCGAAGCGAGTGAGCAGTCATCGAGCAGGTTTCGGGTTTCTGGTGTCGGGTAATGAGTGTTGAGGGTCGAGTGTCGAGGGACAACCCCGGGCTCGTTGAAGCGGCTATGTTGAACATTTATGAGGTAGAACCCTTGCGTATGTGGCGATTCATTCTAATTGCTCGCGTCTCTGTCCTCGTTGCGCTTGTGACCGCTTGCGCGTCGCCGATGTCGCGTTTCTATACCTTGAGCGCGGCTGCCAGTGCGCCGGCCGCCACGACCTCCAACCTGTCAGTGGTCGTCGGCCCTGTGACGGTGCCTGCCGTGGTCGACCGTCCCCAGATCGTTGTCACCACCGGTCCTAACCAGGTGCGGCTGGAGGAATTCAACCGCTGGGCAGCGCCGCTGCAGAATAGTATTGCGCGCGTGGTCGCAGAAAATCTCGTTTCGATGCTAGGCACTCCCCGGGTAATGTTATTTTCTCAGGCCTTGGGCGTGGACGTCGACTATCGGGCCGCCATCGAGGTACAGCGCTTTGAATCGGTGCCGGGCGAAGCATCAACCTTGGATGCCGTCTGGACGGTAAGCCGTACCAAAGACGGCAAGTCACAGACAGGCCGCACTACTGTGCGCGAGGTGGCATCGGACAAGGGCTACGATTCGCTCGCTTCTGCCCACAGCCGCGGACTCGCACGCCTCAGCCAGGACATCGCCGGCGCCGTCCGCGCGCTCGATCGTCCAGAATAACAAACGAACACAAAAGCGATGGTCGAATGGAGCGCCTAGGACTCTTCAGGTAAAATTGCCTGGCGTCTGTGCTGAAACATCTTGCTCACCATCCTAGAGTCCTGTAACTAAGTTCGTTTAAGAAGTCTGACAATGTACATGCCAGTCCTTTTAAATCCCCCATGGTCCCCCTTTTTTAAAGGGGGAATTTTCTCCTAGGACTTTAACCCCTCTTTGGAAAAGAGGGGAAGGGGAGATTTTTGGCGGAACATTTTTCGGCAATTATTCAACGAATTTTTGATACCCGACACTCGGAACAGTCGCGGACGGCGTTGTGACTAGACGTGTTTCGGATCTCGAGCTTCGGATTTCGTCCGCACACCGGAATGACCTCCACCACACGTAAGATCCTTATCACGGACTTTGTGTCTTTCGTGCTAATAGTTGTTTTGTTTCGTTTCGATCAGG
>DATFTC010000261.1:0-8836 GCA_035262305.1 Myxococcaceae bacterium | reverse complement strand
GTGGACCCGAACACGCCGTTGCTTTGGGTCCTTCGAGATACTTTTGGCCTCACCGGCACGAAATTCGGCTGCGGCATCGCGCAATGCGGCGCCTGCACGGTGAGCCTCGAGGGCGACGCAGTTCGCTCGTGCGTGACGCCGCTTTCGAGAGCGGCAGGTAAACGGGTGACGACCGTCGAGGGCTTGTCAAAGCAAAACACCCACGTTGTTCAGCAAGCGTGGCTCGCCGAGCAGGTGCCTCAATGTGGATACTGCCAATCCGGGCAGCTGATGTCCGCGGCGGTGCTGCTCGCGAAAATACCGAAGCCGACCGACGCCGACATCGATGATGCCATGTCCGGGAACATCTGCCGTTGCGGCACCTACCACCGGATTCGCCGTGCCATTCACCGGGCGGCAGAATTGGCCACGCGCAAATGACTCGGCGGAGTCGAATCGCTACGGCAACAATGCTGGTCGCTGTCCCGGTGACTTGTCTGCTCGTCGCGTCGAGCCTGAAGGCGGATTCGAGCGCAGGTGCGGCAGAAAAGACGAGTGACGGGAACGCAGTTGGACTGTCGGCATTCCGAGAGGTCGCTTCGGTTTTGGTCAGCCCGCGATGTCTGAATTGTCATGTCCCCGGTGAGTCGCCGCTTCAATATGACGACAGCCGTCCGCACACCATGAGCGTCAAGCGCGGCGCCGATGGCAACGGCACGCCGGCGATGAGATGCACCAACTGCCATCAGTCCACCAACACCGAATTCGCTCACGCACCCCCCGGCGTTTCGGGTTGGCGCATGCCGAGGGCAAAGACTCCGCTGGCATGGCAAGGACTGAGCACGGGGGAGCTGTGTCGCAGCCTCAAAGATCCCTCGAAGAACGGGGGCATGAGTTTATCTGCTCTTGTAGAGCACGTGACCTCAGACAAGCTCGTCAACTGGGGATGGAATCCTGGTACAGGGCGAACCACGCCTCCCCTGCCCCATCAGCAATTTGTCGACAAATTCAGACAGTGGGTCGACCGCGGTGCGCCCTGTGAACAGTAGTGCCGCGCCGCTGGTAGTTTGCCATTGCCCATCGGGCACGACTCGAGGATCCGATGATTACAAACATTGAAGAAGTCGGACCGACAATCACCGAACTTTTCAGCAACGAACGCGGAAGGGCGACGCCCGGCAGCCTCACCCGGCGCGACTTCTTGGCTTCGAGTGCCATCGCTGGGGGAGGTCTGATTCTGTGCGGCGTCTTCCATCCAAGCATCGCCGAAGCAGCAACGAAGGACGATGGAAAGCCAATCGCTCTCAACGCCTGGGTACGCATCGGCCTGGATGACACCGTCACCCTCATCGTGTCTCAAGCGGAGATGGGCCAGGGCATCCTGACGACGCTTCCGGCCGTGCTCGCGGACGAGTTAGGAGCGGACTGGAAGCGCGTCAAGCTTGAGAACTCGCCGGCGGATCCTGCGTATCGAAATCCAGCGCGAAATTGGCAGTTCACCGGCAACAGCGAAAGCACCACCGCCTTCTTCGATTTCTTGCGCACGATGGGGGCCAGCGCGCGGGAGATGCTGATCGCAGCGGCTGCCGACAGATGGAAGGTCGATCCGGCGAGCTGCTATTCGGAGAGCGGCAAGGTGTTCCACCGCCCGACGAAGCGGAGCTCGAAATTCGGCCAGCTGGTGCAAGCGGCTTCGAAGAAGCAGCCTCCCGCTCACCCTCGATTGAAGGAGCAAAGCGAGTGGCGGCTGCTCGGCAAATCGCTGCCGCGGGTTGAAAACCCGGCAAAGGTGAACGGCACCGCCGTTTTCGGGCTCGATTTCAAAATCCCTGGAATGCTCTACGCCGCCGTCCGCTCCAGTCCGGTGTTTGGTGGCAAGGTTGTCAAGCTGGACAAATCCTCGGTCAGTCGGTTTCCGGGCGTAATCGACGTCGTGCAGCTTAGTTTCCAGCTGCCGTTTCCGATTCCTGACGGAGTGGCTGTCGTCGCCGAAAGCTATTGGCAAGCGCGAAGAGCGTTAGAGGCACTGAAGATCGAGTTCGACGACGGAACGAATGCTTCGCTGAGCAGCGCCACTCTCAAAAACCAGTATCGCGCTGCCAGCGATGGCAGCGATTGGCTCTTGGTCCATTCCACTGGAGACAAGGACATTCTACCGCACTCCTATCCGAATCGGTTGATGGGCGATGCGGGCGCGAGCCCGGCGTTGCCACAGAGGCCGTCGGGGACCGCGCTGCCGACAATCGTGTCCGAAGAATATGGATCCCCGTTTCTAGCGCACGCGACCATGGAGCCGATGAACGCCACCGCGCAGGTCACCGCGGATGGCTGCGACGTTTGGGCTCCGACCCAGGGTCAAGAATTGGCGCAGCTCGCTGTGGCACAGCTGTTGGGCCTGCCGCGCGAAAAAGTGAGGATTACGCGCACTCTCGTGGGGGGCGGTTTTGGCAGGCGATTGATTCCCGATTTCGTGGCGCAGGCGGTGGTGATTTCAAAGGCCGTCGGCCGACCGGTGAAGGTCATCTGGTCGCGCGAGGAGGACATCCAGCACGATTTCTACCGGCCCGCGGTGTATCACCGCCTCACCGCCGGAATCGATGAATACGGGCGGCTAAAGGCTCTCGCCCACCGGCTGGTGTCGCCGTCGATCCTCCAGTTCGTTTTCGCGCCAGCGGTGACCGAAACCTACGATCCGAGCTGCCTCGAGGGGTTGTTGGAAACACATTACGCAATTCCAAACACGCGGGTGGACTTCAAGATGTTGAAGCTGCCGCTTCCGACTTCGGTGATGCGCACCACCGGCTACGGTCCGAACATCTTCGCCCTCGAGAGCTTCATCGACGAGCTGGCTTACAGGAAAGGCCAGGACCCCTACCAGTACCGTCGCGACCTTCTATCGGAAAGCCCAAGGGGCCGCGCGGTGCTTGACCTTGCGGCAGAAAAATCCGGCTGGAAGACTCCGCCTCCGCCTGGTCGCTTCCGCGGGATCGCCTTTTGCGAAGCCTTCTTAACCGTGACTGCCCACGTGGTAGAGCTTTCGGTGCCCGCCGAGGGACGCATCAAGATACATCGGATCGTCGCGGTCGTTGACAGCGGCACGATCCTGGACCGAGGAATCACCGCCAATTCGATCGAAGGCGGCACCGCATGGGGTTTGTCATGCGCTGACAGAGCCGAGATCACTTTCGACAAGGGCCGCGTCGTTCAGGGCAACTGGAACGACTACGAAGTCTTGAGAATGTCTCAAATGCCGCCAGTGGAGGTGTACTTCATCGACAGCGGCGCTCGGCCACTTGGGGGAACTGGAGAAGTTGGGCCGGTGACGGCCATTCCCGCCCTCACCAACGCAATCTTTGCGGCGACGGGTCGCCGAATTCGATCTCTTCCCCTGAGCCACCATGGCCTGGGACTCACGTGAGACTCGATCGAAGGAGGCCACAGATGACGCTGACGTGGCAAGTAGCCTTGTTACTAACGGTTCCGCAACTCGGCTGGGCGAGTCCCGCGACAGCGGCGACTCCGAGTGTATCGCAATCGAACAATGCTCCCGAGATCCCGAGGGACAAAGGCTACCTCGTCAAACAAATTCGAGACGGTTTGTATTGGCTTACCGACGGGGCCTACGGAACCATTTTTCTCGTGTATGCGAAGGGCGTGATTGCGGTTGACCCGCTGCCTACGCTCGGCCCTCGGTACCTGAAGGCAATTTCAGAGGTGACCGATAAACCAGTGACGCACGTCGTATACAGCCATGAGCACACCGACCACATCGGTGCGGCGGATTTATTTCCGAAAAATGCAATCGTCATCGCGCAGAAGGAAACGGCCGAAATTCTCGCTCGCCGCAAGGACCCTCGTCGCCCCGTCCCGAAGGTCACCTTTGACAAGAGCTACACATTGAAAGCTGGGGAGCAAACCCTGGTGCTCGAGTACAAAGGAATCAACCACGAATTGGGCAACATCTTCATCTATGCGCCTCGGCAAAAGGTGTTGATGCTCGTGGACGTCGTTTATCCCGGCTTCATGCCCTACAAGAATCTCGGCATCGCCGAGGACGTTCAGGGATACATCCGAGCGCACGCAGACGCGCTAACGTATGACTTTGATGTCTTCGTGGGAGGCCATGTCTCCCGCCTCGGCACTCGCAAAGACGTCGAGACCGCGGCGCAATTCGTGGACGAGCTGCGGAGCACCGCCGTTTCGGTTTTGGGCCTGGATTTTCCTTCGTACATCAAAGCTCACCCGGCAAGTGACAAGTGGAGTCTGCACAACGAGTACGAAAAAGAGCTCACAGAAAAGTGCTACGCCGAGCTGCTTCCCAGATGGGCTTCGCGATTGGCGGATTCAGAGACGTACTTACGCGATAACTGCTGGGCGATGATCGAAGCGCAAGTCGTTCAGCTGGCACCGCCAGAGCGATTGGGAAACCGTTAATGAGAGAGGCAGCTGACGGCCGCACCCGGCGCGTCGAGAGGGCGCGACACAGGCCCACCTCGCTCAGCGGAGCTGCACTGTGCGTGGTCCTTCTCCTCTCAATGCCCTTCCACGTCTTGGCAGCACAGACCGAGCAGACGAGCGTCAGCGCTGAATCGTCTGCGCCACGTCAGCCGGCGGCGAGCCGCGGCGACGATCTGCCCCAGTTTGCCTTGGCCGGGCCGAAAGGCTTCGGCTTCACATCGCAGGACGGCAGCTTCAATCTGATTCTACACTGGCTGCTGCAAACGGATTTTCGCGATTTTGTCCACAGCGTGCCCACGCCGGATCGCGATACATTCATCGTTCACTTCGCCGGTTTTCGGCTGGACGCGATCTTCTACCGGAAAGTGCACGCACAGATGTTTGTCAATTTCTCGGAAAGCCGGGTGACGCTGCTCGACGCATTCACGGACGCCGAGCTCGCCAGCTGGCTCCGGATCCGAGTGGGAAAGTTCCCCTATCCGATCACCGAGGAACGCCTCACTCCAGGAACCAATCTCCCGTTCGTCAGCACGGCAGTCGCATCAATATTGCTGCCAAGCAGGGACACCGGCGTCCAAGTACTCGGCAGTTTCGCAAACGGTAGGGTCGCCTACAACCTCGCTGTGACGAATGGCGCAGTCGCGGGCGCCCTTACCGACGGCGACTTTGACTCGAATAAGGACGTGGTGGCACGCATCTACGCCCGGCCATTCTTGACCACGCGGCTCGGGATTTTGCAGCAGCTTGGGATCGGCGTCGGCGCCAGCACCGGAGTGCATCAAGGCACGCTCGACAATCCGCAAACGCCGGTCTTTCTGACCTATGGCGGACAGCCGTTCTTCGCCTACAGAAGAGACAGAGCTTCGGGCGATGTGGCGATTGCATCCGGCCGCGTGCAGCGGATCGCGCCGCACGCGACATGGAGCTGGGGACCCGTGGCTGCCTACGCGGATGCCGTTTGGACGCGCGAGCGAGTCAACGACATCGACGTCAACATGAACTCGTGGAGCGTTATTCCTACCATCGTGCTTACCGGAGAGAAGGCGGCGCCGCTAAGCTTTATCGTTCCGGCCCATCCATTCGACCTCAGCAAAGGCCATCTCGGTACGATCGAGCTCGTCGGAGGTTTCGGAAATCTCAGCGTCGGCTCGTCCGCGTTCCCCGCGGTTGCAAATCCTGAGACCGCGATGCAGCGGTTTCGCGTATATGGCGCCGGCCTCAACTGGTTTCCATTGAGCGGGGTGGCGATTCTCATCAGCTATGGCCACCAGGTTTTCACCGCGGCGAACGGTGCAGCCGATCGTCCAAACGAAGACACATTGATCGTGAGAGCCCAGGTGGTGCTCTGAAACAAGTTGATGGGCATGGCCATGAACAGGTCAGCTGGCACCCGGTAGCAGATCATGACTGAAGGGACTTGCGCTCGCCTCGCGGTCGGTGCTTGAAGGGAGAGATCGAAACAGGAGTCGTCATGGGCAAAACAATCCGAATCCTTCTTCAATGCAGCATCCCATATGCCGAAGACGACTGGCACGTTGGCCGCTTCTCCCTGCTGCGGGGCGAGCTGAGCGCGATCGGAGAGGTGGTGGCGCGAAACCGCGAGCCGGACGAGCGCGGCGACGATCCGGTGTTGTCCAAGATAGGCCGATCGAAGTTCGACGAGGTGTGGCTCTTCGGCGTCGACGGGGGGTCGGGCCTCTCAGCGCGAGACTGCGCGGCGATCAATGCCTTTCAGAAGGAAGGCGGGGGGCTGCTGACGACGCGCGACCATCAGAACATGGGAATGTGGCTTCGCCAGATCGAAGGCGTAGGCGCGGCCCATTTTTTCCACGCCAAAGAGTTTTGCGAGCCTGACCCGAGCCGATTGTGCCCCGACGACCTCGAGACGAGCACCATTTCTTGGCCCAACTATCACTCCGGCAGCAACGGGGACTTGCAGCGCATCTTCGCCGTCGAGCCCTTGCATCCCCTGCTACAAAAGTCACGCTCCTCAACTGAGCGCATCGAGCTGTTTCCCGCTCATCCGCACGAGGGCGCGGTGCGAGTGCCGGAGGGCGAGCCTCGCGCTCGCACGGTTGCGCGCGGCAAGAGCTTGTCCACGGGTCGCGAGTTCGACCTGGTCGTCGCTTTCGACCGGACCGCTGGCGCACCGGGACGGGCGATCGCCGAATCGAGCTTTCATCACTTTGCCGACTACAACTGGGACATTTCGCGAGGGGCTCCGAGCTTCGTCACCGAGAAGCCGGGTACCGCGATCCAAAAGCAGCCGCGAGCCTTGGATGACATACGGACCTACGTCCGCAACGCGGCCCAGTGGTTAGCGCCAGCCGACCGCTGAGCGGACTTGGCTTGGTCATGACCCGGTCTGTTCGACGGTCTGCTTGAGCTCTCGGAGCGAATCGGCTGGACCTTTGACAAATAGAGGCCCGAGGAGCTTCTCGAGCAGCTCGCCGCGCCATCCAGGCGCGAACTGGAAGTCTCAATTGAAGGTGACCCTGCACCGCTCCATTCCCAGCGGCGTCACGACGACGACCTCGTGGTTCACGACGCCGAGTGGAAGCCGCACGTCCAGCGTGAGCTGGCGAACAGGCTCGACCGCCTTGACCTCGATCGTCGCCTTCAAGCGATGCCCGATGCCTACCCCAAGCACCACGACGTCGCCGGCCTCGAGCGGCCGCGACGGCCCGTGTCTAAGCTTTGCGTGTGACCACCGGGCCAACAGGGCTGGGCGGGTGAGCAGCTCCCAAAGCTGCTCCCGCGGCGCATCGACAATCTCAGTGGGGCATGTCGCAATGGACATTCGATCAAGGGCGACGCCGTCGGTTTCGCCGCCGCTCGACTTCCGAAAACATCAAGCTCACTGCTGAATCTGCCACCGCTTGCAGGGCCGCGCGCGGCTGCCCCGATCGCGCGCGCAAAGCAAGCGTGTGTACCACTGCGGACGCGAGGGCTGCCAAGGCGCGGGGATCGGCCCGTTTTCCCAGCTCGCCGCGGGCTTTCGCAGCCGAGAATGCGGACCGAAACGCCTCGTCCAGGTCCTGCACCGACTCGTACAAAATCTTGCGCACCGCCGGGTTCTCCACCGCCTCGGTGGCCGCGGTACCGACCAAATAACATCCCCTCGCACCGTGCCTGCCGTCGAGGAACCGCTCGATTATCCGCTCATAAGTGGCGCGAAGCGCGACGGACAGTGGACGGTCGCCCCCTAGCGCCGACGCGATCTGCGCGCGACGCATCGCGTGGTAATTCTCCAGCGTCTTCAGATAGAGCGACTCTTTGTCGCCGAAAGCAGCGTAGAGGCTGGGCCGGTTCATCCCCATCTGAGCGCTGAGGTCGTCGAGCGACGTGCCGGAAAACCCGCCGTCCCAGAAAGCCTCGGTCGCTCGCGCGAGCGCGACTTCCGGATCATATTCGCGCGGCCGCCCGAGCCGCGCCTCTTCTTTTTGTACCATGTTGCAAAAAACTCCTTGCCGACATATTTAGTACCGCTTAGTACAGAAGTCAAAGGGAGCGCGTATGAACTTCGTGGCTCTGCGGATGCTGACCGGCGATCGATCGAAGTACTTCGGGCTGATCTTCGCCATCGCCTTCTGCACCTTTCTCCTCGAAAATCAAACCTCGATCTTCGCCGGCATCCTGAAGCGAACGGGCAGCCAGATCCTCGACGTCACCGACGCCGAGGTCTGGGTGATGGACCCCAAGACCGAGTACTGGGACCAGACCAAAGCCCTCAAGGACACCGACCTCACCCGCGTCCGGGGCGTCCCGGGCGTGGCTTGGGCGGTTCGGCTCTTCAAAGGCAACCCCGTGGCGAGGACGCTGAGTGGAAAGTTCGCGGTGGCGGTGCTGGTCGGGATCGACGACGCGAGCCTGTCGGGCGCGCCTCGCAAAATGCTCCTCGGCTCCTGGCAACGCCTTCGCGAGCCCGACTCGGTGGTGATCGACCAGTCGGGGTACGTGCTGCTCTTCCCGGGCGAGCCGCTGCAGCTCGGCCGCCTCCTGGAGATGAACGATCACCGCGTGACGGTGGTGGGGATCTCGGACGCATCGGCTCCCTTTCTCAACGTGCCGATCATGCACACGCGCTACAGCGAGGCGGTGAACTTCCTCGGCCGCGAGCGGACGCAGCTGTCGTTCATCATCGCCAGGCCGCTTGAGGGGACGAGCCCTGAAAAGCTCGCGACAAGCATCGCTGGCGCCACGGCACTGCGAGCGCGAACGACGCAGCAGTTCGTTTGGGATTGCGTCATCTACTATCTCAGGAACACCGGCATCCCGGTCAACTTCGGCATCACGATCTTGGTGGCGCTCGTGGTGGGAACGGTGGTGGCGGGTCAGACCTTCTATCTTTTCACGGTCGAGAACTTGAAGCAGTTCGGAACCCTCAAGGCGATGGGTG
>DATFTC010000260.1:0-39616 GCA_035262305.1 Myxococcaceae bacterium | reverse complement strand
CCTACCGGCGAATCTCCGCCTTGGCTCGGGATCCAGCGCAGGCCGCGGATGCCCATGTGCAGCTCGGGCGGCTGTGCGCCGAAGCGGAGGACGATGTCGCCGGTGCTCGCCTTCATTGCGAAGCGGCGCTTCGGCTGTCGCCGGACATGCCCCAGGCGCTGTACCAGCTCGCCGAGCTTTGCCACCGTTCCGGCGATCACCTGCGGGCGATCAAAGCCCTGGACCGGCTGCGGGAGGTTGCTGCGGCGCGCCACGAGATGGACCGCGTGGGCCGAGCGGATCTCTTGGCGGGAAAAATTTGGGAAGAAGGCCTCGAGCAACTCGAGAACGCGCTGCTTCGCTTCAAGGACGCGGTGGCAGTTCTGCCCGGCGAGGCGGAACCCCTGCATCACCTCGGCCGAGTGGCGGAAAAACTGGGGCGGATGCAGGAGGCGCTCGCGGCCTACCAGCGGGCGATCGAGCTGGCGGGCAACGCTCCGGCGGATGCGAAGGTCCGCTGGGCCGCGCACCGCTCTCACCACGCGCTCGCCAAGCTGTATCGGACGCGCCTGGGCGATCCGGCGAGGGCGCGGGAGCATCTTGAAGCGGCCCTGCTGCTCGAGCCGAACGACCTGGCGGCAATCGACGAGCTGTTGCCCTACTTTCGAGCCACTGGCCGCGCGCGAGAGCTGGCGCAGGCCCTGGAGCGAGCCGCTGGGGCGGCCGAGGATACTGCCAAGCGGGCCGCGCTCTGGGCCGAAGCGGGGGAGCTGTACCGGGGCAGGCTTGGGCAACCTGAGAAGGCGGAACAGCTGCTCTCGTCCGCCCTCGAGCTGGACCCGCGCCATCGCGTCGCTCTCGAGGGAATGCTCGCGCTCGCGGAGGCTCGCCGGGACGGCGGCCAGCTCTGCCGTTGCTTGAAAACACTCGCCGAGCTCGCTGGCGAGCCGTCGGAGCGGATCAGCTACTACCGCCGGCTGTCGGTTGCGGCGAAGGAGCTCGCGTTCGATTTCGATTTGGCGGCAGAAGCGCTCAAGCAGTTGCTTAGACTCGAGCCGGACGACCTGAGCGCAGTGGGCGAGCTGTGCGCGGTCCAGCGAAAGCGGGCGGATGTCAACGGACTCGCTGCCGCTCTGGAGCGGCGCGCTCAAATCGCCGAAGCGCGCGGAGACCACCGCCTGGCGGGCGGGGCGTTGCGCGAGCTCGGCCAGGTCTTGGAGGTTCGCTTGGGCCGACTGGGCGAGGCGCTGGTCGCGCTCGAAAAGGCAGCTCGGCTCGCGCCCGACGCTTCCGTGCTCACCGACCTCGCGGATCTGTGCTTGCGATGCGAGCGTCCATCGCATGCCCGCCGCGCGCTCGAGGACGTGCTCTCTTTGCTGCCCAGGAATGCGGCGCCGGAGCGGATCGCGGAAATTCGGATCCGCCTAGGCCAAGCCTGCGAGCTGCTCGGCGAACGCGATGCGGCGGTGACGAATTACCAGCAGGCCTTTGCGGTGCGAAAGCTGGATGTCGAGCTCGCGCAGCGGCTTGAGTCGCATTACCAAGAGGCCGGGGCAATCGATTCGCTGATCGATCTCTGGGCAACGCGCGCAGAGAGCCTTGCTGCCGCCGGCCGCTCGGACGAAGCGGCGCCACTGCTGCTCAAGTGTGCGCGCGCGCTTCTCGCCAAAGGCCGAAGCTCCGCAGCAGTTCAGCGGCTGAGCGCCGCGCTGGATGCAGCTCCTCTGGGTCCTCACGCGGGCGAGGTGCTGGAAGCGCTGGCCGGGGTCGAGCAGGAGCGCGGTAGGCCGACCGAAGCGGCCAAGCTGATTGCGCGGCGCGCATCGCTTTCGAGCGAGCCAAGGTCGGCGGCGCGCACTTTCTTCAAGGCGTCTTCCCTGGTCCGGGGAAGCGCTGCGGAGCACCACTACTTGGCGGAATGCATAGCGCGCGACTCGACCTTCGCACCGGCGCGCGTCCGTCGGGCGGAGCTGAATGCGGAGATGGACGCGTCGCTGGCGCTCGAGGACCTCGAAGCGGCGCTGGCGGTGAACCCCGGCGATCCAGATGCGACGACGCAATCCGAGCGACCGGAGATGCTGCGACGCGCGGCGCTGATCGCCATCCGGGCAGGTCGGACCGATGCGGCGCGCAAGTATCTCGCGCTTTATCTGGCGCAGCGTCCGGAGGACATCGAAGCCCGGCGCGAGCTGATCAACGTGCTTCGTGGATCCGGCGCCAAAGAGGCTCTTTGTGAGCAGCTCGAAGCACTGTGGCCGAGGTTGTCCGGCCCCGAGCGCTTGGAAAGCTGCCGCGAATTTGCTCAGCTCGTCCGCGAGCTGGGCCGCAAGCTCGAGTCGTCCGAGGCCCTGCAGATATTGCTGCAAGCAGACCCTTCCGATGTCTGGGCGGCTCGTTCACTCCTGGAGCTCCTTCCTCCGGCGTCGATCGCCGCGCCGTCTCAATCGGAGGAGCGGCTGAGGCTTCTGGCCGTGGTGATACCCGCGTCGACAGGGAACGAGCGTGCAGAGCTGCTGGCGCAGAGGGCGCAACACTATCGGCAAGGCGGGCAGATCGACGACGCGCGCGCGGACCTGCTCGAGGCGGCAGGTTGCTCGGACGAGCCGTCGTCGATCATCCGCCAACTGGTGGAATGGGCCCGAGAGACCGGCGATGCCTTCGCGGAGCTCACCGCGTGGAAGCTCGGCGCTCGCCAGCCGGCGCTTGAGGAAACGGCGGCGCCCAGACTCCTGGATCTGGCCCATTCGTTCGCGGAAAGAAGAGAATGGACCGCGGCGAGAGAGGCGTTCGAGCTGTGCCTCGGCACAACGATTCTGGATGCCTCCGACCGCTGCGATGCCTTCATCGGATTGGCGACCGCGTGCGCGGAGCTGGGCGATACCCTCGGCGCCGCCGCCGCTTTATGGGACGCCTCTCGGCAAGGACCGATCGAACGCCGAATCGAGGCGCTTTTACGGCGCGCCGCGATGCTCGAAGCCGAACGCGACCTTTCTGCCGCCGGTCAGAGCTATGAGTCGGCGCTCGTTCTCGCTCCCGCCAACGCCGAGGCCCGAGAAGGTCTCAAGCGAATCCTGCGCGCGCTGGAGGACTGGGCGGGCCTGGCGGAATTGCTGGCGGCGGAAGCATCGCATGCCCCTCGAGTGGGCTCCGCGGTGCTGCTCGAGGAGCTCGGAACCATCTACCTCGACCGCCTCGGTCAGAAGGGGCCTGCCGAGGCGGCATTTCAAAGAGCCGCCCAGATTGATCCGGAGAACGCGTCGGTGCGTCGCCGGCTGGTGGGCCTTCTCGCTGAGAAAGGCGAGCTGGCGGAGGCATCCGTGCTCGTGGAGGGGCTCGGTTCAACCGTACCGCCGGAGGAGCGCGCGGCGCTGTTGCGCCCGATGATCGCCCTCGCGCGCGAGCGAGGCGATGTCGACCTTGCGCTTCGACTGGCGCGCAAAGCTCACGCGTTGGAACCGGCGCGGGGCGATGCGCTCCGGGAATTCGCCGAGCTGCTCTACCTCAAGGGCTCGGTCACCGAGGCTCTTCCGCTTCAAAGGGAGCTGGCCGATCAGATCGACTTCGCGGACGCCCCGGATCTCGCAGAGGAGGTGCTGCTTCGCCTGGCGGACCTGGCCGAGCAGACCGAAGACCTGGAGCTGGCGCAAAGCACACTGAGGCGGCTGCTCGATCATCGCCCGTTGTGCGCCGCCGCGGCTGAGCGGCTCGCGGCGCTGCTCGACGCGGAGGATCCACGCCAGTCGATCGAGGTGCTGTGGGCGTATGCGAGGCAACTCGGCCCCTCGGAGAGGGCCGCAGGCATTCTCGTGTCCCTGGCCTCGCGCGCGAAATCCGAGCTCTCCGATGTCGAGCTGGCATCCCAGCTTCTTCGGCGCGCCCTGGAAACTTCGCCCGAGCCGATCGCCATTCACCAGGGCCTGGCCAACCTCTATCGGGACGCGGGGCGGTTTCCCGAGCTGAGGCTCGAGCTGCTGTCGATTGCCTCTCTGAGCCAGCGCGCCGGCGCGGCGAACGCGGCAATCGACGCGTTCGATGAGGCAGCGGAGCTCGCACTGCAGATGGGACGCGTCGACGATTCGCTCGCTGCGCTGCAGGCGGCCCGAGAGGCAAGCAAAATACAGGGCAACCGGCAGCTCGCCGCCGCCTTCGAGCGGCGAAGGTCATTGACGCTGCGAGACAACAAGCTCGACTTGAACGCGGCGGAGGAGGCGCTGCGAAGCAGCTTCGAGCTTTTCAGTCAGCTGTCGACCGCGCAGATCGGCCGTGCGCTGGCCCAACGCAGATCGGATCCGCGGTCCGAAGCGAAGTGGCTGGAGCGCGCGATCGAGCTGCACGCGACCGGCAGCGAGCGGGCAGAGGCCTTTTTTGCCCTCGCTGAGCTGTACGCCGGACCCCTGAGCTCTCGACCACAGTCGGAGGCGGCGGTGCGCGAGGCGCTCGCGCTCGATCCGTCTCACGACAAGGCGGCGGCGTTGTTGGCTCGAATCCTGCGCGAGGAGGGTCGACTCGAGGAGCTCGCCGAGCATTACAGGCAGGCTGCTGCTCGTGCGAACGAGGAAGGCGATCGAATTGCGCTTTGGCGCTCGGCGGCGGAAGTTCAGCTCGCCCTTGGGCGCACCGACGACGCCGCGCTTTCACTGCTCGCCGCCCGTGTCGCAGCTGCTCAAGACCTCAAGCTCACTGCCGAGGCGGCCGAGCTGCTGCATCAGGTTGGGCGCACAGGGCAGGCAGCGGAACTGGATGCTTCGCTGCTGCAGGCGGACCCGATGCAGCCGGTCATCTTCGAACGCCATGCGCGCTTTTTGCGCCGCTCCGGCGACCATCGGGCGCTCGCGGAGCTGTTGAGCGTTCGCGCCGAGCGCGAAAGCGCCGGTTCGGCGGCTGCCTCGTACGCGCAGGCCGCGGAGGCGTATCGGGCCGCCGGGCTCGAGGGCAAGGCAGAGGAGTGCGAGGAGCGCGCCTTCGCCTCGGCGCCCGAAGACGAGAAGGCGTTCGAAGCGATGATGCGCCGGGTTCGCCCCGATGCGCGGCGGACCGGCGACCTGCTCCTGGCGCGCGCGCGCGCCGTGCCCACCCAGTCCGCCCAGCTGCTCTGGCAGAGAGCCCAGCTCTTGAGCGACGCCGGGGAATGGTTTCTCGCCGCCGAGGCGCTGGACGAGTTGCTGGCGAACGCGCCGGGGCATTGGGAAGGACTCAGCGCACGAGCGGAGCTCGCCGCCAGAGCCGGAGGTCCCAGCGCAGCGCAGCCGTTCGATCGACGCCTGCTCGAAGTCGGCGCTCAACACCTCTCGGCAGCCGCGCGAGCCAGGATTGCGCTGCGCCTCGGCCACGCCTCCTTGGCGTCCGGGGCGCTGCAGGACGCGGCGGACTCCTTCGAGCAGGCCGTGAGCCTGGATGGCGAGGGAGAGTCGGGCCGCGACGCGCTTTCGCTGCTCCGCGAAATCTACGAGCGCACTTCAAATGCTCCCGGCCTCTATCGAACAATGATGGCGATCGCCAAGAACGCGCGACCGGATGAGGCCGAAGGCTTGTATCGTCGTGCGGCGGAGCTCTTTGACGATCCAAAGCATGCGATCGAGGCGCTTTTGCGACTGGTCCAATTGCGCCCACTTGATGCTGAGCTCGCGCACAGGGCGATCGCTGGGCTTCGAACCTTGCATCGCTATGGCGAGCTCGTGGATCTGTGCCAGCGCGCCGGGGATTCGATCGGCGGAGTGACCGGGGCAAAAATGCTGCTGGAGGCAGCGAAGGTCGCGCAGGAGGAGCTTCGCAATGGGCCCCGAGCCGCGGCGCTTCGCGACCGCGCCTACTTCCTCGATCCGGTGATTGCCCTTGAGGACCGCTTCGAGCCTCTGATGGCGGCCGGTCAGTTCGAAACGGCGCTCGCTCTTGCGGATCGGGCGGCAGATGCGGAGCGAGCCCGGGAGGCGCTTTGGGCGCTGGCCGAAGCGGAGGGATGGAACGCAAGAACCGAGCGCCTCGCCGCTGAGCTTCGACAGCTCGGCTCCTTCGCGCGACTGGTCGACTTGGCCGCGATTCTTCAGCGGGCCGGGGCAGCGGCGAAGGCGGTGACGGTTTTGGAAGAGCTCGCATTCGGCAAGATGGATTCGACGACCCGGTCCGCGGCGCTGGATCGGCTGTGCCAAATGGGCGAAGGGCCGCGCGTCTTGGGCCTGGCAATGCACGACATCACCGAGCACAGCCCTGCCGGATGGATCGATACGCTCCTCGACCGGGCGCGCGAAACTGGAGGACCGACGCTCGCCCAGATACTCCACCGAACGGCGGCCGCGGTGCCGTCGAGATCGTCGGTGCTCTTTCGCGAGCTGTTTGAGCTGGAGCGGAGCGAGGGACGCTTCGAGGCGGCTGCCAACACACTGGAACGGCTGCTCGTCGGCGAGGAAGACTTTCCTGTTCGCTCGTCGCTCCACCTGGAGCTCGGCGAGCTCTACCTCGTCAACTTGGCCCGCCCCGACGAAGCGCGCGCTGCCTTCGAGCTGGCTCTGTCCGAGGATCTCCAATGCGTGCCCGCGGTCCAGCGGCTCCTTGAGCTCTACACCCCGGAGCAGGAGGCAGATCGCTACGTTGCCATGGTGGAACGGCTCTCGCGCCTGCTGGGAGCGACGGCGGTGGAGCCTTACCGCGAGCCGCTCGCCCGGGCATACGAGGCGCTCGGACGCAACCTGGATGCGCTGCACCTGCTCTCGCTGTTCGAGGAGACGCCGGAGCGCCTGAGGCACCGCGCCGATCTGGCGCACCGACTCGGGCTTGAAGGGGAGTCGCTTCAGCTGCGCGAGCGCATCGCGGAGTCGCGCGAAGAGCAAGAGGGTATTCTCCTCGGGTATCTCCAGGCAGACTTGCTGCCGGCCGCCGTCTCCCTGGCCCATCGGATGCTGGAGCGCGCAGTCGTTTCGGCACCGACGAAGAGAGCACTTGCCGAGCGACTCTCCGGCGCGAGCGATGGTGCTCAGCTCGCCGTTTTGCTCTGGCCCGAGCTGCTCCGGGAAAAGGCAGCCGACCCAGAGAGCTGGAAAGCATTTGCGCAATCGCTTCGGCTCGTTCAGCGAGTGGAGGCTGCCGAGCTGGCGCAGGGCTTTTTCATCGGCCTGAGCGGTGCGCCGGCGGCCTGCCCCTTTCCGCGGATCGAGCCCCTCACGCGATCGCCGGTGCAGGTGGAGATTGATCGACCCCGTGAGCTGCTGCAGATCACCGGCGAATCGATGCCGCGCCTGCATCGTGTGCTGAGCGACGCGCTCTCTGCTCTGGAGTCAGGTGTCGAACGGATTTACCTTGACCCCTCCGGCGGCGCCGAGGCCTACCTGCTTTCAGACGACGAGCTGGTGCTTGGAGGGGGAGCGCTGGGTTGCTTCGGTCCGGGCGAGCTCTCTTACTTGTGCGCGTTGGCGTTAGCGCTGGGCGAGCGCGGGCAATCGCTCACGCGCGCGGGTCCAGTGGAAGGCATGGAAGAAGCGGCCGCGCAGGCATTCGAAGCCGTGCCGTCCTCTCTCGCCGCGGCTCGAGTGTTGACCGTGTTGGACGAACAGGTGCGCGGATCCGATCCATCGCGTATGAAAGCGCTGGAGGTGTTGTCCAGAAGCAGCGCATTCCGCGCCATTGCGATGAAAGCGCTCGCTCTGATGTAACCGGGCGGGATGAAGAAAATCAGGCTGCAAATTGCCCTGGCGGCGCTGGCCGCCTGCCCGTCGAATCCCTCGATCAAGGGTCAGACGATCGGCTCGTTCAGCTTTTATGCTATTCCGATGAGCGGCGACTGTTCCTACATTGCCGTGCCGCCATTGGACGCAGGTGCAGACGCCGGCTTCACGTTTGACGCAATTCTCTCTCGCGATACCGCCGACGCTTCGGTGGCGTACCTCATTGTCGGCAACGTCGAGAGGCCTGCCACATTCGATGGCCAGGTTTTCGCGTCGACGGCGTCGGCTCCTCGGCATTTCATCGAGTGCACGTGTGACCCGGTATATGTAACCGAAATCCTTCAGGTGGCTCTGCTCAGCAGCAGCCAAGATGATGCGCTGGGGCGCGCTTGCCCGCCGAATCCGCTCGACGGAGGTGTGCCGGTCGCTGATCCGGACGGCGGCATCTCTCCTCCTTGCCCAACGCCCAATGGATGCGACGCGGTCCGCGCGTGCGGAGAGCTGATCGACAACGTCGTGATCGCCGACGCCGGTTGCCAACCTCGAGCACCGGACGCCGGATGCAATTCTTGCTCGACGGTCTTCAGAGTCGAGGGTCAGAAGAAGGCGAATCAGCCGTGAGCCGCCGAGCGGTGGTCTTGCTCTCAGGTGGAATCGATTCTGCGACCTGCTTGGCAATTGCGCGCTCGCAGGGTTTCGAGCCCATCTGCCTGAGCATTGATTACGGACAGCGCCACCAGATCGAATTGGAAAGGGCAAGGGAGATAGCTCGGGCGGCCGGGGCCGAGCTTCGCGTGGTATCGGTCGACCTGCGCGCCATCGGAGGCTCGTCGCTCACCGGCGAGATCCCCGTTCCGAAGTCGCGAAGCGCGCGTGAAATCGCGAGCGGCATTCCAGTGACTTACGTGCCGGCGCGAAACACCGTCTTTCTTGCCCTGGCGCTCGGCCTGGCGGAGGTGGTCGGCGCGCAAGACATCTTCATCGGCGTCAATGCGATCGATTACAGCGGCTATCCCGATTGCAGGCCGGAGTTCATCCGCGCTTTCGAATCCCTCGCGAGATTGGCCACCCGCGCCGGCGCGGAGGGCGCTCGCTGCTCGATTCATTCGCCGCTGTCCGCAATGACCAAGGCTCAAATCATCCGCGAAGGCGCAAAGCTCGGCGTGGATTATTCATTGACGCACTCCTGCTACGACCCCACTCCCGACGGGGCCGCCTGCGGTCAGTGCGACAGCTGTATCCTGCGGCGGCGCGGATTTGCGGAGGCAGGCATGGTCGATCCCACGCGGTATGCCGAGCCGATTTGAAGCCGCGCTACTTGACTTGACGAGCCCGGCCCTTTCGCGGCCTCGGAATGCCGTAGACATTGAGCCGGTTCACCAGCATTCGGCGCGAGACGCCGAGCAGCTTGGCGGCGGCGGTCTGATTGCCGGCGCACGATGCGAGCGCATCGAGAATCCGCTGGCGCTCGTAATCCTTCATGTCGATGCGAAGATCTTTCGACTTCAGCGCCGCGCTCAATCGGGGAGGGGTGGTCGAGCCATTGACGTGGAGATGGGCGATCGAGGAGGGAGGAGTCAAGGTCACCGCGATCTCTTCTTTGACGGCCTCGGCGGCTGCGGCGGCGCCGGCTTTTTCCTCGAGCAACGTCATGTCCGAGCGGGGGAAGAGCGGCGTGCGCGAGACTACTTGCCGGGCAGCGAAGGTCGCGCTCATCTTCTCCACCGGGAGGTGGGCGAGCGTGATCGGTCCGTTGGAGCAAAGCAGCACCGCTCTTTCGATCACGTTTCGCAGCTCGCGGATGTTTCCAGGCCAGCCGTAGCGGTTCATCAGCGCCAGCGCTTCGTTCGAGATCGTCGGCTCGTCGGTGCGGCTCGACTTGCGGCACGCCTCGGCAATGAATTCTTTCGCCAGCTCCGGCAGCTCCGAGAGCCGCTCGCGAAGAGGAGGCACCACCAGCGAGATACCGTTCAGCCGGAAGAAGAGATCCTGCCGGAAGGCTCCGCGCACCACCTCTGCCTCGAGGTCGCGGTTGGTGGCGGCGACGAACCGCACGTCGATGCTCCTCGGCTTGAGGCTCCCCACCCGGAAGACCTGCTGTCCTTCGAGCACGCGCAGAAGCTTGACCTGGATCGTCATCGGCAGCTCGCCGATCTCGTCGAGGAACACCGTGCCAGCGTGCGCGGTCTCGAGCAGACCCGGTTTGGCCTGGACCGCTCCGGTGAATGCGCCGCGCTCGTGGCCGAACAGCTCGCTTTCCAACAAAGTCTCGGTGAGCGCCGCGACGTTAAGGCGCAGGAAGGGCTTGTCCGCCCGCGGGGAGAGCTGGTGCACCATCTCCGCGAGGCGCTCCTTGCCGACGCCGGTTTCGCCCATGATCAGCACGTTGATCATGCTGGCGGCGATTCGTTCGGTAAGGCGATGGATGTGCTGCATCGGCCCGTGATCTGCGACTGAACGAGCGGGTTCGCCGTGCGGCGAATGCTCGCCGCCGACCTCTCCCCGGGCGGCCGCGCCGGCGCGCTCCGAGAGCGCATCTGCGCTGCGACCATCGCGCGGATAACAGGCCAGGCCAATCTGGGCCTTCAAACCGCGTTCCGCGATGTTGGCGAGAATTCGGCGCCCCACCAGGTCGGCGCCTTCGGGATGCGTCCCCTGGAGGATGACTTCGTACTCTCCCGGCCGGTAGGAGCCGACGACATCCACCAGGCGAAGGACGTTGGCGAGGATCTCCTCGATCACCACCGGGTCGACGTTCGGCTCGCAGCGGACGCGCAACACCGAGAATTGCGTCTTGAAGCGCTCGGCCCGGATGCACTCTTCCTCCAGCCGGGACTCGAAATAGCCGTGCGTCCAGATTCGCCTCGGCGGCGCGTACGAGCTCTTCTGCACCACGATCGAGACGGTTCCGAGAGACACGCTGATTCCCGGAGAGAAGGGCACTTGCTTGCCGGCTTCGATTTGTACGTCGCCAATGCGGGTGCCGGAGGGGCTGCCGAGGTCCTCGAGGGCGAGCTCGGCTCCGATGTGGAGCACCGCGTGCCGCGGCGCGATCGAGGGCTCGTTGATGCGCACCTCGCACGACTCGGCGCGACCGATGGTCACGCTTCCTGTTTCAGGAAGCCAGTGGGTAGCGAACTGCTGCTCCCCGACCACGAGCAGGCAGAGCCGACCAGTCATGCGTTTGTCTTTTTCGGAACCAGGAGCAAAGGACCAGCCGCGGCATGAGCAAGTTCAGACGCGTGCTTCAACCTCGCTACGATAGGACGGTGAAAGGTGGTGTTTCAAGGCGCGGAGGGACTAACGCCCCTGTTTCGATGGGTCTGTTTCAAACAAAGAGCGCGATTTGTCGCACTTAAAGCTCGATTATCCGCAAAACAAACAGACTCGAGCTTCGAGATGGAGGCCGCCTAACCTCTACACCATGTTGCAGATGTCCAGCGACTGAGCAGCATACGCCAATGGCTCGCAGGTATCGCCGCTTTGACCATAATCACCCTTGAGTCCGCCACCGACCTGTTTGAGCTGCTTGCTCGAGAGAGTCTTCACCGTTTCCTTGGAGATGTAGAGCTTCTTTTTCACGACTCGCGCCTCGGAAAGGGATCCACTTTGGGCGGAGTGTACGCCGAGGCGTAGAAAATACAAGGTCGATACATCCGACTTTTTGACTACATAGTAATCAAAGGTGATCTCAGACTTCGGGTGTTGGCCTCGTACATAGAAATCGGAAGAGCTGGTCGCCCGAACACTCCGCCTTGCGATCGTTCAAGCGCACGCATGGTTCAATTTGGCGGCCCTCGACGTGCCCGTATCGCGCAACGCTGACGTCAATTTCTTAACCGTCGACTCGCAAGCCCAAGAAATCAGAAGGCCTACTGAGTGCCACCACGCTTGCTATTTGATTGGTTGGGCACTGTAGCCCAGCCAAAACGACGCAATCGCCGATAAAGAGGAGCCTGACGCTGAAGAAAGAAATGCTTACTAGCCTTTCGCTGGCGCAACGCGCTCAGGTTGCTTCAATGCGCACAGTCCGCGGCAACGGATGCCCCAGCGACCAGCTTTTCAGATTCGAGCCGAAATGGGACGCGGCATTTGATGTAGTTGGATATGTCCTGGAGCACTTGAGGTTCGTAGCCTACGGTCCAAATCGCGAGATCGTGTTCGATAACCGATAGAGCGCGTTGTCCATCGCGGCTGAGCCTCGCTTGCGAGAGCGCGCCAATCTTGTGGACGTCGCTGCTGAGCATCCGGCCGGAGTGGGCATCCCAAACCGAGACAGCGCCGGCGACGTCCGACGTCACAAGGAAGTCGCCGGTTGGGTTGAATTCTACGAAATTGATGTTGGCGGTTTTCGCCTCGTGGATGGGGAGCACTACCTGCCCAGTCTGCGCGTTCCAGATGATGAGTCTCTTGTCTCGACTCGCGGTTGCGATTCTTGTTCCATCACGGCTGAAGGAGATAGCCCTGATCCATCCCCGGAAAGCGGCGATCTCAAGCAGACGAGCTCCACTTGCTAAATCCCAGACATACACTTTTTTATCTTCGCCGCCGGACGCCAATCGTTTGCCCTCTCCATCGAATGCGACTGCTCTGATCTCAGCGGTATGTCCTTCCAAAGTTCTGATCAGCGCTCCGTTGCGCGCATTCCAGATTCGCAATGTGTGATCGGCGCTTCCGGTGGCGAGCAGCTGGCTGTCGGGACTGAACTGAGCTGACAAGACACGCTTGTCGTGACTATCTAGCAACACGATTGTCTTACCGCTGGGAAATTCGAGCAGAGAGGTGCGCTCCTTCGTCGGTACTATGATTTGCGTCTCGTCCGGGCTCCAGCCCCCAAGCCAATCGATTTCGCGCGCATCGATTTCGCTTTCGAACAAAACGCGATCGGTCGCCATATCTCGCAACTTGATCTTGCCATCGTAATGGACGGTCAAGATGCGATTTCCGTCGCTGCTCCAGTCGGCAAAGCTCAGGAGATCGGGGTCGGCGATGCTCTTGAGCCGAAAGCTCTTTCCCGCATCCCAGACTTTCGCTGTTCCGTCGTTGCTCGCGGTAACAATTCGCTTGAGATCTGGCGAAAACTCGGCAGTGGAGACGTTATCCACATGGCCAACCAAGCTCATCCGCGGAACGTTATCCGAGCTGCTCCAAAGCCTGGCTGTTCCATCGGCACTCGCCGTGAGCAAAGTTTCGCCATTCGAGCTGTAGGCCACGCTCCGCACGGCGGAAGTATGCCCTTCGAGAGATCGAATCATTTCACCGGTGTCCGCATTCCAAATTTTGGCTGCGCGGGCATCGCCAGCAGTGACGACATACTTCCCGTCCGGACTAAGGGCGACTGAATACAAGAACACGTCGGAGTCACGCATGCCGGAGGTCAGTTGGCCACTCTTTGCGTTCCAGACTTGGCCAGTCCCCTCCCAACCCACGCTCGCCAGGCGAGCGCCGCTCGCGGAGATGCTCAAGGAGCTGACGCGTCTTCGAAGGACGTCCGCTCCGGTGAGAACGTTGACCGAAAAGACGAGGCGACCGCGGTCATCCCATTTCTTGATGGTCCCATCGCTTGCGCTGGTGAACAGCGATTTGCCGTCCGGATGAAATATCAAACAGAGGATCGGCTCGGTATGGCCACGGAGCGTCGCAACGAGCTCGAGCCGTTGAGCGTCCCAGATTTGCGCCGCGTTGCCCCGGAATGTCGCAATCGATGTTCCATTCGGATTGAAATCGCCAAATACCTCCGCGAAGCGCGGACCGACCTCAATCGAGCACACTGAGCCCGCATCGGCAGCAATTGCACCAATCGGCGCGCCGGTGAGACCGTCCCAGATTCTTACTGCGCCGTCGCCGCTCGCAGTTACAATGCGCGTTCCGTCGGCGTTGAAACGCGCTGAGAACACTTTCGTTTCATGTTTCAACGTTGCGATCAGCTTGGCCGTAGCCGCGTCCCACAGCTTGGCCGTCTTGTCGAAGCTCGCGGTGACGATCCGCTTGCCATCCGGGCTGAAATGGGCTTCGCGGACGTAGTCTGAGTGCTGCAGCGATGCGACCTGTGCATCCAGGGCCCACTTGGCGCGGCCGATCAGGTAGCGCAGCGCGGGACCGGACGCGCCCTCCTGCATCGCTCGCTCGAGGTACACGATGCCCCTGAGCGGATCGCCTGTGAGCAGCAGTTGCCGGCCCTGCTCCTCGTAGCTGCTGGCGAGGCGGCTTTTCGCGATTCGCGCGTTCTCTTCCGCCACGCGGTTGGCGCGGAACAGAACGGCGAGACCCACGACCAGGGCAGCGAACACGAGCACGACCGCCGTCCGCCGCGCTCGGCGGCCGCGCGCTTCGTCGGCGAGGCTCGCGCGAGCAAAGGCCTCCTCTGTTTCGGTGAGCCTGCCCGGATCGCGCGAACGCCAGAGGCGATATTCGATCAGCGCCTCTTTGCGCCATAAAAGCCCCTTGCCGCGGCCCCGCTCGTCCCACTGCCGCGCGGCGGCGCGAAGCTGGTGGCGCATGCGCGCGTTCTCGGCGTCCTCCTGCTGCCATTCGACCAAGCGCGGCCAGGAGGTCAGCAAGGCCTCGTGAATGACCTCGATGCGGTCCTGACTTCCATCGCCTTCGGAAGCGGTAAGCAGGCGCGCGCCGATCAACCGCTCGAGAACCTTGCCCGAATTCGGCCCACCGCCGAGCACGTGTTCCATCTCCCGGCGGCTGATGATGGCGCGGGTGCGCTCCGCGGTGACCAGATGCCGAAACGCCTCGCGCACCAGCGAACGTTCCTCGGCCGGCATCTGGGCCAGCGTCGATTCCGCGTGCTGCGCGAGTGCTCCGCCGACTCCGCCCAGCGACCGATACGCCCGGCGTGACAAATGACGGAAATGCCGATCGCGAACCTCCCACAGCTTGCTGGCGGTGAACGACAGCAGTGCCAGCGCCCCCGGGTGCTCCGCAACTTCCTGGACCATCTCTTCGGGCAACTTGGGATCTTCGAACTCGTAGCCCGTTTGTCGGGCCGGATTGATCAGAATGCGCACCAAGTCGTCGTGCGCCGGCGTCGCCAGAAGCTGCAGCCCCTGCGCCAGGCGTTCGCGCAAGGCGGGAATCTGCTGCGCTCGGATCAGAAAGTCGTCGCGCAAGGTGAGGACGACTCGGACCGAATCCTCGGTTGAGCGGGCCGCTTGCACGAGCGCTTCCGCGAAGGCGTTCCGTTCGGTCGCGTCCTGGCACAGAGTGAGCAGCTCCTCGAACTGGTCGACGACCAGCATCGCCGCACCGCCGACCTGGCGCCTCCAGTCGGTCAGCGTCTTGCCGAGCAGCGCCGGTTGCTGCGCCAACGTTTCTCTTAGCTCCCCCACTGCGAGCCCCTCCTGCGCCAATCGAGCGCAGAGGGCAGCGAGCGGGGCGGGGCCTGGGCGAAACACGATCGCGCGCCAACCGCTCGGCAGAAGCGGAACGACGCCGGCCTGGACGAAGGAGCTCTTGCCCGCACCCGACGGTCCCACCACCGCGAGCAGCGGCTGCATTCGAAGCCGGTTGGCAAAAGCTTCGGCTTCGCGCTCGCGTCCGAAAAAGTTCTTCGCGTCATTGGCGGTGAAGGTCGCCAGGCCAAGGTATGGCGTCTCCTGCTCCTTGGCAGCGGCGACCACTTCGCCGGATGCGCCAACCAAGTGCTCGCCGAACCATTGCCAGGCGTCGTCGTCGTGGCGCTCGAACCCGAGCGGGATGGAGACGAGCTTTGCGCCGAGCCGACCGTTCCCTTCCAAGAGAAACAGCTCCTCTGGAGCGCCGGGAGTCGGGACGATGGGTTGAACGACGGGCCAAAGCGAAACCACCGGGGCCGCGTCGCGATCCAAGAGAAAAGCGTGTCCCTCTGGTAACCCCGAAGTGCGCAAGGGTCGAGAGTTGCGAGCCGTCCGCCGAGCTCCCATCCAAAGCTCTGCGCGACCTGCCCGCGCCACGACGAGGGGATACTCGAAGAGGAACGAGACTCCTCGCAAGAGGCGCGACAACCGAGCCAGCTCGCGCTCGAGCGTTGCTCGCTTCGCCTCTTCGCTCTGCTCGCCGCCGCGCGCGTCGTCATCGCTGAACAGCTTCGCGCCACCCGCTTCGGCCTGAGCCGTCTCGAGCGAAAATGAAACGAGCTCGGGGATCGGGTACGCGTCGCGAAACTTCTCGAAGGGCTGGCAAAGCTCGCGCGCCAACCTGATCCATTCGCCCTCGGTCAATCCATGCCTTCGCAGCGCTTGCAGCAGCTCGAGAGCCGCAGCGCTGTCGGTCGGCGCTCCCGGCCCCACCTTGGTCCGGCACGCCAGCGCGAGCAGGCCGAGGTATTGCGCCACGGCGCGGGACACCTGTGCTGCCGCTTGCAGAGCTTGCCCGAGGCTTCGCGATGCCTCCAGCGCAGAGACGGCTTCCGCCAAGGGCTGTGGGGCGAGCGCGATCACCGTCTCTCGCACGGCCTCGTCGAGTTGCGGGACGCCCACGCCATCGTCGGAGAGGCCGGCAGCAGCGCGAAACGCGCTCGCCAGCTCGAGCGCCGATTGAAATCGGTCCCCGCTCTTCTTCGCCATCGCGCGATGGAGGAATTGGTGGATCGATTCCGGCAGATTCGCGCCTGGGGACGGCACGTCTTTCTGCGCGTGGCCTTTTGCGATTTCGAGGACGGTATCGCCTTCGAAGGGATGGCGCCCGGTGAGCGCCTCGAAGCAGAGAACGCCCAAGGCGTAGAGGTCGCTGCGCTGATCCGCGGCGGTGGGATTCACCCACTGCTCGGGCGCCATGTAGTGCGGCGAGCCGATGAACAGCCCGCGCTGGGTGATCTCCGCAGTGGTAGCGCGCATCAGCCGATCGGAAATCTGGTCCAGCGTCAGCGCCCGGCGTTGCTCGTGCGTGCCGGCCGGCTCGACGGAGATGCGCGCGTCCCCGGTTTCCTTCGTTCGTCGCTCCGTCGAGCGCAACGTAGCCGCGTTCTCGTCGAGCGACTCCTCCCGCAGCTTGGCGACGCCGAAATCGAGCAGCTTGGGCAGCAGCCGTCCGGCGCGGGAGAGCACCATCACGTTTGCCGGCTTGAGGTCGCGGTGGACGATTCCCTGCTCGTGGGCGGTGTGCACCACTTCGCAGATGCGATCGAAGAGCGGAACCAAGCGCGCGAGCGGCACCGGTCCTTGCGTCTTGAGGAGCTTGTCCAGCGGCGTTCCGCGCACCAGCTCCATCGCAATCCACAGCAACCCGTCAGGCTCGGCGCCGAAGGCGTAGATGTGTGCCGCATACGGGTGGTCCAGAGTGGACGCGAGCCGCGCTTCCCGCATGAATCGCTGGATCGCGTTCTCGGCGACCTTGGCGCGCGGCTGCAGAGTCTTCACCACCGCCTCGCGGCCCAAGGCGAGCTGCTCGGCGCGAAAGACCGTGCCGAAGCCGCCCTCGCCCAGCTTCTCGCGGATCACGAATTCGCCCAGCGCGCGCCCGATCAGCCCTCCAACCCGCCGCGAGGGATCTCCTACGCCGGAGACCATCTCGGGCGGCGCGCTCATGCCCCGGCCGCCTTTTGCAGCTGAGCGGAAACGAGCTTTTCGTACGCTCCGCCGCGGGCGAGAAGCTGGCCGTGCGTGCCTTGCTCGATGATCCGCCCGTGCTCCAGCACCAGGAGCAGGTCGGCGTCCGCGATCGTGCTCAGCCGATGCGCAATGACGATGCGGGTGCACTTCAGCTTGGCGAGCTGGGCCTGCACCGCCTTCTCGGTGACCGCGTCCAGGGAGCTCGTCGCTTCGTCCAGGAGCAGGATGGCGGGATTGCTCACCAGCGCTCGGGCCAGTGCAATCCGCTGCCGCTGCCCTCCGGAAACCGAGCCGCCCCCTTCCTGGAGGATGGTGCTGTAGCCCAGCGGCATCTCGAGGATCTCCTCGTGGATGCAGGCGTGCTTCGCCGCCTCCACGATGGTCTCGAAGTTCACCGAGGGCTCCGCCGCTGCGATGTTCTGCCGTATCGACTGATTGAAGAGGTAAGGCCGCTGGGTGACGATCCCGAGCCGCTGGCGGATGGACCGCAGATCCAGCTCGGTCATGTCGACTCCGTCGTAGAGGATCCGCCCGGACGTCGGCATGTACAGCCCCGCGAGCAGGCTCGCCAAGGTGGACTTGCCGGAACCCGACTTGCCGACCAGCGCGATAAACATTCCGGGCTCGATCTTCAGTGACACGTCCTGGACCACCAATGGGCTTAAGGGTCCGTAGCGAAAGCTGACGTGGTCCAGCTCCACTTGTCCCTTCAGCCGCTCCGCCTGCTTCACTTTCGTTCGATCCTGCTCGGGCGCGGCATTGAACACGTCGTCCAGGCGCTCGGCGTAGTTCTCCACCAGCTGCAGCTCGCCCGCGGTGGAGACCAGGTTCGAGAGGGGGGAGAAGAACCCGGCCGCCAGCGCGTTGAGGGCGAGCATCGTTCCCAGGCTCAGGTTGCCGGACAGCACCTGCAGCGCGCCGATGATCAGGACGATCAGCGGGGAAACCAATCTCAAAGAGCCGGTCAATGCGTCGACCAGCGCGCCAAGCTGGCCTCGGCCGAGCGACGCATTGAGGTTGTCGACGAACAGATTGGACCAGTGCTGCACCGCGCGATCCTCGCGCCCCATCGCCTTGAGGGTCTCGATTCCGGCGAGGACCTGGACGGTGTAGGCGCCGGAGCGAGTGGTGGTCTCGAGCTCCTGGGCCATCAGGTCGCGGCGGCGCCTTCGGCTGAAGAGAAAGACGGTCACCTGGATGATGCCCAGCCCAAGGACGACCAGCCCCATCAGCGGGCTCGCCAGCAAAAGAAGGATCAAATACAGAATGACGAAGGCGCCGTCGACCAAACCGGACAGCGCGCCCGAGGTGAGCAGCTGCCTGATCGCCGTGGTGCTGTTCAGCCGGGTCATCAGGTCGCCGACGGCGCGGTGCTGGAAAAACGCGTACGGAAGCTCGAGCAGATGATCGACAAATCCCAACGTCATCCGGATGTCGAAACGCGTGCGCAGGTCCAGCAAGAGGTGGGCGCGGATCAGATTGGACAGGAAGTGGAAGACGACCAGCGACAGCATTCCGCCGCCCACCACGAGCAGCAAATGGTAGTCGGATCGGGGGACGATGCGGTCGACGATCGCTCCAGTGAGGACCGGCACCGCCAGCGAGAAGAGCTGCAAGAGCAGCGAGGTGATGATGATTCGCGACCACAGGCCGAAGTGACCCAGCAGCTGCCGGACGTACCACCAGGTCCGCTTTTCGAGCGCAGCGGAGGGCGTGAACTCATCGCTCGGTTCCAGCAGCAGGGCAACGCCGGTGAACGAACGCCTGAACTGCTCCATCGGCACCCGGCGCCGGCCCGCGCCCGGGTCGACGATGTGCACCGCCTTCTTCTCCAGCCGCTCGAAGACGACGAAGTGATCGAAGTTCCAGTGGAGGATCGACCCCCGATCGAGCAGCTCCAGCTCGTCGATGTCGAGGGACACGCCGCGCCCGCGCAGGCCATAGTAGCGGCCGATGTTCAGGATGTCTTGCGCAGTCATCCCGCTTCGGTCCGTGGCGTGCAGCTGGCGCAGCTCCTCGATCCGGACCGGCTTGCCGTAATAGGCGAGCACCATCGCCAGGCACGCCATCCCGCACTCGCTCTGGGTGAGCTGGGGAACGTAGGTGATGCTGCGCGAGGGCCCCTTGTTCCCGAGCTGCAGCAGCGCAGGAAATCGGGCGAACAAGCTCGAGGCGCCGTCGGACTCGTTATCCGCCATCGTCGAAGAGTGCCTTGAGGCCGGGGATCAGCGTCACCAAGACGCTTTCCGCGCGAACTCGCGCGTCGGCGCTGCCCTGCATGCCTTCGTAATAGCCGAAGGTGCGGCCGTCCGCGATGAACGTGCTCTTGGGCAGGCGGGCGGTCACCACCACCACCGGTTCCGTCACGCTCACCGTGTCCGCCAGCTCCTGCCCGAGGAAGCGGCGGAGCTCAGCCGGGCCAATCACCTCGTTGCCCACGCCTTCAATGGCGAAGTTCTGGTAGACGTACTTGAACCCGGCCAATTCCAGGCGGATCGGCATCCCCGTCTTGAGCATTGGCCGATAGCGGCCCGGCAACATCGCGAGCAAGGTGTACTTCGTTTGCTCGCCGTACAGAGAGAGTATCGTCTCGCCCATGTTGAGGGCCTCTCCGGGCCGGATCCGAAGGTCGCTCACAACTCCGGCGTGCGGCGCGCGGACGATCCGCTCCTCCAGCCGCTCTTCCGCCAGATCGCGCTGAGTGCGCAGGGTGGCCAGCGTTTGGCGGGCCAACTTGTCCGATGGATCGCGCATGCTCTTCGTCATCTGCAGGTTGAACTCCTTGGTGAGACGCTCCAGCTCACCCGCTTCCTGCGCAGTGTACATCCGCACCAACACCATCCCCTGATAGACGCGCTGGCCGGGGACCACGTCCACGCTTCCGACCGTCCCCGGAGCCTTGGCGGTGAGATCGGTGCGGCCCTGCACGCGCACCACCGCCGGGCCGCTGGCGTACTCGTTCACCGTGGCCACGGTCGAGAAAATCGCCCCGCCGATCGCCACCGCGACCAGCACCCAGTAGGCGTAGCGAAGCCAGGCCGGCGAAATCTGCAGGACGCTGCCGCGCGCCTCGGTGCTGCCCTGGTGATAATCGAGCGCTTCTTTGCGGAACAAATCGGACGCCGGCTCCGCCAAGCATTCACCTCCGTCCGCTAGTGCTGCCCCGTGTGTACGGGAGCGATGATCGTCACGCGCGCCTCTGTGCCCGAGGGGATTTGTTTCTTCAGTGCAGCAATACCCTCGGCCTCGAGCTTCGCGTCGGCGTAGATTTGCCCCGAAGCAATATCGATCTCGGGCGCGATGTTCTCCACCACTCCCCGGATCGGCACGTTGACAGTGCTCACCTGCACTTGGACCGCCATGCCGAGCGCCAGCGTACCGGCGGACTGCTCCGGGACCGCGAATCGGACCCTCAAATCGTCCGCGCTCACCAAACGGACCACCGGTATCAAGGGGCTCACCATCGCGCCCGGATCCACGTAGCGCTCCGAAATCACCCCCGCGAAAGGTGCGCGGATCTGCGCGTCCGCCAACGTCTGCTTGAGCTGTTGGACGTTGGCTTCGAGCTCCGCCACGTGGGCCTGCGCAGCCTCATAGGCGGCGGCGGCGGCATCGTGCTTGTACTGCGCGGAAGCCAGCTCCTTGGCGGAGATGTGACCGGAGCTGCGCAAGGGCGCCAAGGTATCGAGCTCGTCCTTGGCTTGGGCCAGCTCCGTCTTCGCCTTGACCTGCTCGGCGCGCGCCACCTTGAGCTTCGCCTCGCCGATGCTGAGATCGTGTCGGATGGACGCCGTATCCAGCGTCGCGATGACGCCGTTGGCATTGACGCTCTGGCCCATTCGCACGTGCACGCTCTCGAGGCGCCCGGTCAGCTTCGGGGCCAGGTCCACCGATTGCGTCGCAACGACCACGCCGAGAAATCCAGACTCCTGAAGGTGCTTGACTGCGGATGTTTGCCCGCTGGCCTCGAGCGGCTCCGGCGCCGCCGGCGCACTTTGATCCAGGGAAGCCGACCGGCGCGAATACGCGATCAGGCCCAGGCCCACCGCCAAAAACAGCAGGCAAACGACCTGAATTACAAGTTTTGTTATTGAACTCAACGAGTTTTACTTAGCACACCCGAGCATTCGCCGTCTGCCGGCGGCCCCTTCGGATGTAGCAGATCAATTCTGAGTCGGGCCCGCCAGGTCTTCGCCCTGCAGATACGCGCCGCCGGCAACGCGGGTCACTCGAAAGGTCGGCTGCAACAGGTCGGCAGTTGCCTCGTCAAGTCGGATTCCGTCTGTTTGCGTAGAGAATGGAACCGCGGCGGAAAACAGGGATGCCAGCGACTCCGTCGTCACCGTGGTAATTGCCCGGTCAATCAGTGAGTCGAGCCCAGCGGGTGATTGGTCCGCGATCAGCGCCAGCGGTGCCTGGGGAGGAAGGATCGCGCGAATCTCCAGCGCGCAGCGCGCCGCTTCCGCGGCTTGCGCGCTCGCATCTCCGCTGGCCGAGAAAAGGATCATGCACCATTTTCCCTCCACGCTCTCAAGCCGCCCGCCGTGCGCCCCGGCGCTGGCGAGCAGCGGCCCCTGCGCCAGATTCTGTGCGGCGGCCGAGTCGACTCCGGCGCAAAGAAGAAAATTGTGCTTCACCCGAGGCGCCGGATCGCTCCCGGCGACTCGCCGGGGCGGACGAAGAGCGGCGGTGACGGCGGAGTCCGTTGCGCCTGTGAGCTGCCTGCGAGGAACCCCGGGGACTTCTGCCAGCGCCGCCAGCTGGCGAGCGAGCTGCATCGCATCGAGCGGTCGCCTTCCCTGATCCTTTGAAAGCAGTTGCCTGACCAGTGCTCCCAGCTCGAGAGAGACATCGGCGTTGAGTTCGCAGACCGCGGGCGGGTCGGAGAGCAAGACCTTCGCGCGCACGGCGACCGGATCTCCAAAAAAGGGCGGTCGGCCAGTGAGGCATTCGTAGAGCACGCAACCGAGGGCGAATAGGTCCACCCGGTGATCCAGCGCGGAGCGATCTCCCCGCGCTTGCTCCGGCGCCATGTAGCCCGGGGAGCCGACCATAAAACCGGTCCGAGTCAATCCGATCAAATCGTCGCTCCGCCGCGCGATGCCAAAATCGAGGATTTTTAGGTGCTCCACTGCGCCGTCGACGAACATCAGGTTGCTGGGCTTGATATCGCGGTGGATGATTCCGCGGGCGTGCATTTCAGCCAAGGCTTCCGATGCCTGGCGGGCCACCTGGACGCTTTCCACGATCGTCAGCCCTTGCCGTAGCAGGCGGTCTTTGAGGGTTTCGCCGTTGATCCACTCCATCACCAGGTACTGGCCGTCGTCTGCGGTGCCATGGGCCAGGTAACGCACGATGCCGGGGTGACAGACCTGCGCGAGCAGGGCAGCCTCGCGGGAGAATCGATCGGCCTCCACGCCGGCGCTGAGCTGGAGAACCTTCACCGCCACCGCCGCGCCAGTCTGTAGATCTTGCCCGCGATAGATGCGTCCCATTCCGCCGGACGCCTCTTCACTTTCGAGTCGAAAACGGCCTGCGAGCACTTCGTTAACCCGCACGGGATTTGAGAATACTTGGATGTGCGACACGATTGAAATTGGAATGAAAACGCGTAAGGTCGGCGGTCTCTCAGCGCTCAAGACCGCCAACGGAGAGGGTCATGTCAGACGATAAGGATCGCCGAAAGTCAAACCCGAGCTTGCCCAACCCGAGCCGCCGGCGCTTTCTCAAAGGCGTAGGCGCTGTCGGTGCCGGGGCCGCTCTGGTCGACAAGCTCGCCCTGCGCAGCAACGCAGAAGCCGACGCGGCCAGCCCAACCGCGGCGCCGGCAGGGGCGAAGGTACGCGTGCCGCTGGACATCAACGGCCAGAAGCGGCAGGCGACGGTCGAGTCCCGCACCACGTTGCTCAGCGCGATGCGCGACCATCTCGAGCCGGCGGTCACCGGGCCAAAGCTGGTGTGCGATCACGGGACCTGCGGCGCCTGCACCGTGTTGCTCGAGGGCAAACCGGTCTACTCCTGTCTGGTCCTCGCCGTCGCCGCGGCGAACAGGAAAATCACCACCGTTGAAGGCCTCGGCTCTGCGGACCGCTTAAGCGCCGTGCAACAAGCATTTGTTGAAAAGGATGCACTGATGTGCGGCTTTTGCACGCCGGGATTCGTGATGGCCGTCTCGTCGCACTTGAAGGCGAATCCGAATTCAACGCTGGATCAGATTCGGCGCGGCTGTCACGGCAACTTCTGCCGGTGCGGCACCTATCCAAAGATTTTCGAAGCGGCGATGGCAGCGGCGAAGGGTTCGCAGCACGCCACGATGCAAACGATCCACGACTTGGTGAAGGGGACGTAGGCTATGGCGGACACGGCTCCCAAGAAAAAGAAGATCAAGGTTCCGCGCGTCGTCAACGGAATCGAGACGATGGTTGAAATCGAGGTCGATGACACCGGCGGGCCCACCTGGGGACCCAACGACAAGCATGCGATCCTCAACCACCGCCTGACGCGGGTCGACGGACCGGCAAAGGTCAGCGGCGCAGCAATCTACCCGTACGACGTCCGGTTGCCGGGGATGCTGTACGGCCGAATCCTGCGTTCCCCGCACGCGCACGCGCGAGTGAAGAAGATCGACCTCGCCGCTGCCAAGCGGATACCCGGCGTGCGCGCCGTCACGACGGTTGAGCAAATGAAAGCGCAGGAGTTGAAAGAGCGGGAACGACGAGGCGGAACCGCTGCAGGCGGCACTGGGTCAAGAGGCGGAAGCTCGACCGCCCAGGCCGTCCAGCTGTCGCTGTCGAGTGAGGAACTGCGCTACGAGGGAGAACCAGTCGCCGCGGCGGCGGCGATTACTCCTGAGATCGCGGACGACGCCATTCACGCGATCCAGGTCGAGTACGAAGTGCTGCCCCACGTGGTAAGCGCCGACGCGGCGATCAAGTCGGGTGCGCCGATAGTGCTCGGCGAGGGCAACCTCGAGGAAAAGGAAAAGAAGGGGGAGCTGGACAAAGTCCAGGCCGCGTTCAAACAGTGCGACTCGATCGTCGAAGCTGAGTACCGGACACAGACGATTCACCACGCTTGCCTTGAGACGCACGGCATCGTCGTCGACTATCGCGGGCGCGATTCCGCGACCATCTACGCCTCCACGCAAGGCACGTTCAGCATTCCTAAGGACAGCGCAATAGCGCTGAGCTTGGACGAGAGCCGCGTCACTTCCGTCGTGGAGAACATGGGCGGCGGATTCGGCTCGAAGTTTGGAATCGGGATCGAGGGGAAGCTGGCCTGCCACTTGTCGCGCGAAGCGAAGGCACCGGTGAAAATGATGCTTGCGCGGCACGACGAGTTCGTCACCGCCGGCAATCGGTCGGGCTCGTGGCAAAAGCTCAAAGGAGGTGTGAAGAAGGACGGAACGCTGGTCGCATTCCAAGCGACGCAGTATCGGCTCGGCGGAATCGGCGCCGGCTCCCAATCGGGCCAGCCGTATATCTACAGCGCCGCGAACGCCTATCGAGAAGTCTACTCGCTTCACACCAACGTCGATTCCTCGCGCGCGATGCGCGCTCCGGGCCACCCGCAGGCATCGTTCGCCGTCGAGTCTTTGATGGACGAGCTGTCCTACAAGCTTGGAATGGATCCGGTGGAGTTCCGCAAAAAGAATCTCAAGGATCCCGTCTATCACCGGCAACTTGATCGCGGCGCGAAGGAGATCGGCTGGGACCGCCGCCAGAAAGTGCCCGGGGAGGGCGCCGGTCCGCTGAAGCGCGGCATCGGCTGTGGCGTGGGAACGTGGGGTGGAGGCGGCCGGCCGCAGTGCGAAGTGACCGTGGCGATCGCGCGCGACGGCGCCGTCAACGTCTCCTGCGGAACGCAGGACTTGGGGACCGGCACCCGAACGTACATGCGGGCGATCGTCGCTGAAGAGTTTGGGCTCACCATCGGCGATATTCGCGAGCACATCGGCAACTCCAAGCTCGGCGCGGCGAGCGGGTCGGGCGGTTCCACAACCGCTGCTTCGCTTTCCCCCGCCGTGAAAGACGCGGCAGTGAACGCTCGGGTGGAAATGGCTGCGAAGCTGGCACCGGTTCTGAATGCGAAGCTCGAGGAGATCTCGTTCGCAGGTGGCGAGGTGAAGGCGGGCGGAAAGACGTTGCGCTGGAAGCAGGCGTGCGCTGCCCTTCCCGCGGCCGGAATTTCTGCGCTCGGCAAGTGGAAACCCGGGCTGTCCGACAACGGCGTGCACGGCGCATCGTTCGCAGAAGTGGAAGTCGACGTAGAGACGGGTCACGTGCGGCCCCTGAGGATCGTTCACGTGCAAGACATAGGACTGCCGTTGAACCGATTGGCGATCGAGAGCCAAATCAACGGCGGCGTGATCCAAGCGCTCGGCATGGCCCTTTGGGAAGGTCGCGTCATGGATGAACGGCTGGGCGTGATGGTCAATCCCAACTTCGAGGACTACAAGCTGCCCGGCGTGCTCGAGATCCCTGAAATCGCAGTTCTCATCGACGATGCCGATACTCGCGAAGCCGTCATCGGGGTGGGCGAGCCCGCAGTCATCCCGACGGTCGGCGCGGTTGCCAATGCGGTGTTCAACGCCTGCGGTGTTCGGATGCGCGAGCTGCCGATTACGCCGGACAAGATTCTGATGGCGCTTCAGCCGCAGGGGAAAACGACATGAAAGCGTTCGAATGGGTCAGCGCCACGTCGGTGGCCGACGCAGTCAAGCAGCTTCAGACCAAAAAGCCGGTGGACAATCGCGACGAAGCGCCTCAGCCGATCGCAGGCGGTCAGGATCTTCTCACCTCGATGAAGGATTACGTGGTTCGGCCGAACCGCGTGGTGAACTTGAAGTCGATTCCGGGATTGGATCGAATCCAGCTCGATTCGAAGGGCGTGAGCATCGGCCCGCTGGTCACTCTGGCGCAGCTCGAGGAGCACCCCGAAGTACGAAAGCAGTTCCCGGGATTGGCGGAAGCCGCAGGCGAGGTCGCGACGCCGCAGATTCGCAATCTCGGAACAGTCGCCGGCAACCTCTGCCAGCGACCCAGATGCTGGTACTTCCGCCTGGAGAAGGTCGTTTGCCTTCGCAAGGGCGGCGACGAATGCTACGCCGAGTCCGGCGAGAATAAGTACAACGCCATTCTGGGCGGCGGTCCGTCTTTCATCGTCCATCCTTCGGATCTCGCGCCGATGCTGGTGGCCCTCGGGGCGAGTGTGTCCACCGCATCGCCAAAGGGCGGGCGCAGCATCCTCCTCGAGAAATTCTTCATCCTGCCGTCGGAGGAGCCGACGCGCGAGAATGTCCTGGAGCCCGCGGAGATCATCACCGAGATCAACGTCCCGGCTTCGCCGTTCGCAGCGCGCTCGACCTATCTCAAGTTCAAGGAGCGCGACTCGCTGGACTTTGCGTTGTCCGCCGTGGCCGCTGCGCTGGAGATGGATCCGTCGGGCACGGTGCGGCAGGCGCGTCTGGTGCTGGGCGGGGTGGCGCCGGTACCGTGGCGCGTGCCCAGGGCCGAGGAGTTCCTGGCAGGCAAGCGCCTAGACGCAAGCGTTGCAACGGAAGCCGCTCGCCTGGCGCTTCGGGGCGCGTCCCCGCTCTCGAAGAACGCCTACAAAATCCCTCTCACCCAGACGTTGGTTCGCCGGGCGCTTGCCAAGGCGGGCGGCGCCAAGCAGGGCTAGAACAGGAGGCCTCGATGCCGACCAAACCGCCGCCGTCAAGCACAGCCGCCGCACCGCGCGCAAGCCCGATCCTCTCGCCCTTCTGCGGCGAGCTGCGATCGAAGAAGTTTTTCATGCTTAACAGTTTGCCCACCGAAGCCTCCCACTACATCGACGATTCGGACCATTGCTGGTGCTACGTCACGCAGCAGGTAATCGGCCCGGACGGCGGGAAAGTCCATCCGGAGCGCTGCGTCGCGGGGCGAGGTTGTTACAGATCTGCATTGGCCGATTCGGAGTGATAATCTTCGTCGGTCGAAGGGAGAGCGCGATGAAAAAGATTCTGCTGGCGGGGTTGTTCGTTTTGCCGTGTGTAGCCTGGGCAGAGAGTTCGGGGAAGCCGACCTTGAGCGGCGACTATGTTGAGGTCCGCACGGCCAGCGTCTTCGCCGGTCCATGTCACTTCAACGGAGAGGTGGTTACCACCGGGCGCGACGCGATGATGGCGTGGAACGTTCAAAGCGGTGAGTGGAGGGGTACGCCGCTGCAAGGGGTACGCGCCGTCGCGGTGGTCAGCTCCGAGGCCAATCTGGCCGACAAGGCACCGCATCGGTCGGAACTCATCATCGACTCGGGTGCGAGCGATGCTCAGGCATCCGCAATGGTGGACGCGCTGAAGGAAAGCTATGGCACCTCGCTTGGCAAAGTCATCTCCGTTCGTCGCGCTCCGATTGCATTCCAGCATCTCGGCAAGAGCTACGTCGTGAGCGCGGGTGAGATCGCGAGGCTCGCGGTAGAAGGCATGCCGAACGACGAGTGTTGCAAGATGCCATCCGGCGTTTGGTACCAGCCACTGGCTCCCCTCGTGAATCGCAAGGTCGGTTACACCAAGGACGCGAAATATGCGGGCGGCGCTGTCGCCGACAGTTGGATGCGAGCCGATGAGAACAGCGCCTTCTACGGCAAGTTCTTCATCTAGCTTGTCGGCGCCTCCCTAAGTACCGCCAGGGTGAGCTGGTTCGCCGCTTTAGCGAGAGGGTTGACTGTAGACCTGTCGCGAGCTATCTAAAGATATATCTCAAAGACACATCGTTAAGATGTGTCGACATCGGCGAGGACTTGGATGCCTTGCAATGGAGACGAACGATGCACGGACGACATGGGATGTGGGAAGAGCGGTTCTTCATGGGGCGAGGACCCTTTGGTCGGCACGGACCGGGCGGTAGAGCGGATTGGTGGGAGATGTTCGGAGGCCCGCCGCCGAGGGCAGAGCGCGGCGAAGTCCGCTACCTCGTCCTCGACGCCATCGAGCAGCAGCCTCGACATGGGTATGAAATCATGCAGGCGATCGGGGAGCGCAGCGGCGGAACGTACCGGCCGAGCCCCGGGGTTATCTATCCCACGCTCCAGTTGCTGGAGGAGCTGCGCCACGCTCGCGTCGAGGAGCAGGACGGGCGCAAGGTCTACGCCATCACGCCGCAGGGCAAGGCCGACCTGGATGCGCACCGCGACGAAGTCAAGGACTTCTACGAGCGTTCCGGCGCGGGCAACTGGGAGGACTACGCCGACGAGCTGGGCGACCTGATCAGGCACGCCGGGCGAATGTTCAAGATGTTCCGGCGAGGGATGCGACGCGGTCGGCTGACACCTTCGACGCTGAAAAAACTGCGCGCCGTTCTGGATGATGCGGTGTCCAAGATAGAGGCGCTGATCGAGCCAGAGGGGAAAGACCCGCGCTGATTGCCCGTTAACCGAGGGTTCCCGCACTGGGGTCAGCGAGACCCGGGTCAGCAAACTCGCTCAGAATCGCTCGCGAGCAAATGTTTCGCAGCCTAGGCTGCGCCGCTCCGGAGTTGAACGGGGCAGGTTCTCAGAGTTAAGAGATGCGCGAACATGGTGCGCTCGGTTCTACTCTCGGTGCTCGTCCGCCAGCACCTCTCGCTCAAGAAAGAGTTCCGGAAGCGCTATCCGCACGCCTGGTTGGTCTGGGAAGCCGGCGCCTGGAGCATCTCGGGGGACGGCGAGCAGAACGTCGCCCATACCCAACCTCCCGCCGAGGACCTTCAGGACTGCCTCCCTACCGGCGATGTGCTCTGCTTCGAATTGGCGACCACCTCCGCCGAACAGGTGTTGAGGCTCGGCCGCGCGTCTCAGAACGACATTGTAATCAACGACGCCACCGTTTCTCGGGAGCACCTGCTAGTGATTCGACACGCTTCCGGCGATTGGAGCGCCGAGCTGAAAAGCCCCACTCAGCATGTGGCAATCTCGGGAAGAACGCTGGCGCACGGAAAACAAATGCCGCTCCGGCACGGGGACGTGCTCAAAGTCGGCGAAGTCTTGCTGACCTTTTATGATCCGCGCAGCTTCGAGCTGCGGATAGAGAGCGAAGCCGAAAAGCTGATGGCCAGCGTGCCGACGACATGACCGTCCAAACGCTTGTTCGCTCCTGCTCGGAGGCCTGCTAGAACCGCGGCCATGCGACTTCAGCCTATCTCTCGCCGCAACCTCCTCGCATCCGCCGTAGCCGTTGCTGCAGCTCGCAGCGCGGCTGAGGCAGCCGAAAAATCGAACGTCGCATCGAAGACCGCTCCTTCCGCACCCGTGGCGATCTCCAGCGCCAATGGCTTGCGCGCGGTGGCGCGCGCAGTCGAAGCCATGCGCGCCGGCGCCGATCCCCTCGACGCCGCGATCGCCGGCGTGAACATCGTCGAGGACGATCCGAACGACATGACCGTCGGGTACGGGGGCGTGCCCAACGAGGACGGCCTGGTGCAGCTCGATGCCTGCGTGATGCACGGGCCGACCGCGCGCGCCGGCGCCGTTGCCGCGCTGGAGGGCGTGAAGAATCCCTCCAAGGTTGCGAAGCTCGTGATGGAGACGACGGATCACGTTCTGCTCGTCGGTCCAGGCGCGCGGCGCTTCGCGGATGTAAACGGTTTTGGTCACGAGAATCTGCTCACCGACAAGGCGCGCAAAGTATGGCTGTACTGGAAGCAGAACCTTTCGCCGATCGACAAATGGCTCGAACCGTCGCCGGACAAGCTCGATCCGGACGTGCGCGACTTCATCCGCGAGTATGGCTCGGACATGTTCCGCGACCCGCGAAGTCACGGAACGGTGCACGTCTCCGCGGTGGATGCGAAGGGGCAAATCGCCGGCTGCACCTCCACCAGCGGTCTGTTCTTCAAGATGCCGGGGCGCGTGGGCGACTCGCCGATCATCGGAGCGGGCTGTTTCACCGACAACGCCGTGGGGAGCGCGGGCTCCACCGGCCGCGGCGAGGCGAACATCATGGTGGCGGGCGCCCATCTGATCGTGGAGATGATGCGCCAGGGAAAGGCCCCGCGCGATGCGTGCCTCGAGGCGTTGCGGCGAATCGTGACGCTGACGCGAGACAAGCGCCTTCTCGACAATCAGGGCAGGCCGAATTTTGGGATCAAGTACTACGCCCTGAACAAGCGCGGAGACTACGGGTCGGCATCGATGTGGTCCGATCCAAAAAAGGGCAAGCCCGCGAAATTTGCCGTTGCAGATGCCGCCGGAGCTCGCCTCGAAGAGTGCGCCTTTCTGTACGAGGGTAAACCCACCGGCTGAGTTTTCGAGGAACCCAAAATAGATTCATTTCGATTTACAAGAGCCGCACGCGCGTTGACCAAAAGCTCATCCTAGAGGTATGAGCTCGAATGAACAGCGTCAGGACGGGGAGAAGCCGTGAGCCGGCGAATTCTCTTGTTGACGGGTTTGTTTGGCTGGTTTGGCTGCGGAGCTGGCGAGGGAATAAAGAACCCAGTCCCGACAAGCGTGAGCGTTCGGATATCTGATCGACTGGAAAACGACTTTGATGGGGTGGGCTGCGCGGGCCAGATGCTCGATGCGACATGGGCGCCGGGCGCGGTCGCTTGGTTAACGCTTCAGTGGAAGCGCCCCGAATGCGATAGGGGCACGCCAGGATGCAGCTATTATGTGGAGAATGCATTCTGCGCGCCCGTGTTACAAGAAGTCCATTCGCTGAATCAGGGTACATGGAAAGTGAGACCGTGGAGCGGTCCGCACCTGGTTGCTTTACAGGCTATGCAGCCGGGCGATGGCGGTGTGAAAATCCGGGGCAACGGCGAAGATTTCTCATCCGTTAGTTTGTCTGTCACACAGCCCGATAGCTTGAGGGTTGAGCACTTGTTTGTTTGGCCGCCCGATCCGGGTGCGGTGTCCGAAGTGCATATGAAAGTCAATCAGCGGATCCATCTCGGTGTAACATTGCGGCACCTTGGAACCCAAGTCTGCGGTGCTCTTCCACTTGGAGTTAGCCAATCTCCACGCGTCGTTCGTGTTGAGGCTGCTGGAATGCATCCCGAGGACTTCGCTACAAATTCTGGAATGGCCCTGACGGGATTGGTTCCGGGAGATACGACTCTTCAGCTTTCGGTAGGCGAGCTCCGGACTGATTTAAAAGTCTCTGTTAGCGAATTGTAGACATCATCGTTCGCGGTCGTCTCAGTGATCCGGAAAGACGCGCCACCCCGTTACTTGCGGATTCGCTTGCAGACTCGCCGCGACTCAGTGCCAGTCGGGATTCCGGCCGTCCTTGATGATAAAGCCCGATGCACTCCCGTCGGCTAGGAACTCGATCACACACAGGTCACCAAGCTCGGTCCCTCCAGGAAAAGTGAGCTGCGGAGGCGCTCGGGCCTGCCCAGCGGAGGAAATGGCTGGGAAGGCGGAGGCGCTCCGGGATGCGAGCACAGGCGCCCTGGTCGGCGATGATCGAGGTGTCGCACGCCCAACAGGCGAGCGCCGGGCAGCTTGGTCCATTAGGCTCCGGGCTCTGGCCTGGGAGTGTTGGTTACCGACGCCGCGGCGAGGGCTTGCGGCGAACGCCCTCCCGCGGTTTTCTCTCTCCTGCATACGCTGTTCGATTTGGGAGAGCCTATGAAGATCGCCGTCACCGGAGGAACGGGTTTCATCGGCCGACCGCTCGTCGATCGCTTGGCCGGCGCCGGTCACCAGATTCTCGTGCTGACCCGCCATCCGGAGTCGGCCGGCCGCGCGCCGAACGTCGGCAATGGCTTCTTCGACGCCATGCAGGCGCCCAGTGATGGACTACTGGACGGGGTGGACGCGGTGATCCACCTCGCGGGCGAGTCCATCGCGAAGCCGTGGAGCTCCGAGCAGAAGGAACGGATTCTTCAGAGCCGCCAGAAGGGCACGGAAGCGATTGCGCGCGCTTCCGTCCGGGCGAAGTCGGTAAAGACTCTCGTCTGCGCCTCCGCGATCGGCTTTTACGGAGCACGCGGAAGCGAGGAGTTGACCGAAGACAGTTCCCCGGGAGACGACTTTTTGGCTCGGGTGTGCCGCGCTTGGGAACAGGCCGCATCTCCCGCGCGCGATGCGGGCATCCGCGTCGTTCACCTGCGGAACGGGATCGTTCTCCATCCCGACGGCGGCGCGCTCAAGAAGATGCTCCTGCCGTTCAGGCTGGGGATCGGCGGTCGGCTCGGCTCCGGCCAGCAGTACATGAGCTGGATCCATCGGGAAGATTTGCTGTCCCTCTACACCCATGCGCTCTCGAACGAATCCATCGAGGGTGCTCTCAATGGAACGGCTCCCAATCCAGTGACGAATGAAGAGTTCACTCGGGTGCTCGCCCGCGTGCTTCATCGACCGGCGCTGATGCCTGCTCCCGCATTCGCACTCAAGCTCGCGCTCGGCGAGATGTCGTCCATGGTGCTGACAGGTCAGCGCGTCCTTCCCGCGCATGCGCTGAAGTCCGGATTTCGCCCTGCATTCGCCGAGCTGGAACCGGCGTTGCAGAACCTGCTCGGCGGAAGAGCGGAATCGTTGCGATCCGGGCCGGTTGCAACGGGTGCGGCTGGGCGGCAATGATTGCGGTCGTGTTCACTTGGAGAAGCATCGTCTTCTTATTGGTCGCTGGAACCTTCGCCGGGTTGATCCATACCTATATCTATCGACGGCTGGTGCGGGACACGGTCAAGCAAGCGAAGATTCGGAAGATCTCGGTGGTGATCGCCGCAGCGATGGTGATCCTCCTGCTCGTGCTCCGCCCGCTGGTGAAGCTGGTGCCCCGGGTGTGGGCGGTCCCGATCTCCACCGCGGTCTGGTTTTGGATGGGGTTTGCGACCTATTTGTTTTTCTGGTTGGCGGTGATCGACGCCGTCCGCGCGCTCTTCGAGCTTCGCCGCCGGATCGCGCCGCGCGCAAAGGCATCCGAGCCTCCTTCGCCCGAGCGAAGGTTGTTTCTCTCTCGAGCGATCGCCGGCGGCGCGCTGGCGACCTCGGGCGCGTTGACGAGCTACGGCTTCTGGCGGGCGTTCGAACCGGCCGAGCTGACCGAGCTGCCGATCCGCTTGCCCAACCTGCCCAAGGCCCTCGACGGTCTCAGCATCGCGCAGCTCACCGACCTGCACGTCAGCAGCGTGATTCGGCGCCAATTCGTCGAGGAGATGGTCCGGCGCACCAACGCGCTCAAGCCGGATCTGGTGGCGATCACTGGGGACCTCGTGGACGGGGACGTAGATCAGCTTGCAGAGGCAGTGGCGCCGCTGCGCGATTTGAAGAGCCGCTATGGCACTTTCTTCGTCACCGGAAACCACGACTACTACTCAGGGGACGTTCAGTGGTCGGCCGCCCTGAGCCGCATGGGCATTCAAGTGCTGAGGAACCGGCTGGTGCGAATCGGAGATGCCGGGGCCTCGTTCGACCTCGTCGGGGTGGACGACTGGGGCGCGCGCAATATGCGACCGCGAGGCGGATACAACCTCGAGCGGGCGATCGCCGGGCGCGATCCGGATCGGGCATCGGTGCTCCTCGCGCACGAGCCTGCGAATTTCGAGACCGCGGCCGAAAGAGGAATGGGCCTTCAGCTCTCCGGTCACACCCATGGAGGCCAGCTGTTTCCCGTCACCGCGCTGGTTTCCCTTCGGTGGCTGCGATACCGGGGGCTGTACTCCTATCGCTCGGGGCAGCTCTACGTTTCGCGAGGCGTCGGCTTCTGGGGCCCTCCGCTGCGGGTGGGTAGCCCCCCGGAGATCGTCAAGGTCACGCTGCTGGCGTAGCCTGCGCACCGTCGCATTTTGCGATCACAATGGTCACCGACCGACGCCGAGAGAAGCTGTTGCCGGTTCCTCGCTGGCCGACCCGCGAGGAAGCCACGCGTTCGCTTCTGTTCTCCCCGCTGCGAATCGGCCCGGTGGAGATTCGCGAGCGGACCTGGGTCCCGGCGATGGTTCCGTGGCGCGCCACCGAAGATGGATTCGTCACCCCGGAGGTTCTCGATTGGTACGAGCGGTTCGCCCGCGGACAGCCGGGCGCGATCGTTCTCGAGGCGACCGGCATTCGCGACATTCCCAGCGGACCTCTGCTGCGCGTCGGTCACGACCGATACATCGCGGGGCTGCGAAAGCTGACCGAAACCGTCCGACGCGCGAGCCAGGGCCGGACGAAGGTGCTCATCCAGATCATCGACTTCCTTTCCATCCGCCGCAGGCCGACGAAAGAGAAGTTCTTCGGGCAATATTTGAAGATCGACGCTGAGTACCGCCGCCGGTTGGCCTCGCTGCTCCAAGATTCGACCTGGGAGAACGCTGAAGAGCCGGCGCTGCGCGCGCGCATCTTGGAATTGGACGAGGCGGAGATCGAATCGCTGCTTCGACCGCGCGACCTGGAGAGCTATCGATTCGGCTTCCGCGAGCGGGTCACCGATACCGGCCAACCGCACATCCGCCAGCTGCCCGAGGTCCTGCCGCGGCTGTTTTCCGAGGCGGCGAGGCGCTGCATTGAAGCGGGCTTCGACGGGGTCGAGCTGCACTACGCGCACGCCTACACCATGGCGAGCTTCCTTTCGCCGCTGAACTGTCGCAGCGATGGATACGGGGGCGCGAGGGAGAATCGCGTGAGGTTGCCGTTGGAGGTGCTGGCCGCCGTCCGCGAAGTGGTGCGCTCGGACGTGGCTCTGGGGATCCGCTACCTCGGGGACGAGGTCATTGCCGGCGGAAACCGGATCGACGATGCGATCTACTTCGGCGTTGAGTTCGCCAGGGCAGGGATCGACTACTTGAGCATCTCCAAGGGAGGGAAGTTCGAGGACGCAAAACAGCCAAAGGTCGGCAGCGCCGCGTATCCCTACACCGGACAGAGCGGACACGAGTGCATGCCGACCACCAACATTGGGCCTCCCGGCCCGTTCGGACGAAACGTGCCTCTCGCTGCCGCCATCCGCAAGCAGCTGCGCAAGGAGGGCCTGTCCACTCCGATCGTGACCTCGGGCGGGATCTGCAGCTTCTGGCAAGCGGAGGAGATCCTCCAGCGCGGCGACGCGGACGTCATCGCCTCAGCGCGACAGTCGCTGGCGGACCCCGACTGGTTTCGCAAAATGCGACTGGGCCTCGGCGATCAAGTCCGCAGGTGCCTCTTCACCAATTACTGCGAAGGACTGGATCAAGCGCACCGCCCGGTCACCTGTCAGCTGTGGGATCGGATTAAGGTCGAGGAGGACGAGCACGTCCCCTTGACGGCGGATGGCCGAAGGTACCTCGCGCCTGCGTGGGCGACGCCTGCGGACACCGACGCGATTGACGAGCAACTGACGTGAAGAAAAAGGCAAAACACAGTTCGAGCGAAACGCGTAAGGCGACGACCTCGATCCCTTCCGAATCGGAGCTGTCATCGAACGCGTACGCGCCGCGGGCTGGCCCGCAGGACCGCTCCAGCAGCATCGGAAAGGTTCGCGAGCTGAGCTGGGCCGACTTCGACCGCTTGGTCCGGGCTCTGGCACGGTCGATCTCCAAGACGTTCAAGCCGGACGCAGTGGTGGGCGTTGCGCACGGCGGCGTTTTTGTTGGCGGCGCTCTTGCCAGCGCCCTGAGCTGTGAGTTCTTCCCGGTGCGCATCAGTCGCCGCAGCCGGGACAATCGCATCCTTCGCTCTCCGCGTTTGTACGGTCAGATGCCGGGAGAGCTCGGCGGCAAGCGCATCTTGATCGTCGACGATGTGGCTTCCTCCGGCGACACTCTCCAGCTGGCGCACAAGCTGGCCGTCCAGGTGGGCGCCAAGGAGGCGCTCACGGCCACCTTGGTGACGCGCGCTGGGGGTTTTCAACCGGGATGGACCGCTCTGTCGAGCGCGCAGCTGGTGGTCTTTCCTTGGGACTACCAGCCGGTCACCGAGGACGCGCGCTTCGACGTAGATCCGGAAAAAGCCGGAGCTTGATCCCAGCGGTACAGCTCATTAAGTCCATCGGTCACGCGCTCGCGGGTCTTCCATGATCATCGGCACCGCAGGTCACATCGATCACGGCAAAACCACGCTGGTGAAGGCGCTGACCGGCATTGATACCGACCGTCTCAAGGAGGAGAAGCGCCGCGGAATCACGCTCGAGCTGGGGTTCGCTCACCTCGCGCTGAACAACGGCTCGGTGGCGGGGGTGGTGGATGTCCCGGGGCACGAGCGCTTCGTCAAGGCGATGGCCGCTGGGGCGGGAGGGGTGGATTTGGCGATCCTCGTCGTTGCCGCGGACGAAGGGGTGATGCCGCAGACGCGCGAGCATCTCGACATCTGTAGGTTGCTCGGCGTACGCGCGGGCGTGATCGCGATCACCAAGTCGGATCTGTTGGGAGAGCTGGGTGCGGAATGGCTCGAATTGCTTCGGGCCGATCTGAACTCGCTGACCGAGGGCACTTTTCTCGAGCAAGCGAGGACCATTCCGTGTTCTGCAAAGACCGGCGAGGGAGTCGACGCTCTGAAGAAAGCTCTGAGCGAGCTCGCCGCCGAGCTTCCCGAACGGCCCTGGGAAGGCCCGCTGTTTCTACCGGTGGATCGCGCATTCACCATCAAGGGGTTTGGTACCGTGGTAACCGGCACGCTGCTTTCCGGGCACATCGCCGTGGAGGATTCCGTTTCGCTTCTTCCCGGCCTGCCGGGACCCTTTCGCGTCCGCGGCATTCAGGTGCATGGCCAGGCGGTCCCGAAGGTGATGGCCGGGCAGAGGGCCGCGATCAACCTGACGGGAGTGGAAACCGACGCGATATCCCGCGGGATGGTGCTCACGCGGCACGAGGAGCTTCCGCCGACGCGGATGCTGGACGTCGAGCTGTCGCTGCTGCCCGGGATCGAGCAGCCGCTTCCCAAACGCAAGAAGCTCCTTTTGCATCTCGGGACTTCACAGGTGGAGTGCACCGTGGCGCTGATCGATCGCGACGAGCTTCGGCCGGGGGAAACCGCGCTTGCGCAGCTGCGCCTTGGCGAGTGGGTCGCGGCGCTTCCCGGCCAGCGCTTCATCTTGCGAGGGTTTCGCGCGCTGCCGGGCCGAGGTGCAACGCTCGCCGGCGGACGAGTGCTGGCCATTGCGCCATCGAAGCACCGACGAGGAACCGCCGAGCAGCTCCGCCCCCTCTTGGAAGGAGACAACGAGGCCCGCATTGCATTGCTGCTACGCCAGGCCGGCTATCGCGGGCTCACGATTAAGGAGCTCTTCGCGCGCTCGGCGCTCCCGCAGAAGACGCTGCACCGCGCGCTCGAGCTGCTCGGTGCGCGGGGCGGCGCGCTCTTGGTGGACAAGGAGCGCCGGTTGTATCTCTCCACCGCAGTCTTCAGCGCAATGTCCAGCCGCTGCCTTGCGCTGATCGAGGAGTTCCATCAGCGCGAGCCAATGCGCGAAGGGCTGAGCAAGGAGGAGCTGCGCCGCCGTCTCTCTTCGGAGCTCGAGCCGCGGATTTTTGCAAAGGTGATTGGCGCGTTGGTCGACGGTGGGAAGATCGAAGCGACCGGCGAATTGATCAGGCTGAAGGGGCGAGGCCGAATTCTGACCCAGCACCAGGAGGGAACGCACGCGAAGGTAATCGTCGAGCTTTCGACCTCGGGTCTGGCGCCGCCCAAGGTGGATGAGCTTGGGCAGAAGCTCAACATTCCTACGCCGCGATTGCTGGAGCTATTGAAAGTTGCCACCGCCGAAGGGACGGTTTTGCGGGTGACCGACGATTTGTATTTCGATCGAAATGCGATCGATGCTCTTCGGCAGCGGCTCGTCGGGTACCTGAAGGAGCACCGGGAAATCACCACCCAGGCCTTCAAGGAGCTGGTTGGCCAGAGCCGCAAATTTGTCATTCCTCTCTCGGAATACTTCGATCGAGAGAAGGTGACGTTGCGCGTCGGCGAAAAGAGGGTGCTTCGCAAAGGGTGATTGATCAGCGAAGGCCGAACATCAGCTGCGCCGAGGTGAGCCAGCTGGAAACTGTTCCAGGGGCAATCCCCAGCAGCAGCACGCCGACGGTGGATGCGACCAGCGCGGCATTCGTTGCCCAGCCCGGCTCGGGTCCCGCCGGTTCCTCCGGCGCCGGACGCATGAACATGTAAACCACGACGCGCAGGTAATAGTAGACGCCTACCGCACTGCTGAGCACGCCGATCACCGCCAAGCCGACGAGGCCCGAGTCCACCGCTGCCTGGAAGATGAGCAGCTTGCCCATGAATCCGGCCGTGGGTGGAATGCCTCCCAAGGACAACATGAAGGCAGCCATTGCAAACGCCAGCGCCGGCCGCCGCTGCGCCAAGCCGGAAAAGCGGTTGAGATCCCACGCATTCGGCTTGTCCTCATCCTCGCGCCGCTCGATCACACCCAGGATGCCGAAAGCTCCGATGACCGTGACCGTGTAGGCGAGCAGGTAGAACAGGATTCCCCGAAGAGCGGTGGAGCGGGCCAACGCATCCGAGCTGAGCGCGGGCAATCGGATGGTTCCGACGATCGACCCGGTTCCCTCGCTCGCAGGAGGTACCGCGAACAGGCTGGCGACGCCCAGCAGCACATAGCCAGCGTGTGCGATCGACGAGTACGCCAGCATTCGCTTCACGTTGCGCTGCGGGAGCGCGAGAATGTTTCCGAACACCATCGTCAGAAGGGCCAAGGTCGAAAACAGCGGGGCAGCGAGCCCACCCGAAACTCCCTGGCTCAATGACCAGAAGACGCGAACCAGCGCGGCGAAAGCGGCCGCTTTGACGCCCGCGCTCATCAGCGCGGTGACTGGCGTCGGTGCGCCCTCGTAGACGTCGGGCGTCCACATGTGGAACGGAACGGCGGCGACTTTGAAAGCGAGCCCCGCGGCGATCAGGGCAATCGCGCAATACACGAGGGCCGGCATCTCTCGAGTGGCGCCGGGAAGAGCACCGGCGATCGCGCTCAGTTGAGTGCTGCCCGTGGCTCCGTACAGCAGAGCGGCGCCGTAGAGGAAAACCGAGCTGGAGAAGGCTCCCAAGAGGAAGTACTTGAAAGCCGCTTCGGCCGGGCGCACGCCGCGCCGCAGATAAGCGGTGAGCGCGTAGGTGGCGATGCTCAGGATTTCCAAGTTGACGAAGAGGGTGATCAACTCTGCCGAGAGCGCCAGCAGGGTCATTCCGCAGGCCGCAAAAAGCGCCAACGCATAGAACTCGCCGCGCTCCGCGCGCCTCTGGTGCAGAAAACCCGCCGCGAGCAACACGACGATCGCCAGCCCAAGGCAGACCACCGCGGTGACGAACATCGAGAGCGGATCGATGACGCCCATACCATTCAGAACTTCGCGGGCCGGGCGGAAGAAGAGCGCAAGGGCGAAGGCGCCCGCAACGACTGATGACGTGAATGCGATCGTCGGCTGATACGACCGATTCTCACTGGTGAGGAACGCCTCGGACAGCATCAGGACCACTGCGGCGGAAGCGAGAATCAGCGCCGGTATCAGCGGCAGAAAATCCTGCGAGGTGAGCTGCGGCAGGTTCATCGGTGAGGCTCGAAAGCGC
>DATFTC010000259.1:0-27661 GCA_035262305.1 Myxococcaceae bacterium | reverse complement strand
CCTGATCGTGACACACGATCCAAAAGTGAGAACTATTTCTGACCGCGTCGTTCGCATTCAAGACGGTCGATTGCTCAATTAACCGAGGTGCTCCGATGATTCGAAGCTTGAACTTGAAGACGGTCGCGTTGGTTGTTTTGGGAATTTTGTTAACGGCATATGCCGTGCTTCAAATCCGAGGAGTGACCTTCAGCGCTGGTGCCGCTCCGACGCGGGCGAAGCCTCCGAGCGCGGTGGAGGCCCGTATTAGGGCGGAAGGGCGGCTCGCGGCTTATCCCGGTGCCCAGGTGGTAGTAGGAACGGATTTCGCCGGCACCCTCATCCAACTCAAGGTGAAGGAGAAGGATCTCGTGCACCGCGGCCAGCTCTTGGCGGAGATTCGCGCCGACCAGCAGCGCGCCGAGCTCGCCGAGGCCCGAGGCCGGATCGCTGAAGCGAAGGCGGACGTGGTCTTGAACGAGCTGGAGGCCGAGCGGGTGCAGCGACTTTGGGATTCCCACTCGGTTGCCCGAAACGCCCTCGATCGCGCTATTCGCGACCGCGACGCTGCGCGGGCCCGCGTGCAGAATGCCACGGCGACAGTGCGCCGAATCGAGGCCATTCTCGACAAGGCGCAAATTACTTCTCCGATCGACGGCGTGGTTTTGCTGCGGCACGTCGAGCCGGGCGAAACAGTTCCCGTCGGCGCCCAGCTGTTCACGCTCGCGGATCTGTCAAGAGTGCGCGTGGAGGCGGAGGTGGATGAGTTCGACATCGCCGGGTTGGCCATCGGATCAGAAGCAGAGATCACGGCTGAAGGCTTTCCGAAGTCCTGGGTTGGGCGGATTGAGGAGATCCCTGACTCGGTCGGTCCGCGGAAGCTGAAGCCACAAGATCCGGGGAAGCCATCGGACACGCGAGTGCTTTTGGTGAAGGTCGCGCTCGCCGAGCCGACGCCGCTCAAGCTCGGGCAACGAGTCGAAGTGGCGCTGCGGCGGCCAACTTCTTCAGATGTAGCCACTGGGCGGTAGCTGCTTGGGAGTCGAAAGTTTGAGCCTCAACGCCTAACTCTCGTCCCGCTTTAGTTCGTTTTCTACTTCGCCACCGGCGAATTGCGGTCGGAGTCTGTTTTGAAAACGCGCAGAAGGCATACATTTGTCAATTTCGTCGCAATGGTTGCAGTGTTCGGCCCGCTTCAGCATGCGCGCGGCCAGTCTCCGTCGATGCAGTCACCGGCTCCGGAGGCATCGGCCGAGCCGGCGTCGGTGCGGCGCTTGCTCCAGAGCCTGGAGACGAAGCCGGGCGGTCTCACACCTGACCGCGTCGCTGAACGCGTGGTTCGCGTGAGCCCTGATCTCGAAGCGCGAAGGGAGGAAGTGCTCGCCGCCGCGGCTGCAGTGGACCAAGCCCGGATCGCTTTCATCCCGAAGCTCACTGTCGGTGGATTGGTTGGGGTTGCGTCGGAGATTCCGGCCAGTGACTACGGTAACGTGGTGGTCGCTCCCGATTCGCCGATCGGGCCGCTCAGTCCCGGGGCTCCGCTCGTCAACGCCCCATTCTCAATTCCGGCGGCGCCGACGCACCGATACGCCGCCCAAGCGAGCTTGAATGTCCCCCTTTCCGATTACCTTTTGCGGACGCGGCAGGCGCTCTCGGGTGCCGAGAACAACCAGTCCTCTGCAGAAGTCACGCGCAAGGCTTCAACGCTCAGCGCCGCGGTTGAGGCTCGGGTGCTCTACTACAATTGGGTGCGGGGCAAGCTTCAGTTAACCGTCGCCGAGCAAACTCTTCATCAATCCCAGGATCATCTGCGCGATGTAAACAATTCCTTCGAGGCGGGGCAGGCCTCCAGGGCGGATGTGCTCTCCAGCGAGTCGCAGCTCGCGAGATCGGAGCTTCTCCTCGAGAGGGCGAAAAACCTGGTCGCATTTTCGGAGCAGCAGCTTCGAATCGCCATGCACGACGCGAGCGGCGCGCCTTACGCCGTCGGGGAAAGCGTGTTTACCGTCGATGCGGCGGCCCCCAAAGGCCAAGCTCTGGAAGCGCTTCAATCGGAGGCCCTCCAGGCGCGCCTTGAGCCCCGCGCGCTCCAGCAAAGCTCGGACGCGTTCAAAGAGCAGGCGAAGGTGGCCAATGCCGGCATTTTTCCGCGCTTGGATGGAGTTGCCAGCGTGGTTTACGCCAATCCAAACACAAACATTGTACCTCTAAGGGACGGATTCAAGACGACGTGGCTGGTTGGGGTTCAGGCCACCTGGGAGGTGAATGGGCTTGGCGATGCGGCGGCGGCTCGGCGCGGATTCGAGGCTCGGGCGGGGGAGACAGAGGCTCGGCGAGCGGCCACCGAAGACGCGATCCGAACGGAAGTTTCCCAGTACTGGCAGGCGCTCCAGGACGCTCGTGCCGCGGTGCAATCCACGGCGCGCAGCCTCGCTGCGTCAGAGGAAGCTTATCGCGTGCGGCGAGAGCTCTTCCAGAACGGTCGGGCCAGCAACGTCGAGCTGGAAGACGCCGAGACCGACCTGACGTCCTCGCGATTCGGCGTGGTCGATGCGCAAATCGATCTGCGAATTGCATCGCTGCGCTTGGCTCACGCCACCGGGCGCGACGTTTTCGGCTCCGCCAATTAGAGATGCCGCCATTCTAACCACCCCTGGCGCACCATCGGGGCCGTAGGAGCGGTACGTTCGGCGGGATGGCAGATCGGCCCGCGAGTTGACACATTCAGCAACATCCGAGACGGTGTGGGTTCGGCGAGTCAGCGGGATGAAGCTACGACTTAGATTCAGTACACCGGCTAGGGCTCATGTTTCGCGCCCGAGTCGCCGGTCTTACGCTGTGAAGACCTGTTGTATCGCGGCCCTCGGGTTTGTTTGCTGCTCTCCTGCGCCGAAGATGTCGAGCCCGCGCGTGTTTGTCACCACTGCGCCGGACTTAAGGGACGGCACCTCGCACCACGCCCACGCCATCTCCACCGCGGTGACAATGATTCAGGCTTTTTCGGACCTCTCTGTCACCGTATCCAGCGATCCGAATGCGCTGGCTCTATTGAGCCCCGAACAGTTCGACGTTCTCGTCTTTCCCGCGGTGTGCCCTTGGCAATTCACCGACCAAATTCAGGCTGGAATCTCGCGGTTCATTTCGGCGGGAAAGGGTTTCGTCGGCATTCATTGCGCCGCCGACACGGCGAATTTCGCTGCCGGCGGCGGGATCGATCCAACCTGGTATCGAAGCGAGCTACTGGGCGGGCTGTATTGGTCAGGCTTTCCGTGGCTGCTCAGCACGCTCCATCCTCGCTGATGGCCACCATCCGTCGACGGTTGTCTCATCGATAAATTGGAACGACAGCCCCCGGTTCGAAGATGAGATGTATGCCTTTCAGCCGCTACCGGCGAACAAGCTGCATCTGCTCTTAACTGTAAACACGCCACCGATTCTCGTCGATCCCATCGGCGACGTGTACACCCCGCAGGGCTATGTGGTGCCGCACCCCTCGTCTTTCTGCAGGCAGAATATCGGCGCCGGCCGGGGAAGGTCCTGGGTCACGGCGCTCGGGCACGTCTCTGGCTCGCCGAATGAACCCGGCAACACTTACGCGCTTCCTTGGTTCCCAGAGCATGTCCACGCCGGAATTCTCTGGGCGGCCGGCGTCACCTCGGGCGATTGCCCGGACGATAACCCCGCCCTTGCGCCGCAGTAGAGTCAGTTCGCTGGATAGACGATAAGCTCGGTCATTTCGAGTACGATGCCGCCACTCCCAACGAAGACAAACCATTCTCTGTCGTCGAATGTCTCGGCTGGGTAAGTACCTGGAATGTCGGCCAGCGTAGGGCTGCTCCAAGCTGTCCCTGTAGAGTCGTGCACTTCGAAGTGCAGGCCATATCCGAATACCGACATAGGTATTGTGTCCGGCCCCATGACGAACGTGTCGGCGCGTGGATAATCGTTGGTGACCGATACAGACGGAGGCACGACGAAATCACGCAAACCAACGATAGCGTCGTTTGTCTTTATCGCCATGATGAAGGACGTTGTCGGGATTTCGTAGGCTTCCGCGTGACCGGGAGTGAGGACCACCCCTTGCTCCGGTACGGCGAAGATCATGGAAGCCCGATCGCCCACCTGCGCATTCGCCCACGGGCCGAAGGGCGCGCTGCCCCCGACAACGACGCCGTCGACCTGAATGTAGATCTCGGCCCGAGCCGCCAGGCTCAACAGGCCAACGCTTGCCAACAACAGCGCTTTCAGATGTATGGTACGCATGGGTCCCCTCGATGGATTGTTGTCACTCTTGACCAAGAGTCACAACGAAACCGTGGAGCAATAAATCCGGCCCAACGCCATATCCAGCGACCACGGAGCCGTCGGCAGAAACCGCGTTGGCCCAAGCCAGCGTCCATGACTCCAGTTCGCTCAATCCGCGGTCCATTAGGTACTGCTTCAGATCCACAGGTTCGGAGTTGAGCCACAGGACGGCCTCGGTATCCGGGAGGCTGAAATCCGGCCGGACCGCACCTACGATCACTCGTCCATCGTCGCTCAGGGCCGACATATAGGTCGTGCCGGGGTCCGCGACCGTACCGTTGATGCACTGAACGCCAGCGTCCTCGGTCCAACGCCAAGCCCACTGGCTGAGTGGGCCGCAATTGTAGCCGACGATGATCGAGCCGTTAGAGTTGACGGCGAGCGCTTCGCCGACGGGTCCGTACTCATTGTCGAGCCATTGCCAGGCCCCATCCACCCACCGGGCACCTTGGCGGAAACCCGTGGCCTGATCGCTCCAGCCGACGATGACACTCCCGTCGGCCGAGATGGCGTTAGCGCGGCTGGACCGCGTCGCCACAATGCTCCCCAAATCCGTCACTCCGCTCGCCGTATCCCAACGAAAACCGTGCGCGTGCGAACAACCGTCCCAGCCCAGCCCAACGATGACCGACCCATCGCCATTCACCCCATAAGCGGCGCTCAGCAACTGGCCGCAAGGCAGTGCATCCGGCGTGAAGGAGCCAATCACCTGCCAATCCGTGCCCCCTTGCCAGATGGCCGCGTTCTCCACGCCCATCGCATCGTTCGCTCTACCGACGATGGTCATGCCGTCCGCCGAGATTCCAGCCACGCCATTGCCGCCGATGGGCACCGCGCCGGTGTCCCACGTCCAGTAGAAACCGCTGCCGCGGTAGTAGTTGCCGATCACAATCGAGCCGTCGGCCGAGATTGCCCACGGGAGTGCATCCGCATCAATAGGAATGAAACCCGGCTGACTTTTCGCCGCGAACGCGGCTCCTGCGTACAACGAAAGCACGAGTGACCGTTTCAGGTACGGCTTCAACATTTGAACCCCTTTTTGTTTATTCGGTTGCTTTATCGACGACTGGCGCTAACACAACCGAGTCGATCCTCCGGCCATTTTTGCCGCGAGCGCAGGTACCTTGTCGCAGACTTGAAGTCAAGCTCGAAGAATCATCAACCGCGTACACCGTTGGGCGCGATCTGAAATTGACCGTAACGTCACCCACGGTACGTGCAGCGATAATTCAAGATGCAACGTCACTTGGCGTGCGACGAGTGATGATTCAAGACGGAGCGTGCACTCACCGTACGTGGAGTGATAATTCAAAGACGCAAAGTATTAAGTGGCAGATAGGCCGTTACTCCGCGATCGTCCTTGCTGGATTCATTGCGGCGGTCCGGGTGATGTTTCGTGGATTGTCAGCGTCCAGCTCAAGCGCCCGCGCAGCAGCGGGTGTGGATCGCGGCGATCGATCCTGTAAAGACCTGCCGCGTGCGCGAGCTGGAGCGCCTGCTCGTACTCCGTGTCCGTGATACATCGATTGAGCACGCTGTATTTTTCGGGCTGGCGCACGACCATCCCGTCCGGCGAGTACTGATCCATCACGTTCACATATGTCGAGGGCGAGAGCTCGCGAGCCAACCACTCCAGAATGCGAGCGGTGTCGTCGAGCCCGGAGGGCATCACCAGATGGCGCACCAGTAATCCGCGCCGCGCCAGCCGACTGTCACTCTCGATATCGAGATCCCCGACCTGCCGGTGCATTTCGCGAATGGCTACGCGAGCGCGCTCCGGGTAGTCTTTGGCCTTGAGGAAGCGGGCGCTCGCTTCGCTGTCCCAATATTTGAAGTCCGGCATGTAGATGTCCACGATGCCGTCCATCAGCTGCAAGCTGTCCAGCGAGTCGTAGGCGCTGGTGTTGTAAACGATCGGCAGCCGCAGCCCACCTTCGAGCGCGTACGGCAGCGCCTCCAGAATCTGCGGGACGACATGCTCTGGGGTGACGAAATTGATGTTGTGGCAACCGCGCGCTTGAAGCTCCAGCATCATGGCCGCCAGCTCACGCGGCCCCGCCTCCTCACCAGCGCCCTCGTTCGAGGTCTCCCAGTTTTGACAGAAGACGCATTTCAGGTTGCACCAACTGAAGAAGATGGTTCCCGAGCCCTTCCAGCCGCGCAGGCAGTCCTCCTCGCCAAAATGGGGAAAGTAGCTGGAGACCTTGGCGCGTCGGCCTACTCGGCAGACGGCCTTCTCGTCAGCCAGCCGGTTGACGGCACAATCGCGCGGACAAACCGTACAGCGTTCCAGGGTGGCGAGGGCCCGCTCGACTCGGCGGTCGAGCTCGCCGCTCTTCCACGTATCCAGATATGCGGGCCAGCTCACGAGCTGAATCGTGACAGGTGCGCGACCCCCTTGCAAGCGCAGCTCGCTGTCCGCGAAATCGGTTCAGCAGCTCCGCGTCGGTCGCCGCGGCGTTTCTTTGAGGAGCGTGATACACAGTTTCATGCTACACACGCATATCTCGTTCGGCTCAGTCTGCTACCGTCCTCGCTGGATTCATCGCCGCTGCGTGTCGGCTCGGCAAGAACGCACCGGCGAGGGCGGCGATAACACCGAGCGCAACGCCGCCGGCGAAAATGCGCCAATCATGCGAAAAAAATGTGTCTGGTTTGAAAGGAAAATTCGGAAGCTGTGATGCGGAAAGCCGATCGACGCCGGTGGCAAGTGCAACCGCGCCGATCGTTCCCGCGAATCCGCCCACCAAGCCGACGACGCCGGCTTCGGCAAGGATAAGACTGCGAATGTCGCGCCTCGCCGCGCCGACGGCCCGCATGATGCCGATCTCCCTGGCGCGCGCTCTGACCGACGCGAAGAGCGCGTGAGCGATGTTTACCGCGGCGAGAAAGCAGATCAGCATCGACAGCAGCGCCATCGCCGAGGTGGTGATCATCACTGCCGCACCCGCATTCTGCGCGAGCCGTCGCTCCTGGTCGTCGATCTGCAGCCCCATACCTCGCACCCGGTCGACGATTCGAGGAACGCCGGACGGATCGCGCGCCACCAGCGTTACGCCGCTGAAGGTCTGGGCGTCGGCGTTGCCGATGCGATTGAGTCGAATCGCGGCCTCGAGCGGAATGGTGATCCCGGCCAGAAGCGCGCGCTCGGAGACGCCGACGATCTGCACCTGTGCCTCGACGACCGGCCCTGATGTAGCTCCCCCGACGAACGTCCGATTGAATTGAACGGGAAGCGTGAACCCAACCACCAGGTTCGGGGAAAGCTGCGGCAGGTTGCGCGGCGGCGCGAATGTCTTGTTGTAGATCTCCAGCAACCGCGTGGACGCGATGGCGGGAATCGGCCGCTCCGCGCCGGGATCGGAGAAATCGCCAAGCAAGACATCCTTTCGCACCAATCCGGCGTCCACGCCGACCGCGAGGACTTCGATCGCCATCCGCAAGTGCGAACCGAAGAAGGGTCCATCGTAGCGGCTCGCTGCGGGAATGCGCACGTTCATCTTTCGATACACCTGAGCCACGTCGCCAAGCTTGGACAGCCGATCGACCGTCGATTGATCGAGCTTCGCGCCGCCAAGAATGCCGATGGAGATCGACGGCGGAACAACGTCCACCAGCGTGGCCTCGACCGGGAAGACCTTTTGCTGAACGACGCGCCCGACGCCCAATCCGAGGGAGATGAAAAAGACCAGCGCTCCGATGCCGATCGCTACGCCGAATGCAGAAAACGCTGCGCCTTTCCAATCGCGAGCGAGGCTCAACAGCACGAGGCGCCGCAGTGAAGAGGCCTTCATCGCCCTTCCCCGCCGGACGGGCGCAGAACCCCGCCGGTCAGCCGGAGGACGCGTTGGGCCGCGGTGCTCATCCGATCTTCGTGCGTCACCACCAGGATGGTGAGGCCGTCCCGATGCAGCTCTCGAAAAAGCTCGATCACCTCGCCGCCGGTTGTCTCATCGAGGTTGCCGGTCGGCTCGTCGCAGAGGAGCAGCTTGGGCTCCGCGAAGAGCGCGCGCGCAATCGCGGTGCGCTGGCGCTCACCGCCGGAGAGCTGCGCTGGAACGCGATTTTTCTTCTCGATCAGGCCGACGCGAGCGAGCACGTCCTCCGCCCTCTTGCGGCGCGGCCCGGCCACCGCCTCGACGTCGAAGAAGGCGGGCAGAAGCACGTTGTCCAGTGCGCTCAGGCTCGCAATCAGATGGAACGACTGGAAAACGAACCCGACCTGGCGGTTTCTAAACCGCGCCAGCGCAACGTCGTTCAGCTCGTTCAAGCGCACGCCGGCCACTTCCACCTCGCCCGCGTACGAGGCATCCAAACCCCCGAGCACGTGGAGCAGCGTCGACTTGCCGCTCCCCGATGGCCCGACCACGGCGACGAACTCACCCGCGCGCACGTCGAGGTCGAGCCCGTTCAGAACCCGGACCTCGTCGGCTCCATCGCGATACGCCTTCCTGAGCTGGCGCGCGTGGATCACCGCTTGAGAAACCTCAAATCAACCTCTACCTGCACCGCCCCCTCCTTGGCGTAGGCGCCGGCGGTGATCGCGCGCAAATCCTCCAACGCGTCCAACCAGCGGAGGGTGGTGACCTTGATCGCGAAGCCTCCGACGCCCCAGGCGGACGTCGGCAAATTGCGAATCGCTTTGGCCAACGAGGTGAAGTCGAGCACGGCTGCGACCGGCTTTCCCATCAGCACCTTTTGTAAATCGCCATCGGCGAGCGCTTCCGAGCTGTCCTCACCCGCCCGCGCCAAACGAGCGACCGTTTGATCGAGCCGCTGAAGCGGCGCAGCGACGACGACTTTCTCATCGACCCGCGCAAAGTCAACGCCCTCGCCCTGAGCATACGAGGTCAGGAACACCTTCCGCCCCTGCCGCTGAACCGAGTCGATCTTCGCGCCTACGCGCGGTGCCAGAGTGGGGAGCTTTGCCAAGAGCTCGTCTGCTTTGGCGGGATTCTTCACGCTCGTCAGTGCAACGAGGTGGACGAACTTGAACGGATTGGTTCGCTGAACGTCGAGCGCGGGCATCTCGGAGAATGTGGCGCTCGGAGCGATGGAGATGGAGGCGACCGCGCCAGGCTGGGCGTTGGAAAGCAACTCCTCCTTTAGGTCGATGCCGGAGCGCTCGATCGCGGCTGCTACCTGGGTTCCGACGAGTCTCGGCCATACGTCTGAAAGCGAAAGTGGGTCGCCGGAGAACCGCGCAACGAGAAAAGCGTCCGACGGCAGGTACGCCGTCAAGTTGGGACCGTTTTTCTCTTCGAGCAACCCGAGCGCCGCCGCGCTGCGCTGCCAAGGCAAGTCGGCGCGAATCCGGAGGTCTTCAGGCGTGAGCTCGGCGGAGAACGTGCAATTGGCGCGGCCGCAGTACGCGGCGATCTTCGAGGTGGTGGGAGCATGCACGTAGACGTCCGCGGAAGCAGGCAGCCTCGCCATCGCTGCCGAGAATGACTGGGCGTCGGCGAGCGATTCCGGCAGCGACAACGACGCATAGCCGGGCAGCTCTTGCAGCGATTCCCCAGTCGCGACCAAAGCGAATCCTCCCACCATCACCACCGCGAGCGCGAATCCGCTCTCGCCCGAGCGCCCGAAATAGGTCACCGAATGGCCCAGCTCCTCGCGCGTCGTCTCGATCTCAGCTCCGAGCCGCTTGCTCGCCAGCCGCCGAGCTGCCTCGCGAAAGCGGGCGCTGTCCGCGACCGCGATCACCAGATATCCCCGATTGGCGGAGACGATCGCCGCCGCCGCGCCGCGCTCCGAATCGACTCCGGCGCGCGCAAGCTCTTCCGGCGAGCGAAGGTCCAGCCCGAGCTGCTCCATCACCGCGTCCAGATACGCCTCCGCACTTGGAAACCCGTGGAGCTGGGCAACGAACGAAGACAGTTTCAGGCCCTGGAGCTGCTTGAGCTTGGCGCCGAGCTTCGCCGGATTGGGAGCCATCACCAGTAGCTCGGCGACTCGCGGAAGATAGCGCCGGATGCTGGTCGACGGCGCCGGCGCGGGCGCGCTCTTACCGCACCGCGAGCACCCCGCCGCGAGGTGGACGAGCAGCAGCACGCAGAGGCGCGGCAGGCGGCTCATGTGCTAGCGAACGCGAGCCCCGTGCGTTATCGCGGGGCTCGCCGCGTCGCTGAACTCCATAAAACGCTCCATCTCCCGCACCGTTTCCTCGGTCGACTGGACTTCGGCGGTCAGGGCTTCGAGTTGCCGAGTGACCACTTCCGGGTCGCGGATGGCGATCGATTGCTCGTGCGTCAGCCTAAGCACGTCCTCGATGCCGGCGAGCTGATGGCTGACGATCTCCCGGCTCTCCTCTGCCTGCTGAAAACGCTGAACGCGCTTGCTCAGGATCTCCACCCGCTTTTGCTTCACCTCCTTGATCCGCGGGTTTTTTTCCGCTTCGACCTCGGCGGTGAGCTCTTGAAGCTCGCGTTCCACGCTCTTCCGGTCCCCCATGCTGAGGTACTTGCGATAGTTGTTCAATGTCGCGAGCAGTCGGACGAATGAGGTCAGCAGCGCGTCCACGCGCTGCTCCGAGCTCGCCGCGAGCACCCGGCCTCCCGGAAGCTTCCGGTAGTTTTCGAGGATTTGATCGCGCACCTGCCGAAGGGCGTTGTAGTGCTCCCGCTGCGAAGGTGCCATCTCCTCGAGAAGAGAGGAAATTTCGCGCTCCGCTTCCTCCGGCCTCGCGTTTAAACGGGCGCGGACTGCGCGTTGGAAGGGCGGAGCACTGGATAGGATGGCAAGGTAGACGGCCTCCACTCCAAGGGCGATGGCTACCCCAATGGGCTGACCTGCCGCCAGCGCGGCAGCCGCTGCCGTCGGCAGTGCGACCAGGTTCGCGGGAAGCAGGAAGGCCGCCTTGACGTATTTCAGCGAATCGGCCACGCGCCTCCTTTTTCAGGGTCGCCGCGCTTCGAAGACGTACCGCAGCGCCCCAAGGTCTCGCGTGTCTTCGGCGGAAGGCACGCTGCCGGTCTTGCCGATCTTCATGAACAGCGCCGCCGCGCTCTGGAACAGCTCGTCATAGGTCACCGGAGACTCTCCGGAAAGTCCGAAGAAGGCGAGATTCTCCTTCAGGTCGGCGGGCGGCGCGCTGCGGATCGCCTCGGAGGGATCTCCCAGATAGGGCGCCAGCTCTCCGAGGAGACGCGCTCCCTCGGTCGAGTCCCTGCGCACGGCGGCGCCGGCATCGAGTAGGCCTCGGACGATTCGGCGCACCGCGCCGGGGTAGCGAGCCACGAAGTCACCGCGGGTCACCAGCACCGTCGAGACGAGGTGCGGCGCATCCGCGGTGGTGGTGAGGACCTTGCCGCCGCGATCGCGCGCCGCCAGCTCCAAATCCGCGAGAAAACCTGCCGCGGCGTCCGCCCGACCTTCTCGGAGCGCGCTTCCGGCATCCAGCGACGAGTTGAGCTCAACGAACTTGACCTCCTGCATGGAAATGCCGGCGCGCGAAAGAGCCCAGAGCGCGAAATAGTGAGCGGAGCTTTGCGGGTATGAGGCAATCCGCTTTCCGCGCAACTCCGAAAGGTGCTGAATACCCACCGCCGCCAGGGCCTCCTGTCCGTGGCTGCGCCCGAGCAGAATCAGCGTTCGAGGCGCGGCGTCCCGGAGCAACGTCCACCATTGGGCTAATCGGTCGACAGACACGGCAGCCATGTCGACTCCACCGGTCTCGGCTCCAAACGCGAGCGCCTTGCGAAGCTCTTCCTCTCGGGCAAACACCGTCGCCTTGGCATCCATGGAATAGGCAACCTTGAGCAGACCCTCGGCGACTCGCTCGCGCGAATCCAGAGCCGCAGATCGAACGCCGCCGGTGGCGAGAAGAATCGCGGCCGAGGAGCCTCGCGGGGTAAAGCCGATCACCGTCGGCCGAAGCGGCACCGACGCCAGCTCGCCCATCGGAGCGGCCACTCCGGCCGGAAAATCGCCTGATGAGAGCCGAGCGCCGCGCGGCAAACGCGGAAAAAAGCGGGCCTGGAGCCGCTCGACGTACCCCAGGCGCGAGCCTACGACGTACGCCGCCGCGAGCAGACCTATCGCAAACAGGAAAATGAAACCCGAGCCGCGCCTGACGATCACTGGGTCTAGTCTATTTGACCTCGACCTTCTTGCCGATTGTCTTCTCGCCGGCTGCGGCGACGTCGGAGACCGGCGTAGGCGCGGCCAGCCCCATCTCCATCTTGAACTGCTTCACGATCTCTTGCGCTTGGAGCTTCTCCGCTTCTTCCTCGATCTGGATCGCCTGGTGGTCCACGCCCTCCAGCGCCATCTGCATTCGCGCCTCGTTGACCGCGGTCTGTTCCTCGACCTTGCGGATCATTTCGTCGTGCGTGGCGTCGATTCCGGCGACTTCGAACGACTCCATCGCGTCCGCCACCTTGGCTTGCCACTGAGCGCGCCGCGCGTCGCGGATGGCATTCATCGCTTCTTGAGTCTTCTTGTCCTTTTCGCGCATGAACGCCTTCTTGACGTTCTGCGCCTTTTCCCAAGCGGCGCGCGCGGTGGTCAGCTGGCCCTCGTTGCGGGCCAGGGCGCCCTTCTCCATCTGGAGCCGGGTCGCGTACTGCGCAGCGAGGTCGTCCCGACCCGCTTGAATCGCGGCCTTCACCTTGGCGGTGAGATCGTTGGTCTCCTGCTTGTACTTGGCGTTCTCCTTTTCGAGCAGCGTCACATTGGCGCGGATCATCGCGATCGATTCGTTCATCTTGGGAACCTGATCGTTCAGGTCGCGGATGTTCTGCTCGAGGATCATCTCCGGGTCCTCGATCGAGCTGACGAAGAAACCGAAGAAGCTGCGCATTGCCCTTTTAAACCGTTTCCACATACGACCTCCGATGCTACGCCATCCCGACTTAGCACACGAGCAGCCGGAGGCTATAGATGACTCGTTCGCGATGCCCTACGCATGCGGCGGCCCGCGATTGCCTTGGGGCTACGAGACCTTTGCGGCGAGCCGGTGAGCATGATCCCTGGCGGCCGCGACGACGGCGCTCTCATCGAGCGTCAAGAGCTGTCGATCTCGCATCACCATTTTACCGTCGATGATCACATGCACTACGTCGCTCGAGCGGGCGGAGTGCACCAGCCGGCCGAGCAAGTCCCCCTCGGGTCCGGTGTGGACGGCGGACAAGTCGACCACCGTTAGGTCCGCTCGCTTCCCCGGCTCGATCGAGCCGATCTCCTCCTCCAGCCCGAGGGCCTTCGCCCCACCCAGCGTTGCCATCTCAAGCACGCGCGCCGGAGGCATCGAGGCGGCTCCGGCCCTCGGCTTGTGGATCAGCGCCGCCAGGCGCATCTCGGTGAAGATGTCCAGGTTGTTGTTGCACGCGGCGCCGTCGGCTCCCAGGCAAACGTTCACTCCCTGATTCAAAAGCTCCGGAACGCGCGCCAAACCCGAAGCCAGCTTGAGGTTGGCGCTCGGGCAGTGGCAGACGGAGGTACCCGTCTCGCTCAGGATGCGGTGCTCCTCCGGACGCAACCATACGCAGTGGGCCAACACGACGTCTTTTCCGCTGAGCCCCAGTGAATGCAGATACTCCACGTTGTCTTTGCCAGTGCGCTTGCGAACCGCTTCGCACTCCGAAGCATTTTCACTCGCGTGGGTGTGGATGCGGACCGAAAGCTCGCGCGACTTCTCCGCCACGCCGCGGAGCAGGTCCTCGGTGCAGGAGAGGACGAACCGCGGCGCCATCGCATAGCGCAGGCGCTTGTCCGCGGCGCCGTGCCACGCCTTGATCAACCGCTCGCTCTCAGCGAAGGAATCGGCGGTGGTCTCCAAGAGCGCCGGCGGCAGGTCGCTGCCCAGATCCATCATCGCCTTGCCGCCGGTGAGGCGGAATCCGCAATCGCGCGCCGACTCGAAGATGGCATCGGTGTGCCGCACCACCCCCATGTCCAGGGCAGCGGTCGAACCCCCTTTGATCAGCTCCGCGAAGGAGAGGTCCGCCGAGGCCCTCATCGAGCGCTCATCGTGGACCGACTCCAACGGCCAGATCCGCTGCCGCAGCCAGGCCAACAGATCGAGGCCGTCCGCGAGATTGCGAAACAGAGTTTGGCAGGCGTGCAGATGCCCGTGGATGAGGCCGGGCAAGACCACTTGGCCGGACGCGTCCAGAACCCGGCGCGGGGCGCTTTGCTTTTTTTTGAGCCTGCGTCCCACTTCGAGAATGCGCCCGTCCTGGATCCAGATCTCAACGCCGACCAACACCTCCCGCGCGGCGTTCATCGTCACTACGGTTGCATTGGTGATCAGCAAATCCACGGGGCGGCGGCGCTCCTATCACAAGAGCAGTGATTTGGCTGTTCTCAGAGCTTCGCGCCTCACAGATAATGGTTGGAGAACGCGTGCGGAAGAAGCCGCCCGAGCGTGAAGCGCCTCTCTTTACCTTCGACGTTTCGACACCGCACGGGCAGATCGGGCTTCGCAAATTCCGCCATCACCTGACGGCAGACTCCGCACGGAGGAGAAGGCTCAGGCGTATCGGTGACGATCGCCACGGCGAGCAATTTGCGCCGACCGCAGCGCGCAATCCCGCAGGCGATCGCATTCCGCTCCGCGCACACGGAAAGACCGTAGGATGCGTTCTCCACGTTGCAGCCGGCGGCGATCTCCCCTCCCTGGAGGTACACTGCCGCGCCCACCTCGAACTTCGAGTACGGCGCATAGGCGTTTGCTCTGGCGCCGGCGGCAGCGGCGAACAGCTCGGGCCAAGGGATTGCCTTGCGAGGCATTGCTAGGAGACCTTCGCCGCGCCGGCGGCGCCTCTTCGGACGAGCCGCCGACGGAGCAACGCCGTGGAAGCCCAGATGAGGATCCCCAGCGCGAGCACCTCGGCGGCGAACAACCACTCCTTTGACTTGGGCCGCGCCATCACCAAAAGGACGGTGGAGATTCCGGCGCCGGTCAGGGGAATGATCGGGCCGCCGGGAAGCCGGTACGTTCTGTGCGCCTGCGGCCTGCGGTAGCGCAGCGCGACCACGGCGAGGCAAGTCGGAATGTACTGGCAGAACAGCGCCACGTTGGAGACGTCCACCAGTGAGCCGTAACCCAGAAAAAATGCGAGCAAGAGTGCCAGACCGGTGGACAGCGCGATCGCCGGCCCAGGAGTTTGAAAGCGCGATCTCTCGGTGAACACGGCGGGCAGGTATCGGTCCGCCGCCAACGCGGTGAAGTAACGCGGTCCGACCAGCGCGGTGCTGGAGCAGAATCCCGCCATCGACACGAGCGAGGCCAGGCCGAGGATCGAGACGCCAGGCCTTCCAAAAATTCGCCCCGCGACCTCCATCAACGGCTGCTCGCGCGCGTACAAATCGGACACGGTGCTCAGGGCGACGGTTTGAATCAGGCAGTAGAGTGCCGTCGCCCCGGCGAGGCTGCCGACCAGAGCAAGCGGGACATTGCGCTTAGCGTTGGTCGTCTCTCCCGCGGGCACCGGTACGTACTCAAATCCGGAGATCATGAAGACTGCGAGGAACGCCGATGAGGAGATCGCCTGCACGTAAGTTACCGGCTCCCCGGGAATGGACTGCGTTGAGAACATGCCGCTGAGCACCTCCGGCCGGACGTGCGCGAGTCCCACCAAGCCCAGCAAAAGCAGCGGAAGGATCTTCGCGATCGAAAGGAAGTCCGAGGTGCGCGCGCCTGCCTTCACGCCGAAGTAGTTGATCAACCCCAGCGTGCCGATCAGGCCCACCGCGACGAACGTCTTGAGCGATAGGGCGAAGCTGCCACCGCGATAGACCACGGTGGCGAACCACGGCACCAGCTTCGCCAGCGCCTCGGAGAACCCGACCGCCACCGCCGACCAACCCAGGATGCCCGTGGACATCGCCATCCACCCGACGACGAATCCGATGTAAGGTCCGAAGGCCGCGCGCGCATAGATGTATGGCCCGCCGTTCTCGTCGAACATGCCGCTGAGCTCGGCGAAGCAGAGGCCGATCAGGATGCACAGAAGACCGCAGGTCAGGATCCCGATCACGCTCGCGTATCCGGCCAACTTCGCCAGCGGCGCGATCAAGAGATAAATTCCGGATCCAACGATTCCGTTGATCCCGATGCAGATGCAATCGAAGAGCGTCAGGCTACGCGTCGGTCGGGACATGCATTCTCCCCGGGCTCGGGATCGACATCGCGCGACTATAGCCGTGACGCGGCCGGCACGAAGGCGCGCAAGACGGAGTTGAAAACTCCGGCGGCGCGGGTTGCGGTGAGCGCCACTTCTTCGTGCGTCAAGGGCTTGGGGCCGATGCCCGCAGCGAGGTTCGTGATGCAGCTAAGGCCAGCCACCTTGACGCCCATGTGCCGGGCGACGATCACCTCCGGAACCGTGCTCATCCCCACTGCATCCGCGCCAAGAACGCGCAGCGCCCGGATCTCCGCCGGCGTTTCGTAGGAGGGGCCTCGGAGCATGGCGTAGACGCCCTTCTTCAGCCCGATGCCCTGGCGAGCGCCCGACTCCAGCAGCAGCGCGAGCAGCGCTGGATCATAGGCGGCGCTCAGGTCCGGGAACCTCGGGCCCAAGCGGTCGTCGTTCGGGCCCACCAATGGATTCCATCCTGCGAGGTTGATGTGATCGACGATCGCCATCAGCTCGCCGGGACGGAAGCTGGGGTTGACCGACCCGGACGCATTCGTGACCACCAGGGCGCGGATGCCCAGCGAGCACAGCACCCGGGAAGGAAACGCCACCTGCGAGGGCGAATAACCCTCGTAGTAGTGAATGCGACCTTGCATCGCGACGACCGGCTCGCCCTCCACGCGGCCGAGCACGAGGCGCCCGTCGTGACCGGGAACGGACACGCGGGGAAAGTTGGCCAACTCTGCGTAAGGAATGGCAACTTTGTCTTCGAAGTCATCGGCGAAGGAGCCGAGACCGCTCCCCAGGACGACCCCTATTTGCGGGACGAGCTGCGCGGCGCGCTCCCGGATGGCGCTGACGGTTTCCTGAAGGTCCTCGTAGAGTCCCACTGCGCCATCATACGCGCGGACGACACCTTCTCTACTAGCGAACTTGCAAAGCTCTCCAATTCCTGCATCGTATATAGCTTCGTGAGCGGCGCGTGCGCGCTTGCTCGGGTGCTGGGAGTGGTACTGAAAGAAGGAAACTCGGTATTTGTCGAAAGGATGATTTGAACATGTTGCGCAGAATCGCATTGACGGTTGCATTCGGCCTTGCTGTCCCCGCGGCCGCTCTCGCCTGTCACGACAAGGAGCAGACCAAACAGGCCAACACCACCACCGATGGGCAGCAGATCGTTCTCGCGCAGGCGGACACGACCAAGCCACCGGCGAAGAAGAAGAAGAAGGCTAAGAAGACCAGCACCACCACCCCTAAGACAGACACGACGAAGTAAGCAGTTCAGTTCAGCGACTGCTCGGCGCCGCGAGCGACCTGCCGCCGCCGAGCAGCCCGCCACGCAGTGGGCGTCCTTCGAGTGACGCAGACGCTGTGTTTCCTTTTGTTGCGTTAAATCCGGTCGATGGGAGTTCGGCTCCCACCCGGCTTTTGAATGACTGCGAACAGCTCCCGTCAGTTCTGCATACGCGGAATTCACCGCGGATAAAAGGGAGCAGTGATGAAGCGCAACCTGTTGGCCGGCCTTGTTTTCGCCTTGGCGGTTCCGGCCGCCGCTTTCGCGTCGGACGCGACTAAGTCCGCGCAGGCCAAGAAGCACCCCGTCGTTGCCCAGGCGGACACCTCGAAGGACGGCAAGTCCGCGGGGACCAACGGCAAAGCCAAGAAAGCAAAGAAGGCCAAGAGCGCCACGAAAAACGGCGCGCAAAAGCCAGAGCAGATGAAGTAACTCGGGTCACTTCAATCGCTCCAGCACCAGCCGACGTGGTGATGGCGCGACCAGACCCACGCGGAACGCCTGGAGGATGAGCGCTCGCGCCGCTTCCAGGCGTTCTTCGTTGTTGTAGTGAATCTCAGCCAGCGGCTCGCCGACCGCAACCCGTTCGCCCACTTTTCGAAGCAGCACGAGCCCGACGGCCGGATCGATTTGGCTGTCGACCCTCTCCCGCCCGGCCCCGATCAGCATCGCAGCAATGCCGACCGCCTCCGCATCGATCCGCGTCACGAACCCGGAGGCGGTACTTGGGACCAGTAGCCGGCTGCGAGAGCGCGGAAGCCGCGAAACGTCGTCGATCGAGGCGGGGTCGCCCCCCTGCCACTGAACAATCTGCTTGAGCTTCGCCAAAGCCGCACCGCTTTGGATCGACTGCTGAAGCATCTGCCGCGCCTCTTCCTCGTTGGCCGCTCTGCCCGCGAGAACGAGCATCTCTGCCGTCAAAGCAAGCGACACTTCGGTGAGATCGGCGGGCGCGGAACCTCGCAGGACTGCGACGGCCTCGGCGACTTCCAGTGCATTGCCCACCGCGCAGCCGAGCGGTTGCTCCATGTCGGTCAGAAAAGCGGTCACCTGGCGATTCATCAGCGCGCCGATCTCCATCATCGTGCGTGCCAGCGCTCGCGCATCTTCGGCCGTCTTCATGAAGGCGCCGGCGCCGACCTTGACGTCCAGCACCAGGGCATCGATGCCCTCAGCGAGCTTCTTGCTCATGATCGAGCTGGCGATGAGCGGAATGCTCTCCACCGTCGCGGTGACGTCTCGCAACGCGTAGAGCTTCTTGTCCGCAGGTGCGAGCGTCGCCGTCTGGCCGATCAAGCAGGCGCCCACCTCGCGCAGCATTCGCCGATATTCGGAAATGGTGAGATCGACGCGAAAGCCTGGGATCGATTCCAGCTTGTCCAGCGTGCCGCCGGTGTGCCCTAGCCCCCGTCCGGAGATCATCGGCACCACCGCGCCGCAGGCGGCAGCCATCGGAGCCAGACAGAGGGAAACCTTGTCTCCGACTCCGCCGGTGGAATGCTTATCGACCTTGCTGCCCGGGATGTCCGAGAGGTCGAGCACCTCTCCGGACTCGAGCATGGCGCGGGTCCACGCGCCCAGCTCCAGTGAGGAGAGGCCGCGGAAGTAGATGGCCATGCACATCGCGGCCATCTGGTAATCGGGAATCGAGCCTTGCGTATAACCGGCGATGAAGTCCCGGATGCCTTCCGGGGAGAGCGCTTTTCCATCGCGCTTGGCCTTGATCAAATCGTAGGGCCTCACCAGCACCTGGCCATAGCAGGATTGGCGGAAGGTGACATCTGGTTCTGCGCCATCGATTTGGTAAATGGTGCGCATGGGTGCTTCTTCCGTCGCGCGCGCCTGGGTTTTCGCGCTCGCTGCAGTGGCGATCGCTTGCTCGAAAAAGGAGTCGACGCAGGGCTCTGCCGCGGGCGCGACCAACGCTCGGCGGATGAAGGTGGGCTTGGTGACCGATATCGGCGGACGAGGCGACCAGTCGTTCAATGACTCTGCGCTGCGCGGACTGGAGACGTGGGCCGCGGGCAAGAAGTTCACCGGCTCAGGGTACCGCGACGCGACGCCGGAGGAGATCAAGTCCTCGATTCCCTCGGATCTCTCGAATGTCCAGCCCCCGATCGAGCGGCTGCCGATCGAACCGCTCGTGCTGCAAAGCAAGGCCCAGGAGGACTACGAGCCCAACCTTCAGCTGTTGGTCGACCAGGGTGTGGCGTTGGCGATCGGAACCGGGTTCATGCTCGAGAACGCGGTGAAGACGGTCGCCAAGCGCAACCCGAGGTCTCAATTCCTGTTGATCGACAGCCCGCTGCTGGATGCGCAAGGCAAACCGATCTCGGCGCCGAACGTGCGAACGGTGATCTTCCGCGAGGAAGAGGGCAGCTTCTTGGTCGGAGCGCTGGCGGGGCTGGTGACCAAAGCAAATCGCGTCGCCTTTGTCGGCGGAATGGAGATTCCGCTGATCAAAAAGTTCGAGGCGGGGTTTCGGGCCGGCGTCGCCGCGACGAACGCTGACGCGGCGCCGAGAATTCTCATCAGCTACACGGGAAGCTTCGACAACGTCGCCATCGGCAAGCAAATCGCGCAGGACATGCTGGCGAAGGGCGCGGACGTCGTCTTCCACGCAGCAGGCTCCGACGGCTTAGGTGTCATTCACGCGGTGAAGGAGGCGCGCGCCGCAGGCAAGAACGCGTGGGTCATCGGCGTCGACTCGGACCAGTGGCCGGTCGCGCCTGACGCCGTGCTCACCTCGATGGTCAAGCGCGTCGACCTTGCCGTGCATACGACGGTCTGGGATCTGGCGCACGGCTCGTTTCAGCCGGGCAACAGCGTGCTGGGGCTGAAGAACAAGGGCGTCTCCTATGCGGAGGTGAGGGTCGACTTTCCGGGCAAGGCCGCGGCGCTGCAGCGCGTGGAAACGCTTCGGCAAAAGATCGTCTCCGGAGAGATCAAGGTGCCGTCGAACATCGCCGAGCTGGCGTCCTTCAAGGTCCCGCTCTGATCTCGTTACGCAACATCTCGAAGCGCTTCGGCCCCGTCGCCGCAGTCGACGGCGTGTCCATGGATTTCGAAGCGGGAGAGATCGTCGCTTTGGTGGGGGAGAATGGGGCCGGCAAGTCGACACTGATGAATGTGCTTTCCGGCTTGTACACCCCCGACAGCGGCGAGATTCTGATCGAGGGTCAGCCGACTCGCTTCCGCAGCCCCCGCGATGCGATCGCGCGCGAAATTGGAATGGTCCACCAGCATTTCATGCTCATCCCACCGCTGACGGTAGCGGAGAACGTGGTGCTTGGTCTCGAGCCTCGCAAGCGCGGGCTCCTGGACCTGACCGCTGCCCGAAATGCCGTTCAGAAAACCTGCCAACGGTTCGGATTTTCGCTTCCGGTCGATGCCCGCATCGAGGACCTGACCGTCGGTTCGCAGCAGAAGGTGGAGATCATCAAGGTGCTCTACCGCGGCGCGCGCGTCTTGATCCTGGATGAGCCCACGGCGGTGCTGACGCCGCAGGAGTGCGACGATCTGTTCGCGGTGATGCGCGAGCTCGCGGCGAGCGGGCACACGATCATTCTCATCAGCCACAAGTTGCGAGAGGTGCTCGCCGTCGCCGCCCGCATCTACGTGATGCGGCGCGGAAAGCTGGTCGCCCAGGTGCAGGGCTCCGCCAGCAATGAGCGCGAGCTTGCGGCTTTGATGGTCGGCGATGCTCGGCCGAGCCCGAGCATCGGCTCCGCCAAGCGCGACCGCGGCGAGCTGCTCCTGGAAATCGAGGATCTGCACGTCCCTGGCGCTCAGGAGATTCCGGCGCTGCGCGGCCTCTCGCTGAGGATCTTCGCCGGCGAGGTGGTGGGGATCGCGGGAGTAGACGGCAACGGTCAACGCGAGCTGGCCGAGGCGATCACCGGCCTACGGCCCTGGACTTCGGGGTCGATCCGCTTTCGCGGCGAGAAGCTGCGGAATCCATCCCCAGGTGAGTTGAGGCACCGAAGGCTCGCTCACGTCCCGGAGGATCGCCTCTCGCGTGCGATCATTGCTCCGATGACGGTCGAGGAAAACATCGCGCTGGGGCGAGATCGAGAACCGCCCTTCGCTCGCAAAGGGCTCATCGACTTCGCGGGGCGCCGCGAGCGCGCTTCGCGCCTACTCAAGGAATTCGACGTGCGCCCGCCGGATGCGCAGGCCAGGATCGGTCTGCTCTCCGGCGGCAATCAACAAAAGGTCGTTCTCGCCCGCGAGTTGGACCTGGCGCCGAGGTTGCTCGTCGTCGTCCAGCCCACTCGAGGTCTGGACATTTCGGCGGTCCGGGCGGTCCACGAGCGCTTGCTCCTCGCGCGGGAGCGAGGAGCCGGCGTTCTGCTCATTTCGCTTGACCTCGACGAGGTGCTTTCGCTTTCGGATCGAATCTACGCGATCTTCGAAGGGCGTATCACTGGAGAGCTAGGGCGAGCGGAGTTCGATGAGAAGCGGGTTGGTCGACTGATGATGGGCGCGGAGAGAGAGCGACCACCGCGCGCCCCGAGCGCAAATGCCTAGTCGAGCCTCCCGGATGGGGATGTTCCCTTCGCTCTTCCGCGCGGCGCTGCCGTCGCTGCTCTCGATCGCGCTCGCCCTGCTCGTCTGCTTCATCGCCATCGCCGTTAGCAGGTCCGATCTGTCGATCGCCGCCAACGCATACCTCCAGATGCTCTGGGGTGGGCTGGGCGACGTCCCGAGCTTTTTGGGAAGCGGCAATTGGTCGCTCCTGACGCGAGCGTGGGGCGAATCGGCCGCGAAGGCGGCGCTGCTCACCTTCACTGGACTGGCCGTCTCGGTCGCGTTCTGCGTCGGCCTCTTCAACATCGGCGCTCAGGGACAGATGACGGTGGGGGCCATTGTCGCGGCGGTGATCGGCGCCAAGGTGGCGTTGCCCGCCGGCCTGCATCCAGCGGTGGCGATCGCCGGAGCTGCGGGGGCAGGAGCGCTGTACGCCCTCCTCCCCGCGGTGCTCAAGGTGCGCCGCGGCGTGCACGAGGTGATCTCCACCATCATGCTCAACTGGGTGGCGGTCAGCCTGGTCGAGAACTGGCTCGTGGTCGGCCCGTTGCGAGCGACGGCGTCCGGCGATCTGTCGCGCTCCGGCACCGACGAAATCCTCCCGACTGCAGAGCTGCCGCGGCTTCTGGGAAGCCTTTCCCGCTTGAACGCGGGCTTCCCGCTCGCGGTGTTGAGCGCGGTTGGCGTTTGGTTCTGGTTGAACCGCACCAGCAACGGATTCGAAGCGCGCGCAGTGGGGCTCGGGATGGAGGCGGCGAGAACCGCGGGGATCGACGTGCGCGCGCGGGTCTACCAGACGATGGCGTTCGCCGGGGCCCTCGCTGGAATTGCCGGCGCGGTTTGGGTGCTGGGAACGGAGTACAAATTCCCTGCTACGCTCGGCGCACCATACGGCTTCGACGGGATCGCCATCTCCTTGATAGGCCAGAATCATCCGCTCGGCGTCGGCGCAGCGGCGATCTTCTTCGGCGTGCTCAGGGCCGGAGGCACGCGAATGCAGCTGCTTGGAGTTCACAAGAGCTTCCCGGAGCTGATCCAGGGCCTGGCGCTGCTGTTCGTCGCCGGGCGGTTGATCTGGGACAGCGTTCTGCGGCGATCGGCGAAGCGAGCCGTGCCCATGGCGGAGGTTCCGCGTGCTTGAGGTGATCGAGGCCATTCTTTTCTCGACGCTCGACTACGCCCCGGCCCTGATCTTCGCCGCGCTGGGGGCCGTGCTTTCGGAGCGCTCCGGCATCGTGAACATCGGCGTCGAGGGAATGATGCGCGTCGGCGCATTTGCTGCCGCGGTCGCGGCGCTGGTGGTTCCTACCGGCGCAGCGGTGGGCGCGGGCATGCTCGCCGGCGCCGCCCTGGCCAGCATCCACGCCTATTTGTCGATCCGCTGGCGATCCGACCAGGTGGTCTCGGGAATGGCGTTGAACCTGGTTGCGCTCGCGGGCGTGACCTTCCTGCTCGAGACTCGGTACTCGCCGACTGGAACGCCCCCGATCGCGCAGCTGCAGCGCTGGACGGTGGGCGGCATCGACGGCGTTCCCTTGCTGCGCGCCCTCTCAGGCCATTCGGCGATCACCTATCTGGCGCTCGTCGTCCCTGCGGTCTTTCACCTTGCGCTGTTCCGCACGGCGGCGGGCTTGCGCATTCGCGCGGTGGGCGAAAAACCGCTCGCGGCGACAACCCTGGGCATCTCGGTATCGCGCTTGCGCTACCTGACAGTGATCGGCGGCGGCCTTCTCGCCGGCCTCGGCGGGGCAGCTTTATCCACCGCGACTTTGGACCGCTTCGAGCAGCACATGCCAGCGGGTCTCGGCTTCATCGCGCTCGCGGCGATGGTCTTCGGCCGCTGGACTCCGCTCGGTGCATTCGGCGCGGCGGCGTTCTTCGCCGGCGGCAACGCCCTTCGGATCGGCCTGGCTTCGTCGGCTCCCAGGGTCCTGAAGATCGTCCCCCAGGGTTTCCTGCTTGCGCTGCCGTATCTGCTCACGCTGCTCGTGCTCGCAGCGCAGGGAACGAAGAGTCGAGCCCCAGCGTCGCTGGGCATTCCCTTCGAAGCCGAAGGCAAGTAGCGCGATCCGAGTTCGGCGCGCGCGCCCGAGCGAAAAAGGGGCTGGGTCGGGGCTCGTCCTCTAGGGAACGCAGGCGCCGCTCACGCAACTCCGATTTCCCGTGCACGGGCTCATCGTGCCGCACCGGCAGCTTCCGCTCGTGCAGCGATCCGAATGGAAGTCGCACGCCGTGCAGAGCGTCCCGCCATCCGTTGGACAGCATTGGCATGAGCCCGAAGCGCACTGAAAGCCGGCATCCGCGCGGCAAGAAGCGCAAGGCCCGCCGCCGATTCCACACGCGCTGCTCGTCGGCGTCGTGCAGACGTTGCCGCTGCAGCAACCCGCCGGACAGGAGACGGCATCGCAGCCGCAGACGCCGTTGACGCAGTGCTGACCCGCCGCGCAGACGCCGCCGTCGCCGCAGGCGCACACTCCGTTCACGCAGCGGTTCGCGCGAACCTGATCGCAGGAGATGCAGCCCGAACCGAGCGTTCCGCAGCTGCTCAACGAAGGCGCAACGCAGGCCTCGGTCGCGCTGCAGCAGCCGGACGGGCAGGAAACCGAATCGCAAACACATCCGCTGGAAAGACAGCGCTGCTGACCATCGATGCACGCCGGCGCGCTGCCGCATCGGCAGCTCCCGTTCGACGAGCAGTTGTTCGCCAAGTCGGATCTGCAGGCGAAACAGCTGCTTCCGCCGGAGCCGCACTGGGACACGGAAGGCTGAATGCAGCTGCCGCCGTCGCAGCATCCAGCGGGACACGAGACGCCGTCGCAGAAGCAGCCGCCGTTGATGCAACGCTGGCCGGCCGCGCAAGGTGGATTGACTCCGCAGCTGCACGTCCCGTCTGCGTTGCAGGTGTCGGTGGCCAATGTGGCGCAAGAGCGGCAGGAGGCGCCGTCGTGGCCGCAGATGCATGGACCACCATCGGTGGGACAGCTACCGGGGATCACCAGCAGGCATGCCGATCCAAGGCAGCATCCGCCGCAGGTCGCTGGCGTGCAGTTGCTGCAGCGACCGTCGCTGCAGGTCTGGCCGCTCGGGCAGCTCTGGCAGCTGAAACCTCCCTTGCCGCATTCGGTGTCGAGGTTGCCGGCGCGACAGGCCTGCCCATCGGGTGAGCAGCAACCCGGACAGCTCGCTGGATCGCAGACGCAGGAACCGTTCGAGCACTTTTGCCCCAAATCGCAGGGCGGATTCGTGCCGCACGCGCAGATGCCCGAGCTGGAGCAGCTGTCGGATCGAATCGGGTCGCAAGCGATGCAGGCGCGGCCGCCCTTTCCGCACAACGCCAGCAGCGCGGTGGCCCCGGCGTCGGGGTTGCTGGCGGGCGATTCACAGACGTTGTTCCTGCAGCATCCGGTCGGGCAGGAGACGCCATCGCAGGCGCAGGCGCCGTTTTGGCAATGCTGACCGGGAGCGCAGGCCAGGCCGATGCCGCAAGCACACAAGCCCTGCGGGTTGCAGCCGTCGGAGGCGACCGGATCGCAGGACACGCACGCGCCGCCGCCGGCGCCGCAGCTCGTCGGGCCGGCCGGATAGCATGTTCCGCCCGAGCAACAGCCGTTTGGGCAATTCGCCGGACAGTCGCTGCACGCCCCGCCCGTACACGATTGACCCGCGTTGCATCCCTCGCACTGCTTGCTCGCCGTTCCGCAGACGGCGGCACTGCCCGAGCTGGTCGGAACGCACACGTTGTTTGCGCAGCAGCCGTTAGGACACGAGGTGTCCGTACACTGGCACTGGCCATCGTTGCAGAACTGCCCCGGGCGGCAGGGGTCGCCCGCCCCGCAGCGGCACTGACCGAGAACGCACCGATCCGAACCGGTGGCCGGAGAGCACGCCGGGTTGGCGCCGCAGCGGCAGTCCCCGCTCGAGCAGTTATCTGCGCTCGCCGGGTCGCAGGCTGCGCAAATGAGATCATTTCCGCAATTCGCGATCGTGTAGGCGGTAACGCAGGTGACTCCCGAGCAGCAGCCGACGCAGGGTCCACAGCTGGGCTGGGTGCTGGTGCTCGGCAGCAAGAGATCGATCTCGACCTCGTAGTCCTTTCTCACGCGGACCGTCGACTGGTCCTGGCTGACGACGCGACCCTGGTAAAGGCCTTCGGCGCCGACGGCGACGTTTTCACCCGCGAGCGAATCGGGAATGAGGATGCGCAGCGTTTGCCCGCTGCGCAGCACCACCCCGGTGTCATTCGCCGGCCTGACCACCGGCTCGAACAGCGCGTGGTCCGTTCTCGCCGAGAAGCGAAGCTGCGTCACCTGGAGCTCCGGGGAGCCGAATGTCACGCTTACGTAGATGGCGGTCCCGGCGGCGCGACCAGCATCCTTGCAGCTTCCGATGAGCCACGCGCCGAGCACCGCCGCGGCCAGGATGAGGCCGTGCAGCGCGAATCGACGCCTCGAGCTCGCTCCGCTCATCGAGCGTTGACGTTGCCCATCGTCGTATCCCGCGCGTGCGCTGGGATGGCGAGGTAGATCGCGCCGCCCGCGACCACGCCGACTCCCGTCCAGAACCACCACTTCTTGAGGATCGAATCGGTCTGGCGCGGCGGGGGCAGAGATGGCGACGAGATCACCACGGTCTGGGGTTGACGCTGCGCTTCGGCTTCTGCCGCTGCCTTCACCGCGGCCGCCCGCGCCAGCTCGAGGTCGCGTTGCCTCGCGGCTTCCGCCTGAGCGCGCTCTTCGCGCTCGAGCTCCTCCTGCTTGGCTTCGACGTCCGCGATCAGCTCGTCAAGCACGAGGGCATCCGCAGCGTTCAGCTGCGCTTCGTTGCGGTAGCGCCGGTAGTAAAAGGCCGCCGTCGCGTATTGCCCGAGGTGCCGGTAGCACTGCGCGATGTTGAAGAGGAAGCCCGGATGCGGTTTGAGATCGAACGCTTCCTTGTAGGCGGTGAGCGCAGCCTCGAACTGGCCGAGGTTGTACGCCTTCGTTCCCTCGACGAATCTGGCGCGCGCGGTCCGATCGCGATCCAACTCGGGTCTTTGCGCTGCACCCAAGGCGGTAGTGGCAATCAGACAAAGACCGACGAGTCGGGGCGATGCGCTAGGGATCAAACGGATCAATGATGCCATCAGCCGAGATCTTCTTCTTCTTCTTGCGGATGGGTCGCGGTGTGTCCTTGGCGGGAATCACCTGACCTGTCGCGCCAAGCTGAGGTTGCTCGGAAATAATCTCCGTCCAGTTGACTGAATTGTCCGACGGCAGAGCGGGCCCGACGGTGGCGAGCCTTCGCGGACTGGGCGGCGGCAGGACTTTCGCAGCGCCATCCGGGACAGGCTGGTCCGCCGGCGAGCTGAGCTTGGAGTGGGCGGCGTCGTCGATCGACCTTTCGCCACTCCACCGCGGTGAGCGCACCAGCGCAACGGCTCCGATGCTCGCGAGAACCAGCGCGCCGGCCGCAAATGGCCAAGCTCTGC
>DATFTC010000258.1:0-2753 GCA_035262305.1 Myxococcaceae bacterium | reverse complement strand
TCGCTTTCGCGAACTCCACGGGATCGGAAGCGCCGATCCGCAGTTGGACGCCCGGCACTCTAGCGACGCGCCCGTAGACGCCGAAATCCTCTGAACCCGACGTCGGCTCGATCGGCCCGACCTTGTCTGCGAACGCGCGCTTGAGGGGAGCGCTCAGGCGCTGGATGAGCGCTGGGTCGTTCACGACCACTTCGGACGCCTCCTCCGCCAGGACGACGACTTTCGGTTCGCGCGGCGCGCCGGCGGACAGCGCCTGCGCCTTGGCGATGCGCTCGATTCCGGCGAGCAGCCTCTTCTGCACCTCCGGCTTGTAGGAACGCACGGTGAGCTCGAGCCTGGCCTCTTCGGGGATGATGTTGCGCTTGGTCCCGCTCCGGAACGTGCCCACCGTGACTACCGCGGCTTCGAACGGATTGTTCTCGCGAGACACGAGCGTTTGTCCATTACAACTTGGACGCGACTTACGAGGTTCCGCCGATTGCCGGTCTGATTATTTTCGAAAATTCCCGAGCTGGAAGTCCCCGCAGCTATGAAGGTTTTCGGCCAAAAAAGGGCCTTGACCAGCGCTGGTCAATTTCGCAGCACCACGAGTCGGATCGCGGGTTTGCGCGGAATCGCTCGGCGTGGCAATTCGCGCCGACTCGCCGCGCCCCAGCCCGCGTTCCCCGGCGGGCCTGAAATAATTTTTTTCGAAATTCCCGCGCGAAAATTGCCTGCAAGTGGCCTTAACGGCTTAGCTTTTTCGATCGGCGGCGCGAAGTGTCAACGTTGACACGTGAGGCCGGCAAGGGGAGTACAGCCGGCCTAGGTTTTTCTGCTGGCCTTGCGCGCCAATTTTGGGGAGGCGGCGCTTGGCGGCTTCGCTCGCAGAGTGCAGCTTTTGACCACGAACTGGGGCGATACCTCTTCATCTCCCATCTTCGTCACCGCGGAGGCCAGCTTTGGAAATCGGGCCAACATTCCCTGACCTTCGTTGGCGCACGCGGCAAACATCTGTCGGGCTTTGGTTCGCAGCTTGGCCTGCTTGCGGCGATCTCTTTCGAGCGTTGCTCGCTTGCTGACCTCGAGCGCCTGCTGGCGTGTCTTTCCAGGTCCGCCCGCGAATTCGAGCCTCGTCTTTCCTAGCTCGATTTCCGACCGAGACTGCTCCAGGAGCCGATACTGTCGCTTCGCATAGGCCGCGTAGCGCGCGTCCTTGACTTCCAGCTCGCTCCCGTCGTTGAGCGCGTCCTTGAGAGCATTCGCCCTTTCGTTGGCTCGATCGATATCCGCACCAGCCAGCTCGGGCCTCTTGACCGCCCACATGGCTGGCTCGAACTCGGCGAGGACTTTTTCCACCTCTACGCGACGTTTCTCCACGGCGATCGCGAGGTCTCGAGCCTCGCGCTGCTTTCTCACTTGCGGAAGCCGCCTCGCGTCCGCCCCGAGGCGCTGCGCGATTGCTTGGCGCTCCGGGTAAAAGCCGAAATCCGGATCGGAGACGGCCTGCTGCGCTTGCTTTAGCGTCGAATCGGCCTCATCCGGCTCCAACGCCTCCATCTGGTGCTCTGCCTGATCGAGGAGGCGCTCAGCTTCGGTGGCCCGGCGCTCGGAATTGCCGAGCCGTTCTTTGAGCGTGGGATGCGATGCGCAGCTGAGCAACGCAAAAGACGCAGCAGCGAGCAGCGGCCAGGCGTTCCGATGCATGGGGAGGCCAAAACTGTACCTTGATTCGGCGCGATCAGATCAGCGCACACTCAGAGGAAGTATGTGACAGGCGGTGCGCAGGAAATGGGGCCGATCGGGGCCAGTCCGCCTACCTAGAGGCGCGTACTCCCAGTGCCTTCTGGAGATCCTCCATGGTGCCGACCTTGCCGTGACCCGAAGCGATTCGCTCGACCTGAAGGCCCAGCGCCTTGATCTTGTCCGCGAAGTCGCGCGTCGATGGACTCGCCGCTGGAACGGGGCCGGATAACGGGATACCGAAAACATCGACGGCAAAGATCAGCTTTTCCTTGGGCAGATAGGCGACGACCAATTCGGTCACATGAGGATTAGGGCCCACATCGTAAAGCTCGACGGTTTGTGTTCCTGCAGTAAACACTCTCTTTTTCGTAAAAGTTTCAATCACCGGCTTCCGCGGCTGAAGGGAAAGACGGTCCGGTTTGATGGTATGGGGCGCGGCAGCCATCTTCTCAATGAAGCTCTTGTTGCCAGGCGTGGTGACGATCGTGGCTCCCTCGGCAACGAAGCTCCGAATACCACCCGAATGATCGTAGTGGTAATGCGTGGGAACCAAGTATCGAATTGGCTTGCCGGGCACCGCTTCCTTGATTTTGGTGATCACCGCTTGAGAGCGCTCTTCGCTCAGAGGAGCCTCGACGAGCATCAGGTGATCGTCGAAAGCGACAAGCAGGCTATTGTGTGAGCTACCGGCTACGAAATAGATGCCTTCTGCGAGCTTCGTCAACTCTACGGTCGTGACGGGTCCGAAGGGCAATCCCTTCTCGGCCGACGCTGGCACTTCGAATAGGCTGTCGTTCGGACGGGTGTTGACGGTGACCTCGCTATACTCCAACTCCTGGGTAAGCTCGCCGGCAGTTCGATTGATCACTCGGAAGGGAAGCTTCACACCTCCGATCGGCCGATAGTCGGACAATACAACTTCGGTGAGCGCGTCTCCCAGCACCGGGTTGTCGCCCAGAGTTTCGTACTTGGTTAGCAGGTGTGTTTTGGAATCAAAGTAGAGAGCGATCTGGGTTCCATCGCTGTCC